>CANNMD010000199.1 GCA_947505655.1 Acidimicrobiaceae bacterium | reverse complement strand
GACTTCATCAAGCATTCCGCTGACCATTGAAGTAACGGGCAACAGCACGTTCATCTCGCCTGCTTCGGCGAGCAGCAACCCAATGTCTTTGCGCATCAACGTGGTTGAGAAGCCGAAGTCGAAATTGCCGGCAAGCATCTTGTCGGCGCGGTTCGCCATCTGCCACGAGGCCGACGAGCCCTGCAGCATGACGTGCACAACCTTCATCACATCGAGTCCAGCAGTCTCGGCAAAATCGAGTCCCTCGGCCAGCGCTTGGCAGAGGCCAATCACGCAGATCTGATTCGTCATTTTGGTGAGCTGACCGGCGCCCGAATCGCCCATCAAAATGTTGCGCGCCGCATACGCGGCAACGATTGGCTCGGCCGTTGCGAACGCTGCTTCGGTGCCGCCGGCCATCACCGTGAGCGTGCCGTTACGAGCGCCATCGACACCACCCGACACAGGCGCATCGAGGAAACTTGCTCCGCTCGCAGCGACAGCCGTGGCCACTTCTCGAGCGGCCTCAACCGATGTGGTTGAGTGATCGATCCACACCGCATTCGGCGCGAGCGCGTCGGCGATTCCAGCCGCCACCGCTCGTAATTCGCGGCAGGCGGGCAATGAGCTGATCACGAACGCACAGCCCTTTACAGCGTCAACCGGGCTGTCGGCCATCGCTCCGCCGTGTTCGTCGACCCACCGTTGGGCCATGCCCGTCACAACATCGCACACCGTTACCGAGTGACCAGCGTGCGCCAGATGTGCGGCGATGTGCCAGCCCATACGTCCGATACCGATGACCGCAATCTGTTGTGGGTTGTCGCTGAGTGCGGGGCTCATGCCGGCACTCCGGGATTGCCGCGATCAGCAAGCGTGAAGCCGCCGGCTAAACGAGCGTGAGGGCGACCACCGATGGCCATTGCCAAGATGACCACCATCTCGTCAGGCTTGGGACCATCGGGAACACCGACCTCGATCGCGTCGTAATGGCTACCTACATAGCTCCACTCGAGATGCGTGAGCGGCACATCAAGGCGAGCGCCCATGCCTGCAACCTTCTTCGTGGACGGCACGATCGAGGTGCCCTTTCCAAGCGCCACGCGCATGCCAGCGCCGCCAGGAATGTGCCACATCGCGCCGTGCTCAATCTCGCCCGCAGCGCCAACGATGATGCCCTTGCCATACGCATCGATTGCGCTCGCATCACCACCGAGATGAGCGATAAGGGTGTTGCCCATCCGCTCTCCGAGTGCTTTCAACTCAGCGCTCGCCGGACTCAGATCTTGCACATATTGACCCACGTACGGATTGGTCACCACGGCGGCGATCGCGCCCTTCACCGCTGGGTGTTCGCGAACCGGACCGAGATCATGATGAATCTCCTCAATGAAGGTGACGATCTTGCGGACAGCAAAGAGCATGAGTTCCTCGTTCGGGTGGGGGTGAATATCCGACAGCGAGTCTCGCAGAATAGGTCGGTGCACGCCTATGTCACCTGCGGGTTCGCGACGGTGCAGCGGTCAGGTGCCGCAGCGTTACTGTGTTGGCACTTGGGCGAAAGTAGGGGTTCCGAATGAACGACGATCTCTATCAGCCGCGGCGAGACGTGAGCGGCGTGCGGCCGCAAGGGGGCTACGCCGCAAAGCGCTGTCCTCTCCGCGTCTACTACGACCTGTTCCCACCGCCCGGCGCCGTGCCTTTGGTTGAGGACGCGGTCGATCGGTTGCGTATGGACGCTGGCAACACCTTTGAGGCACGCGTCTTCGAACTCATTCGCCAGCAGCACGTTGGGGTCACCGATCTTTCTGCGGAAAGAAATGCGCGGTCACAAACCGTCGAAGCCATGCGCATCGGCGCCATTGTGATTTTGGGTGGGGAGTTACCGCTCGATCCCATTGGACGACGCGTTGGCAGGCCAGATGTACTCGTTCGCGCCGAGCAACGCGGCGACGGCACGTGGGCTTATCACCCGATCGACGTGAAGCACCATCAAACGCTGACCGCGCTAAGCCCACGGGGCGACTCGGCGACGGTGGGTTCATTCGCGGCACTGCAGTTTTCCGCTGCAGCCCGCAACCCAGAGTTGCAAACTCGCACCTCGGCGACCATCAGCGACGACCTTCTGCAGTTGTCGCACTATCACCGGATGCTTGAAGCCTGCGGTCACGATTCGTCGTTGCGCTTCGGCGGCATAATCGGCTCAGAGCAAGTCGTCGTGTGGCACCCATTGGATACGCCGACGGGCAAGCCGCGCTGGGAGGGCTTGTCTGCCGAGTCCCAACTGCAGCGTTACGACTTCGAGTTCTCTTTCAGACTCGACGTACTCGCAGCGGGTGCCGCAGGCCAACAAATCGTCGACTCGGTGAATACCTCCGAATGCGCCAAGTGCCCGTGGAAGTCGCTCTGTGTCCCGCGCATGCGAGCGCAAGATTGCGTCAGCCTGCTTCCTTCGCAGGGCTACCAAAGTTGGCGAATGATGCGTAGCGAAGGTGTCTCCACACGAGCAGCTGTGGCACGTCTTGACCATGCCACAGCGACGACCCTGGCCGGCATCGGAACATCCGCAGTTCGCAAGATGGCCAAGCTGCTCAATGATCCAACCGAGCGGGCCAATACTGACGATCTTGCACCGCTCATTGGCCGATCGACACAGGCAATCGAAGCCGGGCTGAACACAGTTGGCGACCTGCGCAGACTCGACCCCGTGGTGGTCAAGTTGTCTGCCGGCGTCGGGAAGCTTCCAGAGCTAATCGACCACGCTCGCGTCGTCACCCACGGCCAAAACATGGCTCACCGCCGCCGAGGTGTCGATGCCGTCGCTGTTCCTCAGTTTGATGTAGAGATCGACATCGACATGGAGAATGCCTTGAACCAAGAGGTCTACTTGTGGGGCGCGTTCGACGGAGTTGACGTGCATTCGTTCGTCAGTTGGACCCCACCCAGCGAACTCATGGAAGCGACCGTGTTCGCCGAGTTCTGGGACTGGTTCACCAATCGCCGCAACGAGGCGACGCAGTCAGGCAAAACCTTTGGAGCGTTCTGCTGGTACCAAGCGGCCGAGACCACGGCACTTCGCCGTGGGGCGGCAGCAGCAGCATCGCTACTCGGCATGCGCAACGCCCCCAGCGAGGTTGAGGCATTCTGCAACTCGGGCAGCTTGATCGACCTGCTGCAGGTATTCAAGACGCACTACATCACGGGCGGCGGAAACAGCCTCAAACTCATTGCTCCTTTGGCCGGATTCGGATGGGACGACCACGATGCGGGAGGCGAGAACTCGATGGCGTGGCATCACCAAGCGCTGCATGACCCCGACGAGTCGGTGCGCTCGACGCTTCGCGAGCGACTCGTGCGCTATAACCGAGACGATGTGCATGCCACCGATGTCGTACGCAGGTGGATGCGAGCCACCACGTTTCCATCGGTGGAATCGCTGCCTAGCTAGGACCGCCGTGCCGTGTCCTGGCTACGGCTCAGGCAGCGAGAGCAAAAGCAGAAGCATGAACGATTGCTTCGTCGACAACGAGTACTTGAGCAACCATGCGGGGCGTGCGCACGTGATGCTCTTGGCCGAGGCCAACGCCGTCAGTGACCACCGGCGTGCTAGTAGCCAAACGGTGCATGAAACGCAGCGCTTGGCTCGCAGATGGCCTACCGACCACGCCTTGAGGAGCGTCGGCGAGGATGCCTCGGATGAGTGCACCCCAATGAGCCCGCAGCATTGCTGGAGCGGCGAACAACTCAACGCTCACTATGCGTGAACCGTGCGCAACGATCACGCCACATTGGCCCTGCAGCGGCCCGTACTTCTGGAGTTCGGCGTGAGCCTGAGCAAGAGCGCTGTCACTATCGAGATGAGCCTCTACTGCGTTCAGGGCACCGCTCGCGCTGACGGCGTGGACACGATTGAGCTCGGATCCAACCATGTCCCACACCAGCCCCTGATCGGCGAACTTGACGCCGCTGACTCGAACGTTCTCGCCCACCGTGGCCACCTTGGCGCGACGAACACGCCGGGGAGCAAACGACCTACCGCTTTCAAAGACGCGGCCCTCGTTCCAACGACCTTGCTCAACGCACGACACCGGTACGAGCACCTCGCTATTGGCTGGCACAACGACGCTCACATTGAGCACCCGATTCTGTCGACCGCCGATCAGGGTCTCACCAGCCACGAGCAGCAGCGGAAAGTTCGTTGGGTTATGAGCAACGAGAGTGGGAACCTCTGCCGAGGCTTGCTCGGAGATCAGCACTCCAGATCGAGGGCCCGTGCGGTACTCGCGGGGCACCACGTGTGTGTAGATGGGAAAGAGACTCACGCCGCACCGGGTGATGGGCCGCCCGATAGCGATGTGGTCGAGGCTGACGAAGGGGAAGGAAGATGCGCTGTTGTTCATGCACTGCTAACGCACGATGTGGCTCCGCGCGTGACGTGAGTGATGCAGACCGCCCAATCAATTCGAGCGTTAGAAGAACTCGGCAACCACTGGGGCGTGATCGCTGGCTTCCCACGCCTCGGGAAAATCGCCGACGCCGCCGTACACCCTGCTCACCTCAGAACGGAGTTCGGAGGAGGCGAAGATGTAGTCGATTTGCTGCACGGCGGCATTGGGGCTGGTGCCGTTGCG
>CANNMD010000198.1 GCA_947505655.1 Acidimicrobiaceae bacterium | reverse complement strand
CGATGACCGAACGGCCCGAGTAGTCGACGCGCTTGCCGAGCAAGTTCTGACGGAAGCGACCATGCTTGCCCTTGAGCATGTCGGACAATGACTTGAGCGGACGGTTACCTGGGCCGGTCACTGGGCGACCGCGGCGGCCGTTGTCGAACAGTGCGTCGACTGCTTCTTGCAGCATGCGCTTTTCGTTGTTGACGATGATCTCAGGTGCGCCGAGGTCGAGCAGTCGCTTGAGGCGATTGTTGCGGTTAATCACGCGACGGTAGAGATCGTTGAGGTCGCTGGTGGCGAAACGGCCACCATCGAGCTGCACCATTGGGCGCAGTTCTGGTGGGATCACCGGCACGACATCGAGAATCATTGCCTTTGGATCATTGACCCGACGACCGTTTTCGTCGCGCTTGTTGAACGACGTAACGATCTTCAGACGCTTGATGGCCTTTTGGCGGCGCTGTGCGCTGAGTGGCTTGCGGCCGCCTTCTGGTGGATCGATTGCCTCTCGAAGCTTGATCTCTTCGACATCGAAATCGATGCGATCGATGAGCTGCTTGATGCTGTCTGCACCAGTGCCACCCTCGAAGTAGTCGCCGTAACGATCGCGCAGCTCGCGCCACAGCATCTCGTCGTCGATGATCTTGCGACTGTGGATGTCTTTGAACTCATCCCACGTACGCGAGAGCAAATCGAGCTCTGACTCGTAACGGTCGCGGAGCATCGCCACTTCTTTTTCGGCGACCTTGCCACGTGCCTTGACATCGCTGTCCTTGGCGCCTTCGGACTCGAGCTTGGCAGCCTCGTCTTCGAGTTCTTTGTAGCGACGATCGATCGCGACTTCCATTTCCTTGCGGATGGCATCGCGCTCTTCGAGGTACTCGGCCTCGAGGTTCGACTTGTCGGCATGACGCTTGTCGGCATCGACCCAGGTGACCAAGTTGGCTGCGAAGTAGATGACCTTCTCAAGCTGCTTGGCCTTGAGCTCTTCTTTGGTCTCGACGCCTGCGAGCAGGTATGCCAGCCAGCTACGGGTGCCGCGCAGGTACCAGATGTGCACCACTGGTGCAGCAAGCTCGACGTGGCCCATGCGCTCGCGGCGCACCTTGCTACGTGTGACTTCAACACCACAGCGCTCGCAGATGATGCCCTTAAAGCGCACCCGCTTGTACTTGCCGCAGTAGCACTCCCAGTCGCGGGTTGGTCCGAAGATCTTCTCGCAGAAAAGCCCGTCCTTTTCGGGACGCAACGTGCGGTAGTTGATCGTTTCGGGTTTCTTCACCTCACCGTGGGACCACTGTTTGATCTGGTCGGCAGTTGCCAAACCGATCTTCAACTGGTCAAACATGTTTACGTCAAGCATCGTTCCCTGGCCTCGTCTCGTGTCGTCTCGTTCTAGTTCTTGCTCAGTACGCGCGCTCGCGGCGTGCAGCACGCTCGCGGTCGTCTTCGTCGGTGCCGCGCTCTGGGCGGCTGATGTCGATGCCAAGTTCTTCGGCGGCACGGAACACGTCTTCGTCCATCTCGCGCATCTCGATCTCGCTACCGTCGATAGCGAGGACCTCAACGTTGAGACACAGTGCCTGCATTTCCTTCATGAGAACCTTGAAGCTCTCAGGAATGCCGGGCTCTGGGATGTTGTCGCCCTTCACGATGGCTTCGTACACCTTGACGCGACCGAGCACATCGTCGGACTTGATGGTGAGCAGTTCCTGCAAGCAGTACGCCGCTCCGTAGGCCTCGAGAGCCCACACTTCCATCTCGCCGAAACGCTGGCCACCGAATTGAGCCTTACCACCAAGCGGCTGCTGGGTGATCATGCTGTATGGGCCGGTTGAACGGGCGTGAATCTTGTCGTCGACCAAGTGGGCGAGCTTCAAGATGTACATGTAGCCAACGGTGATCGGGTTGTCGTACAACTCGCCGGTGCGGCCGTTGTACAACGGCGTCTTGCCGTCGATCTGGATGAGGCGCTTGCCGTCGACGCTCTCTGGGTTGAGGTTCGCCAAAATGCTCTGGATTGTGGGGTGCTTTCCAGCGGCTTCCTCTTCGTCCCAGTGTGCGCCGTCGAACACTGGCGTTGCAATAAATGTGCTCGGCTTGGTGTTCGGGCGGGTCTTGGTCTCGGTGCCGCGGATGGGCACGTCGCCAATGGTCACGTTGTTCTTGACGTCGTTCCAACCCCAACGGGCGCAGTAGCCGAGGTGAGCCTCGAGTACCTGGCCCACGTTCATGCGGCTTGGCACGCCCAATGGGTTGAGAATGATGTCGACGGCGGTGCCATCGGACAAGTACGGCATGTCTTCGATCGGAAGGATCTTGGAGATAACGCCCTTGTTGCCGTGACGGCCAGCGAGCTTGTCGCCAACGCTGATCTTGCGCTTTTGGCCAACATAGACACGCACGAGCTGGTTCACGCCTGGTGGCAACTCGTCGCCATTTTCGCGGGTGAACACCTTGACGTCGATGACCTTGCCATTTTCGCCGTGTGGCACCTTGAGGCTGGTGTCGCGAACTTCGCGTGCTTTCTCGCCGAAGATGGCCCGCAAGAGGCGCTCTTCAGGGGTGAGCTCGGTCTCGCCCTTTGGCGTGACCTTGCCCACGAGCACATCGCCCGGGCCGACCTCGGCGCCAACGCGGATGATGCCGCGGTCGTCGAGGTCGCGAAGGATGTCTTCGCTGAGGTTCGGGATGTCACGAGTGATTTCTTCGAGACCAAGCTTGGTGTCGCGGGCATCGACCTCGTGCTCTTTGATGTGGATCGACGTGAGTACGTCGTCTTTCACCAAACGCTCGCTGAGGATGATCGCGTCTTCGAAGTTGTAGCCCTCCCATGGCATCAGGGCCACGAGCAGGTTCTTACCAAGCGCCAATTCACCATGATCGGTTGATGGGCCGTCGGCGATGATGTCGCCCTTTTTGAGCTTGGCGCCCTCGGCAACCCGCACGCGCTGGTTGATGCACGTGTCTTGGTTGCTTCGACGGAACTTGGCCAGTGGGTAGACCTTCTTACCGAGGGTCTTGTACTGAACCGTGACGCTCTCACCGCTGACTTCGATGACATCGCCATCTTCGGCTGCCTGAATCAGGTCGGCTGCGTCGCGAGCGGCGCGGGCCTCGATGCCGGTGCCGATGTATGGCGCCTCTGCCCGAATCAATGGAACGGCCTGACGCTGCATGTTGGCACCCATCAGGGCGCGGTTTGCGTCGTCATGCTCGAGGAACGGAATCAGCGCGGTTGCGACCGACACGATCTGACGTGGCGACACGTCCATGTAGTCGACCTCGGTGCCGGGCACGAACGCGATGTCGGTGGTGGCACCGAAGAAGCTTTCGGCTTCGAGCATCTTGCGCAGGTCGTCGAGGCTGGCTGCCTGAGGCGAACGACGTACGAGCACCTTGGGATCCTTGAAGGTACCGTCGGCGTTGATCGGCGTGTTGGCCTGAGCAACGACATAGTTCTCTTCTTCGTCGGCCGCCATGTAGACGATCTCGTCGACGACGACGCCGTTGACAACCTTGCGGTATGGGCTCTCGATGAAACCAAACTCGTTCACTCGGGCGAACGTGCTGAGTGCACCAATCAGACCAATGTTTGGACCTTCTGGAGTCTCGATAGGACACATACGGCCGTAGTGGCTGAAGTGAACGTCGCGGACTTCGAAGCCGGCACGCTCGCGGCTCAGACCACCAGGTCCGAGGGCCGACAAACGACGACGGTGGGTGAGGCCCGAAAGTGGGTTCACCTGGTCCATGAACTGCGACAACTGCGAAGTTCCGAAGAACTCCTTGATTGCGGCAACGACTGGGCGGATGTTGATCAAGGTCTGGGGCGTAATGGCCTCGACGTCTTGAGTGGTCATGCGCTCACGAACAACGCGCTCCATACGGCTGAGGCCGATGCGCACCTGGTTCTGGATGAGCTCGCCCACGCTGCGAATGCGGCGGTTGGCGAAGTGGTCCTGGTCGTCGAGGCGGTAGCCAGGCTCCTGCTTGACGAGGTGCAACATGTAGCTGAGCGCTGCGACCACTTCGCAACGGCTGAGCACATCTTGATCGTCGGTTGGCAGGTCGAGCAGATCGCCATCGAGGCCGAACAACTCGGGAAGGCGCGACACTTCGTTGCCCAGCTTGCGGTTGAGCTTGTAACGGCCCACGCGGCTGAGGTCGTAGCGACGGTTCTCGAAGAACGCGTTGCGGAAGAAGGCACGTGACGACTCGAGCGTTGGTGGCTCGCCTGGGCGGGCCCGCTTGTAGATCTCGACCAATGACTCGTCTTGGGTAGGAGCGAAGTGACGCTCCTTGTCCCACTGGTCTTCGAGGAAGTCGAAGTGAGCCACGAAACGGTCGATGAAGCCTGGGGCGTGCTCTTCGTCGTAGCCGAGGGCGCGCAGCAGGGTGAAGATGCCGAGGCGACGCTTGCGAGCCACGCGGGTACCAGCGGTGACGAACTTGCCAGGCTTGTGCTCGACGTCGAACTCGAGCCATTCGCCACGGTATGGGTGCACGGTGCCCTTGACGAGCTGGTGCTTACTGAGGTTACGAAGGCGGAAGCGCTCGCCGGGCTCGAAGATGACGCCTGGGCTACGAACCAACTGGCTCACCACGACACGCTCGGTGCCGTTAATGATGAAGGTGCCCTT
>CANNMD010000197.1 GCA_947505655.1 Acidimicrobiaceae bacterium | reverse complement strand
GTGGTGAAGACCGAGAACAAAGGCAAGGGCAACAAGCGCATCCGCGTCGAGGTCATTGACGCCTGATTAGCAGCAGGCAGTGGGCTCGTCGCTCACGATGCATGCCATCTCGGGCGCGTCGCCCTTTACGTAATAGATCTCCCAATCGTTCTCGGGACCCTTCACCCAGGTTTTGTCCTGAACGGCGAAGCAACACGAAACGTCTTCTTGAATCTCTTGCGCCATACCGAGATCGTTGGCGCGGGTGATCATGGCAGCGACAGCCTCGACATTTTCGACCTCGACACCAATGTGGTTCAACGAACCAGGCTCGCCGGCGCCGGTGAACAAGATCAGCTTGAGCGGCGGATCGGCGATCGCGAAGTTTGCGTATCCCTCGCGGATCTTTGCCGGGGGAGTGTTGAACAGCTTGGTGTAGAACTCGATCGAGGCGTCGAGGTCGGCAACGTTGAGTGCAAGTTGGACACGAGACATTTCAGACTCCTTTGAGAAGAGACACGAGCAGCGACGTCGACGAGTTATCGACACCGTTCGATGGCGTAACCGTATCGAATCACGCGCCGACACTGGCGCGGATCATTGGGCTATGGCGTCTTGCCCATGTCGCTTACCATAGTGAGCCGAAGCAGTTGGGAAATAGGGACTTTCGGCCCTAGTGACATTCTTGGTGGATTCCGCATAATGAGGGACAAGTTGATGCACGAAAGCGCATCGACCGGTGACGGCAAGGAGCTCGCGGTTTCCCCGAACCGTTGAGTCGGCCGTCACCGAAAAGTCTTCGTGGGCGGCCCTGAGATTCTCAAGGACGCCGACGTACGCCAGGGTCATGACGCCTCGCCGTATGATCTGCAACGTGTCGAAACAAGCCCGTCGCTATCTCATCCTCAGCGGCGTCGCTGTCATCGCGTGGTATCTGTGCGTTCTCTTCTTGTGGGCGGCGCAACCGCTGTCTGACGCCGTGCCAGTTGGTGTCAGCAAGGAAACGGGTGTGCCGGTTTCTCAAAGCGTTTCGTGTTACACGCTGTTTGCCAGCACGTCGCGCAGCACCGAACCGCTGCCACTTCTTGGAGAATCGCTTGCCTACTTGCGGACACCGTGCACCCGGGTTCACACCCATGCCCGCATTGTTTTTGCAATCGACACGTTGGTGTTGCTCGGCGTCTTGGCGTTGCTCGTCGTTGTGGCTACGCGCATGCGCGCTCACGATGCCGCCGAGAAGGTAGCGCTCAGTCGCGTGTGAGATCTTCGGCCGCTTGGCGCACTTGCCAGTCGCGGTCAACGAGCGCAGCGCTGAGCGCGGCTTCAACTTCGTCGCCGTCGAACGGTGCCAAGGCCAACACGGCGCGTCGGCGTACGGCGGGCTTGTCGGTGCAACCAGCAAGGATCGCAACTAAGCCGCGGTCGTCGCCAATAGCGCCAAGCGCAGCCACGCTGGCTTCGCGCACTAGGGCATCGTCGTGCTCGGTGGCCAAACCGACCAAGCAGAACAGTTCGTCGTCGGAGACCAACTCGTGTTCGCCGCACGACCATGCTGCTACCTCGATGACGGTTGAGTCTGAGTCGTGCAGCAACGCGAGCATGGACAGCTCGGGGTAGTGAGCGGCGACCTCGGCCGCGCGACGGCGAACCGACGGGGTGCCGTCGTTGAAGCTCTCGATGAGTTCGGTGGTGCGCAATGCGCCAAGACGATGCAGGGCGCCAAGCGCGGTGCCGCGCACAGATGGGTCTGCGTCGCTCAAGCCTTGGCGTGCGGTGTCGGGATCGCCGGTGTGGCCAGCGAGCGCGATGATGCGCCGACGATGTGCGGCGGTTGCGGTGGGCAGCGTGGTCATCGACGCAGCATGTCTGAGAGCGTGGTGACGAACCACGAAAGGCTGACCGCGAGGGCGATGGCGACGAGTGCGCCGATCAGCATCGAAAGTGCGCTGGCGCTGGCAAGAGCCCACAAACGCTTCAACGCCGGAGTGCGGTGATATGCGGGCACTACGAGTTCGTCGACCTCGATACCTGGCAAGCGTTCTTGGTTGCCGCGTGTAGGTTTGGGCGTGGCTCTGGCAGTCTTACGCCAGCCAAGGCTCAGCAATGCAAGCATGGCGAGCCCAACTATCCAGATCGCTCGAGTGGTGAAATCAGTGACTGACACGCAAGAACAGATGGTACCTGCGCCACCGGTTGACGGCGTCGCACCGAATCGGCGTCATCGAATTTGGGCGCTTCCACTTGTGGCGGTCGGGTTCGTTGCCCTCGCAGCAGTGCTGCTTTCTTCGTCTTTCACTGCATCGAGGTTTTCGTCGATCAAGCGTCCGTACGCACTTGTTCCGGCCGATGCTGAGAGCGTCGAGCCACGTATGGCAATCAGCGGCGCCAAGCGATACGCGGCCGACGGAAGCATCTTGTTCGTCACCATTCGCGAGCCGCAACTGTCGTTGCTGTCGTGGTTGATGGTTCGTCGCGAGAACGACGTGCAACTGATGACCTTCGAAGATGTCAACGGAAGCGGCACGCCGCAGCAACAGAGCTCGCGTGGCCGACGACAAATGGTTTCGGCCAAGCAAGCGGCTGAATACGTGGCGCTCTCAAAGCTCGGCTATCCCATCGATCTCAAACCGGGCAACATCGTTGTCGACCAAATCGTGTGCTACGAGGTGAACGCCGAGGGCACCAAGTGCACCGAGGAAGCGCCATCGGGCAAGGTGTTGCAACCCGACGACGAACTCATCAGCATCGATGGAACACCAATCAAGACCCTCGACGATCTCAGGCCGATCCTGGCTCGGCACAAAGGTGGCGACAAGGTTGAGGTCTCGTTCAACAGGCCCGGCAAGTCGGGAGCACAAAAGGGCGAAGTTGAGCTGATTGCGTCGCCCGACGACCCAACACGCGTCATCGTGGGCTTCTACCCGTTCGATACCACCGAAGTCGGTGCCGCTCCGTTCCCGGTCACCATCGACACGGCTGGCATCGGCGGACCATCGGCGGGGCTTGCGTTCACGCTGACGTTGATCGACGAACTCACTCCGGGCGAACTCACCGGCGGCAATCGCGTGGCGGTCACTGGCACCATCGATGTCGACGGCAAGGTTGGGCCGATTGGCGGATTAGCGCAGAAGGCTTCAGCGGTGAAACAGACCGGCACCAAGTACTTTCTCGTGCCGGCCGGTCAGTCCGATGCCGAGATTGCTGCTGCCCGCGCAGTAGCCGGAAATCAGGTCGAGATCATTCCGGTCGGCACCATCGACGAAGCACTTGCCGCGCTCACCAAGCTCGGTGGCAATGGTGATCGCCTCGGCCTGCCGGGCAAGGGCTTCAAGCCCGCGTCGTAACGCAACGCACTCGAACCCGATTGCCACCACTCGCGTCTCGAATCGACCTACGATTCCTCGCAATGGCCATTTCCTTCTCGCGCCCAGATCCGTCGTCGGCGGCATCGGTCTCGTCTGCGCAGTTCCCTACGTCTCGTCGGGGCTTCGATCAGGCCGAGGTCCGCGACTTTTTGCGTATGGTTGCCGCCGAACTCGCGCGCTTGCAAGAGCGCGAACGCTTCCTCGAGCGCGAACTGCGCTCGGCGCAGCATCCCGGCTCATCCGATGCAGTCACGATGGACGACGACACCGCCACTCGCCTGCTGGGCGAAGAGGCCGCTCGCGTTCTGCAGACTGCCCGTGAAGCTGCGACCCAGATTCGTGCACGCGCCGAAGATGGCAGCGCCCGCCTGTTGCGTGAGGCCACCGACGAAGCGCAACGCCTTCGCGAAGAAGCCGAGATCGAATCAGCGCGTCGTCGCCAAGATGCCGCGTCCGATGCTGAGGCCGAAGTTCAGATGGCCAAGCAGCAAGGCCGCGACATGGTCAACGAGGCCCGCGCATATCGCGAACGGGTGTTGAGCGAGTTGGCTCGCCGTCGTGAGTTGGCTCGCCAGCAACTCGAACAGTTGATCCATGGCCGCGACAGGTTGCTGCAGGCGTTCGAGCGCTCGCGCCTTGCTGCGGTCGATGTGATGGCCGAGCTCACGCCATTGGGCGAGCCAGTCGAATACGTGAACCTGCAGCCCACCACTGGCCCAGTTCCGCTGATGGTTCCTGCCACCTCGATGTACATGCAGCCTGACCGAGACGATGACGATCTCGCTCAGTTGGCTCAGGCTCAGGTTGAAGTTGCCGAGGTTGAGATCGCCGCCGTTGAGCTCAAAATTGTCGAGCTCGACATCGAAGTCGTCGAGCTTGAGATCGAACTCGAAGCCGACGTGTTCGGTGAAGCTGACGACGACACCATCGGCCTGCAACTGGTTGAGTCCCACGACGACACGGTTGTCTCGTTGCCCGAGCCAGCACCGTTCGACGACCGCAACGACAACAACGACCGCGAGCCTGCTCGGGTTGTGTCGCTGTTTGGGAAGACCTCTGATCGGGCCGAGACCAAGCCAACGAGCTCTGTCGACGACCTGTTTGCTCGCCTTCGCGAATCTCGCGCTG
Source organism: Acidimicrobiaceae bacterium (assembly GCA_947505655.1). Lineage (GTDB taxonomy): Bacteria > Actinomycetota > Acidimicrobiia > Acidimicrobiales > Ilumatobacteraceae > WLMZ01. Next base: position 184 of record CANNMD010000197.1, on the reverse strand, counting down.
ACACTGTGGTCGAACGTGCTGCCAGCGTCGAAATGCCAGCCGCCGAAGTCGAAGTCGAAGACGAAGAGTCGCAAACCGAGTCGGGTGTTGACACCGTTGCCGAAGCTGTTGTGCCGCTGATCTTGTCGGCGTCCCGCAAGCTCAAGCGAGTGCTGGCCGATGAACAGAACGAGCTGCTTGATCT
>CANNMD010000196.1 GCA_947505655.1 Acidimicrobiaceae bacterium | reverse complement strand
CCGTCCCAGCGATAGGCAAGATCGACGCTGATGGCCTGATCGGAACACCATGCCTGAGGCCCCGCCACGAAGCTGACATGGGTGGGGTCTTTGGCCGCCGCCTGCTTGAGGAGATCGTTCACATGACCCGTTCGGGTGTCGTCGCCGCGCTCGGGTAACGCCGGAACGCCGGCGCCCTTCACATCCGTGGGGCGCATACACGCCACCTCGAGCAAGGCCACATGTGCCCCGGTCGCCTTGAGCGAATCGATGCCTTGCTGGAGCTGTGACAGGTACAACGCATCGGCGTCGGGGGTGCCGAACACCAAGGTTCGATCTGCGAGCTGAAGGTCGAACACATCCCATGCGCCAAGAACCACCAACGCCACTTCGGCCTTGGCCGACGACGCCGAGCGGCCCCATTTCTCGGCCCATCCTGAGCAGTCGGCGAACGACCGCCTGAAGCTGGTGCGCGTCGACACCACCCGACCAGTGTCGTAGACACCGCAACCGTCGATTGAGCCATCGTTGATCGTGAAGGTCGACTCGATGCCGGTGGGCAGGTTGATGGCCAGCGCATGGGCCTGCGAGTCGCCGACGATGGTGACTCGTCGCGGCAGCGAAGGAGCAACCGGAGCCACCGACACAACAGGGGCAACGGGCGCAGTGGTTGTGACTGCCGGGTCGAAGGGAAGGGTCGTGGGGAGCGGAATCGTGGGCACTTCGAAAAACGCCTCGGTGCCGCCAACCGCCGGGTCGAAATGAGCGACCGACGCATAGAAGCCAACCATGCCCACCGCAATCGCGCCGACCACGCCGAGCACCGTGGTTGTGCGGCGAATACGACGAACCCGATCGCTGCCCATCGAGGCGCGCTGATCGCGGAACCACTGGTGAACAAAGTCGTTTCGAATCGGGGTCTCAATGAATCGATACGAGACCTCGGAGACCGCCACAGTGATCAACGTCGCCACAACAAAACGCGTGTAGCTCCCCGAGTGATACGTGTGGCTGAAGACAAAGATCGGCCAGTGCCACAGGTACAAGCCGTACGAGCGGCGACCAATCTCGACAAGCGGCCGCCAGCTCAGCAGCGACTGGAACCCGAGAGCCGCCGGATGCACAACCACCATGATCGTGAGGATCGACAGCACCGAAACTAGGGCCAACAACCACTGGTACACATAGCCTGCGGTGAGTTCGGCCACACTCATAATGCACACGAGCAGCGTGAGCGTTACGGCGCCGAATGGATCGAGTCGGGTGCCGAACTTGAGCATCTTGCGAGTGGACCGCCATGGTCGCCAGACGAACGCTGCACCTGCGCCCAGCAGCAAACCGCTGGCTCGCGTGAACGTGCTGAGGTACATGAAGTTGGTGCGGTTGGCCTGATTGCCCAGCACCGAAATCGAGCCATCGTCTGGCGTGGTGGCGTGCAGCACGAACATCAGCACCATCAGCGCGAACGCTGTGGCAGCAAACGCCTTGGCGCGAGAACTGAGGCGACCAGTGCCTACCGACATCGCGGCGATGAACACCAGTGGCCAAATCAGGTACCACTGCTCTTCGACGGCAAGTGACCAGAGGTGGCGAAGCAGTGGCGGATCGGCTGACGCAAAGTAGGGCGCGTGTCCGAGGATCTGGCCCCAGTTGCCGAGGTAGAAGATGGACCACGGAAGGTCGCGCTTCAACGTGGACTGCTGCTCGGCGGTGCCGAACATGCTGGCCCACATCGCCACCGCCAACATCATGGTGAACAGCGCCGGCAGCAAACGTCGCGCCCGCCTCACCCAGAACTGGCCGAGGTTCACACGTTGGTTCTTCTCGCGCTCGTCGAGCAACAGCGAGGTGATGAGGAATCCCGACACAACGAAGAACACCTCGACGCCAAAGAAACCGCCACGCATCCAGCCGAACCCGGCGTGGTACAAGATGACCGCGACCACGCTGATTGCGCGCAGGCCATCAAGGCCGGGCTGGTAACCCATCGTGCGCACGCGGGTGACATCGAACTCAACAGTGCCCGAGGGCACCCAACGACGATCAAGATCGGCGAGTCGGCCCAATGCCGGCGGATCGTCGTGTGTGTCGCTCACGCGGTGCGTGTCCAACTCAGCACGGCCAGCCCGATTCCGCACATCGCGGCAGCAACCAGATATGGCGCAGGAATGCCGACGTGATGGAAGAGCAGGCCGGCGAGTGCGGGGCCGACAACTCGGGCCAGCGCGCTGCCGCTTTGTTGAAATCCGAGCGCTTCACCACGTTGATGAGGCGGCACGACGCTGGTGACCATGGTGGTGAAGTTTGGCGATGTAAGACCCTGCCCAAAGGTGAGCAGAACAAGGGCCGGGACAAGCACTGCCCAACTTGTTGCAAACGCAAGTACAAGCAGACCCGCAGCGTTGAACGCCAACCCAACAGACACCGACCCGCGCACGCCGATCTTCGCGCCGATTGGCCTGATGACGCCGCCCTGCACAATCACGAGGAACACACCGATGCACACAAAGACAACAGCGATGCCACCTTCGTTGAGCGAGAAACGGCGTTGAGCGAGCAGCGCGAACGTGGCTTCGAATCCGCTGAACGCGGCGATAGCGATGAAGGCCACCGAAACGAGGCGCCAGAGTTCGCCCGAGTGCACCGACTTCTCAGCCTTCTGGCGAGGCCCCCGGTTCACATGAGTTTCGGGAAGACGGAAGATGGCGATGCATCCGTTGACGAACGCGATCGCGCCAGCCACATAGAACGGTAGATACGGGCCGCGAAGTGCCGACAATGCGCCGAGCGCAGGGCCAACAACGAAGCCGACGCCAAACGCTGCTCCGAGCAGACCAAAGGCTCGCGGCCGATCTTTCGGCTCCACCACATCAGATACAGCGCCCTGAGCAACCGACACGCTTGCACCTGAGGCGCCATCAAGAATGCGACCGAGGAACAACACCCACAGCGCACCAGCAGCGCCCGTGATCACACTGCCGACGGCAGTGCCGAACAGCGACAACAAGATGATCGGCTTGCGGCCAACGCGGTCGCTGAGTCGACCCAGCAACGGCGCACACACAAACTGGGCCAACGAGAACGAAGCAAACAGCAGGCCTACCGTGAGCGGATTGGCGCCAAAGCGCTCGGCGTAGCGGCCGAGAATCGGGGCAACAATGCCGAAGCCCACGAGGTCGAGCGCGACCGTGGTCCAGATGACCCAGAACCCGCGTGGTAGCGGGGCTCGAGGGGTGGACTCAGGACGTGACACGAACACCAATGCTGCCACCTTCAGCAACGCAATCCCAACATGCCTCGGCGCTCGGCCAGGCTGCGAGTGATCAGCGTCGAACCGAGGTGCCCTGCTTCGTGGTCTCGACCAGCCAACCAAGACCCTGCAGTTGAGCGCGCAGGGCATCGGCAGCGGCAAAGTCTTTTGCGGCGCGGGCAGCATCGAGGGCGCTGGCCAGCTCTGCAATCTCGGCGGGAATGTCGCCCTCGGTCTTGAGCACCAAGCCAATTGCGGTGCACATCGCATGCACTGCGGCGGCCAGCGAACCTGCGCCAGCCTGGTCGCCGGCATCGAGTGCAGCGTTGGCACGACGAACCGTGTCGAACAGCAACGCCATCGCGTTTGGTGTGTCGAGGTCGTCGTCCATGCGCTCGCCGAATTGCGACAGCACGTCGGCGTCGGCGGTTACTGAACCATCGGCAGCCGCAGCAGCCGTGCGAGCAGCGAACGCATCGAGGCCGGCAAGCGATTTGACCGCGGCATCGATGTTGTCCTGGCCCACCCGGACAGGACCGCGGTAGTGCGTCTGCAGCAGCAACATGCGATACGCACGAGCGTCGTAATGCTCGATGAGGTCGAGCAGGTTGGCCACGTTGCCGAGGCTCTTTGACATCTTCTCGCCCTCGGCATCGACCACGAACCCGTTGTGCATCCAGTGATTGGCAAAGGTCTTGCCCAGCGCAACAGCCTGAGCACGCTCGTTTTCGTGGTGTGGGAACTTGAGGTCCATGCCACCGCAGTGCAGATCGAAACCTTCGCCGAGCAGGTCGAGGCTCATGACTACACACTCGCTGTGCCAGCCAGGACGGCCATCGCCCCACGGCGCAGGCCAACTGGGTTCGCCCGGCTTGCTGATTTTCCACAACGCAAAGTCGGCAGGGTGACGCTTGTTCTCGGCGCCGAAGACTTCGCGATCGCCGCCACCGGCAAGCAAGCCCTCGAGATTTTGATTCGCCAAGAGTCCGTAGTCGTGCACGGTCTCGACACTGAGATACACGCCATCGGCGGTGACGTAGGCGCGATCGATCGCGATCAGTTCGCCAATCATCTCGACCATCTCGTCGACGTATTCGGTTGCGTGCGGAATATCGGTGGGGCGGGCCACATTGAGGCCCTTCATCGCCTCGAACCACACGTCTTCGCATTTGCGAGTGATCTCTTGCCAGGGGCGATTCTCGCGTTCGGCCCGGTTGATGATCTTGTCGTCAATGTCGGTGATGTTGCTGACCAGACGAACCTGAATGCCAGTCCACTCGAGATAACGACGCAACACGTCGTAGACCAACGTGGCACGGCCGTGACCGAGGTGCGGTGGCCCGTAGACCGTGGGGCCGCAGAGATAGATGCTCAGGTGGCCGGGCTCACGCATGGCCAATGGGCGCACTGTTTGGGTCGCTGTGTCGAAGAGGT
>CANNMD010000195.1 GCA_947505655.1 Acidimicrobiaceae bacterium | reverse complement strand
CCATCGAAATGCGGCGCTCGAGCGCTGCCACGCTTCGGCCGAGACGTATTTACTTTCGGGGTCGCTCGCCGGATCAGTGAGCACGGCGCGGTGGTGTTCGAGATGGGTGTCGCGGTATCGATCAAGCGGTAACACCATTCCGAGCGGAGCAGCAACCAACAACCAGTTCAGCCACCGCACCCGAGTGGGGTGACCGTGAATCACCTCATGCTGAAGCGACATATACAAACCACCGAGCACGGCCAGCGCAGCAACCACGATCACCGTCGGCAGATGCTGATTCGCAAGGACAATTGCAACGAACGAAATCCAAAAGGCAACGGCAACAACGATTGTTGGCCAGTCAGTTTTCGTTTGCCCCGATGTCGCTGCGAGATGCACTGCCTCAAGGTCTAGCGAAACATTCTCCTCAGGACCGATTTGTCGGCGAGGCATATGCGCACAGTCACACCAGTTGTGGTAGAAATAACCCCAGTCTGTTGCGTTTACACATCAGATGAGGTGTTTACACTGCATCTATGACTGATCGTAAGAACATTCTGAGCACCTTTCAGCAGCGCCTCGACAAGGTGATCCACGATTCAAAACTAAATCGCAGCCAGTTCGCCGAAGCCGTTGGGCTCGACCGATCAACACTGTCGCAGTTGCTTTCGCCGACGAATCGGCGACTCCCACGAATCGAAACGTTGGCCGCAATCGCCGAGACCCAACAGGTCTCCATCGACTGGCTCATCGGCCTCAGCAACACCGGCCCGATGCAAGCCGAGATGATGAACGAACAGATGTCATTCGAGCGCGACGCGTTGGCGCACAACGACGAGCGACTCATCGCCTGGCTGCGCGAAGCCATCGGCTACAAGATTCGCTACGTGCCGTCCACCCTGCCCGACCTACTCAAGACCGAGGAGGTCATTCGCTTTGAGATGGGCGATTACGTAGCAAGCAGGCCCGAACAAAAGATCGAGACAGCGGCTGCGCGTTTGGCCTGGACCCGAGCGCCCGAGACCGACCTCGAGTGCTGCAACTCGGTGCAACAGATTGAAACGTTCGCGCGGGGCGGCGGCATCTGGCGCGACTTAGAGCTCAGCAGCCGACTCGCGCAACTGGATCACATGATCGACCTGTGCACCGAGTTGTACCCGACCCTGCGCTGGTTTCTCTTCGACGGCCGCCAACGCTTTGCGGCACCAGTCACCATCTTTGGGCCGTTGCGCGCCGCGCTGTACATCGGCCAGATGTATTTGGTGCTCACCTCGGCTGAACACGTGCGCACGCTGACCCGACAATTCGACGACCTCATCAAGGGAGCCGTCGTGCAACCACCCGACGTGCCCGCGTTCTTGAAGGAGCAACGGATCGTGGCGCAGCGACTTCGCCGCTAATCGACCAACGCCGAAAAACGCGGGTGCTGCAGCAAACGCCCAATCCACCGCTGCCCAACCGCGCTGCCTGCGATCGCCATCGCTGCGCAGACCACGACAACTGGCTCAAGCGGCGCACGCAATCGATGGGCACCGTAAAAGATGGCCGCCGTAGCGAACACGCTGATGGCCGGAGCAAGCAATATCCAACCGCACCGGCGACGATTACGCCACCAACCCACCATGGCGAGCGGTGCGAGGAGCCACCAACTGATGATTCCGCTCCACGATGGAATCCTGCCGCGTTGGTCGGCCATGTCGATCAAGACAAGGTCATCAAGTCCGTATAAATCGGCGGTGCGCAGCAATCTTGCACCGACAACGAACGGCAAACGGCGCACGTGCTCACGCATGTACCGCACTGCAATCTGGTGCTCCCGACGCGACAACTCTGAAGCATCTTCACCGGGCTGAATAACGACATCGCTGAGGCACACCGTGAGCCAGCCACCCATTTTCGGACCGCTGTAGGTGGCATCGCAGTTTGACCCGAGAATGGTGATGCCCTCGTTGGTGCTCAACAACACTGGGGCATCGAACCGAGTGGAGTTGTAGATCATCCACGGCGCAATCACCGCGCCCACCACCACGAGCATTGCCACTGCGCGCTTGAGCCACTCGAGAAGAGGGCGCGCCCTGAATCCGATCAAAGCGAGAAGCGGCGCGAGCACAATCAACTCGCTGCGGGAGAGCGCTGCAAGCGCAACCAAAACTCCGGTCACGATCGCCGAGCGGTAGTCGAAGCGCTGCTGAAACCGCCATGCGCACAGCAACGCAACCACCACGAAGAACACTGATGCAGACTCAGCCATCACGAGCGAGTCATTGATCCACAGGTTTGGGTACACGGCAGCGACGAACGCTGCGATGACCGCCACTCGCCTACCGCCAAGCCGCAGACCAAGCAATGCGATCAGTGGAATCACCGCGATACCCAGCAAGGTGCTTGTGGCCCGCTGCCAGAACACAAGGTGCCCAAGCAGACTCGCCGGGGTCATCAACAATGAGGCCAGCGGAGGGTGCTCGGCGCCAGGTCCGTTGGTGAACACCAAGCGGAACCATTCGCCTTGGGCATTGTGCTGCGCTTGATAGCTGTAATAGACCGAATCGTTGAAGACCAAGCCCAGATTCCACCTGCTGATCAACATCGCAATGCGCCAGACGGCTCCGATAACCGTGGCCAGAACAACTCCCCGACGGGTCAAACGATCGAGCCCCGCCGAATGATCTTGTTGGGTCACCCGGCCGACGGCTTCAGTCACACGGGCAATCTAATCGTGGCTGCCATTTTCGTCCGCGATGCGTGAGCGCACGTTGACCGTGCGCTCACGCGTGGCGGGGGAATCGCGCTGCTGGCGGATGAAGTAATTCACGGTACGTCTGTGCCAACTTTGAAGGAGTAGCATTCGCTGGTCAGCGCGTCGCACTCGGGGGCACAACATGAGCGAAATTCAAAGCGAGGCGCCGAGCGGCGGATCACGGCGCAAGGGCCGATCCACTGCTGAGAGAAGTCGCCTTCCCGTACAACGTCCGCTGGCCCAGCCGCGTATGCCGTACAAGCCAACCGACGTGGTATCGGCCGACGAACTCGAGATGATTCACGACGCGTCGATGCAGATTCTCGAAGAGATCGGCATGGACTTTCTCGACGCCGACGCTCGTCAGTTGTTGGCCGACGCTGGTGCCCGCATTGAGCCCGGCAGCGTTCGAGTTCGCTTCGACCGCGAGATGGTGCTCGAAAAGATCAAGACCGCTCCGTCGTCGTTCACGTTCCACAGCCGCAACCCAGCCAACAACCTCATCATCGGCGGCGACTACATGGCGTTCGGCTCGGTAGCCAGCGCACCAAACGCATTCGACATGGACAAGGGCCGACGCACCGGCAACCACGCCGACTACAAGAACCTGATCCGCCTCGCGCAGATGCTCAACAGCGTTCACTTCTTGGCCGGCTATCCCGTAGAGCCCATCGATCTGCATGCATCGATCCGCCACCTGGATGCCACCTTCGACGCGCTTACGTTGAGCGACAAGCCGCTGCACGCGTACAGCCTGGGGCGCCAGCGCAACCGCGACTGCCTTGAGATGGTGCGCATCGCTCGCCAAATCGACGACGAAACACTCGACCGTGAGCCATCGATCTTCACCGTCATCAACACCAGTTCGCCGTTGCGCCTCGACATCCCGATGCTGCAGGGCATCATGGAATTTTCGTCACGCAACCAGATTGTGGTGCTCACCCCGTTCACGTTGGCTGGCGCGATGGCGCCAGTCACCTTGGCTGGCGCACTTGCGTTGCAAAACGCCGAAGCGCTTGCAGGCATTGCGTTCACACAGATCGTGCGCCCCGGATCACCTGCGGTGTACGGCGGGTTCACCTCAAACGTAGATATGCAGTCGGGTGCCCCGGCATTCGGAACGCCCGAGTACATGCGCACCGCGATGGTCGGCGGCCAGCTCGCCCGCCGCTACAACCTGCCGTACCGCAGCTCAAATGTGTGTGCCGCTAACGCCGTAGATGCACAAGCTGCATACGAGTCAGTGTTCTCGCTGTGGGGCGCAACTATGGGCGGCGCCAACATGCTGATGCACGGCGCTGGGTGGATGGAAGGCGGCCTGCACGCAGGCTACGAAAAGATGATCATCGACGCCGACCTGCTGCACATGGTGTCGGCATTCCTTGAGCCTCCGGTGGTCGACGAAGCCACGCTCGGGCTCGAGGCCATTCGCGATGTGGGTCCCGGTGGCCACTTCTTTGGTACGCAGCACACACAAGACCGCTTCCGCACGGCCTTCTATAAGCCAATGATCTCCGACTGGCGCAACTACGAATCGTGGGAAGAAGCCGGCAGCCCCAAGGCCCCCGATCGCGCGAATCAGATCTGGAAAGAGATGCTTGCCGCGTACGAGCCACCGCCAATAGACGCTTCGGTGCGCGAAGAACTGCAAGCATTCGTCGACCGTCGTCATTCCGAAGGTGGAGTCCCCACCGACTTCTAGGCCGAAGCATCGGTCGCAAGTAATACGCAGTAGTTCATTTCGAAAGGATTCTCAGTGAAGTCTTCAGCTCAGGTCGTCGTGATCGGCGGCGGCGTCGTCGGTGCCAGCGTTCTCTACCATCTCACCAAGGCCGGCTGGACCGACGTGGTTCTGCTCGAGCGCAAAGAACTCACCGCTGGGTCCACGTGGCACGCCGCCGGCGGCATGCACACGCTCAACGGCGACCCCAACGTGTCGAAGCTGCAGCAGT
>CANNMD010000194.1 GCA_947505655.1 Acidimicrobiaceae bacterium | reverse complement strand
TTTCGTACGCGATGACCTGCTGCGTGCGCAGGGCAATACGCGCCGAGCGCTCGGTGGGCAGCGCCAAGGCTTCGTCCATCGAGTTGGTGTGCAACGACTGCGTACCGCCGAGCACGCCAGCAAGTGCCTCGATAGCGGTGCGCACGATGTTCACTTCGGGCTGCTGCGCGGTGAGTGACACCCCAGCAGTCTGGGTGTGGAACCGGAGCTGCATTGAACGGTCGAGTTCGGCGCCATAGCGCGATTTCATCCACCGCGCCCAGATGCGACGTGCGGCGCGGTACTTGGCGATCTCCTCAAAAAAGTCGATGTGAGCGTTGAAGAAGAAGCTGAGGCGCGGCGCAAACGAATCGATCGCCAGCCCGGCCTGCATCGCGAGTTCGACATACGCGAAACCGTTGGCCAACGTGAATGCGAGTTCTTCGGCAGCCGTAGAACCGGCCTCGCGAATGTGGTATCCGCTGATCGAGATGCTGTGCCATTTCGGCATTTCAGATGCGGTGAATTTGATCGTGTCGCGCACCAGACGCATGCTCTGACGCGGAGGAAACACGAACTCTTTTTGCGCCTGATATTCCTTCAAGATGTCGTTCTGCAAAGTGCCGCCAAGCCGCGACCGATGCACACCAGCTTTTTCGGCCTGAGCGACGAACATCGCAAAGATGGGCGCCGCTGGCGAGTTGATGGTCATCGAGGTCGTGGTCTTCGCCAAGTCGATGCCCGCATACAGATCTTCCATGTCGGCCAAGGTGTCGACGGCCACACCGCAGCGGCCGACCTCGCCAAGCGACATCGGGTCGTCGCTGTCGAGGCCAAGCAGCGTGGGCATATCGAACGCCGTAGAAAGCCCGTCACCGCCCGACTTGATGATCTCTTTGAAGCGCCAGTTGGTGTCGTCGGCGGTTCCGAACCCGGCGAACATACGCATCGTCCACAACTTCGAGCGATACATCGACGCGTATGGCCCGCGGGTGTAGGGATAGACGCCCGGATGCTCGGCATCGTCGGGGCCATAGACAGGCTCAAGCGGGATGCCACTCATCGTGTTGGTTGCGCCATCGCGAAGCTTGCTGGCCTCGAAGGCCTCTTGCCAAAGCTCTTTTGGGGTTGCCATTGTCATCTCCAGATCCGCCCAACGCGCCTTATCGCCGTACTGTAGGCGGCTATGGCTGAATCGTTCGACCTGAACCAAACCGATCGTCTCCTCACCACCACTCGGGCGGTGCGTAAGCGACTCGACCTCAATCGACCCGTGCCACGCGAACTCATCACCGACTGCATCCGCATCGCGTGCCAAGCGCCAGCAGGGAGCAACCTGCAACGTTGGCGGTGGATCGTTGTCGACGATCCCGATCTGAAGATGGGCCTCGCCGACCTGTACCGCCGCGCATACGAGCCCTACATCGCGATGCAAAAAGACGCCGTACAACGCACCGGACGCTCCGGCGCCAACGCCATCATGGACAGCTCCGACTATCTCGCCACGGTGTTGCACCAAGCGCCAGCGCTGGTAATTCCGTGCAGCCTCGGCGTACCCGAGGGCCCGCAGGGTTCGGTGGCCGGCTTCTACGGCAGCGTGCTGCCCGCCGTGTGGAGCTTTATGTTGGCCGCCCGCAGCCGTGGCCTCGGCACGGCATGGACCACATTGCATTTGGCCTTCGAGGCCGAAGCTCGCGCCCTGCTCGGTATCCCCGACACGGTGACGCAGGTGGCCCTCACGCCAGTGGCGTATTACACCGGCGACACATTCAAGCCAGGTAACCGCCGCCCCGCCGAAGAGATCACCTACTTCAACGGTTGGAAATCGTGAGCACTGCTGCGGCCTGTGTCCGCGCCTGAGTCAAGCGACCACGGCACCGAGCGCAGCGGAGTTTTTTGGGGCATCAGCGCCTACCTCTTGTGGGGCCTCGTCACCATTTATTGGAAGGCGCTCAAACACTTCAACGCGTTTGAGTTGATCGGCTACCGCATCACTACCTCGGCGCTGCTCATGGGGGCGTGGCTCGTTTCCCGTGGCCAAACTCGATCGCTCCTCGCCAAGCTCCGCAACCGCGCCGTGCTCGTGCGCATCACCATCGGCGCCATCGTGCTCTCCATCAACTGGACCACCTACGTGTGGGCCGTGGTGCACGGACGAGTCATGGAAACCGCGCTCGGTTACTTTATGACCCCCATCGGCCTGACCTTGCTGGGCGTCATGGTCTTGCACGAGCACCTTCGCATTGTGCAAAAAGTGGCGCTCGCCTTAGCGGTCGCGGCGATGGTTGTGCTCACCGTTGGCTACGGCCAGTTTCCATGGGTGTCGTTGCTGATTGCCAGTTCGTGGGTCACGTACTCGTACCTCAAGAAACAAGGCACGCTCAACGCATTCGAAAGCCTCACCACGGAGACATTGATTCTGTTTATCCCCGCAGTTGGCCTGGTCGTCTGGGGCTCCACCCGCGCCGAAAGCATCATCAATACCGCGACCTCAACCGAGTGGATACTCGTGGCGCTCACCGGCATTGTTACTGCAGTGCCGCTGCTGATGTTCGCGCTCGCCGCCAAGCGGCTTCCTCTCAGCGTGCTTGCGCTGGTTCAGTACATCGTGCCGACCATCAACTTCTTGCTTGGATGGCTTGTCTACAACGAAACGCTTACCCTTGTGCGGGTGGCGGGCTTCGTGTTGGTATGGATCGGTCTCATTGCCGTCACCATCGATTCGATGAATCGAGCGCTGCTCGCATCATGAAATGGATCGTCCATGGCGAGCGCATCATTTATGACAGTGAGTGGATTCGGCTTGCACTCACCGACATCGAGATTCCTGGCGGCCCGCGCTTCGATCATCATGTGGTGCGTATGCCCACGGAGGCCTCGGGCACCGTGGTCGACGACCCCGACCGTGGCGTGCTGTTGCTCTGGCGACACCGCTTCGCTACCGACACGTGGGGCTGGGAAGTACCCGCAGGGCGAGTGGACCCCGGCGAGACGCCGCTACAAGCCGCTGCTCGCGAAACGCTCGAAGAGACTGGCTGGCAAGCCGGACCGCTCCGACAAATCGGCCGCTATTTCCCGCAAAACGGAAACAGCGATGGAGTGTTCAACTTGTTCCTCACCGAGTCGGCAACCTACGTGGGCGACCCCTCGGATCCAAGCGAATCAGAACGAATCGAGTGGGTCACTTGGCCAACTGTTCGCGCCGAGATCGCGGCAGGCCGAATTGCGGACGGGTTGTCGCTCACAGCATTGCTGCTTGTCGCTTTTTCGAAGCAGGGATAGATCTCGACCACTGGTAACTTTCAGCCATGAAATCCGTCTTGCTCAGAACGTTCGTTGTGTCGGTCACCCTGCTCGGCCTGTCAGCATGCGGTAGCTCAAGCTCACCCGCTGCGTCGACGCCAGCCACCAGCGACACGGCCGCAGCAACTAGCGACACCGACACCGATGGCGATACCGACACCGGCGGCGGCGCCGACGAAGATGGCGGCACGACTCCCGTAGTCACGCTTGTTGGAACCGACGATGAAGTACGCGCTCAGATCACTCAAGCATTGATCGAGAGTGGCTCGATCGGCTTCACGATCGACAAGGACTGTTTGGTGGCGGTGGTTGCTCGGCTCAGCGCCGCCGATGTGCAGAGCTTCCGCGAAAGCTTCTTCGCACCCAAGCTCAGCCCCGAGGGCGATGCATTGGGCTTCGAACTCGAAAAATGCCGCACAGCCGACAGCACTACCACTGCAGCAAGTACAACCAGCGCCCCGTAGTCGCCCGCATCGCAGACACTTCACTGCGATTGGTAGATTGCCGCAATGAAATCTGCTCTGCCAAGACTTCTCATTCTTGCCGCCTTCGGCCTCGCCGGCGTGTCCGCATGCAGTAGCTCCGACTCAAGCGACACGCCAGCTGCTGGCTCAGCTTCGGTTGTCACTGCCGTAGGCACCGATGATCAAGTGATCGAACAGTTCGCACAGGTTTGGGTCGGCCAAGCAGGCGTTGCTGGTTTCGCCGCCGACCAGGCATGCGTGATGACTGTGGCGGCCAAGCTCGATACTGCCGACGTTCAAAAGCTTCGCGAAAACATCACTCTGCCCGAGCTCAGCGCAGCCGGACAAGCAGTGCTCGATGACGGCCTCGGCACGTGCTTGGCTGTTCCCGCAACCAGCACCACAAGCGCCCCCTGATCGGTGGGTTAGGCGGGGACGACGAGCTCCCCTGCCAGAAGCTGTTGCAACGCGTGCGTCGCGCCGCAATGGCGTTCGGCGTCTCCACTCACTGTTGAGAATGTGGCCAATCCCGACAACACCGCGTTGAGCAGATCTTCGACAGCGCGTGGTTGTACGTCGGGTCGAAACTCACCCGCAGCTGCGGCTTCGCGCACAAGCCGACCAACGAAGGTAGGAGCATGAGTGCGCAGGGCGCGTATGAGGTCGATGAGCTCCGGGTGCCGCTGTAGCTCGCTCGGCACACTGACCAAGAACCCAGCGATCGATGAATCACTGCGGTTGAGATTCGATGCCGTATCGAGGGCGCGACTAAATCTGACGAGCAATGAACCAGGGGCCGCAATGGCCGCGTCGAAGTTGTCGGCCACGATCTTCAGCACCACCTCGTACACGCCGACATAGAGCTCGGCCTTCGACGGGAAGTAGTGATAGATCGCTCCGGTGGTGATGCCCGCCTCGTCGGCAATGCTGCGGTTCGTGGTGGCGCCATAGCC
>CANNMD010000193.1 GCA_947505655.1 Acidimicrobiaceae bacterium | reverse complement strand
TCTTGCTGTATGCCGGAGCCGTGGTTGAGGCTGGATCGGTAAAGGCCAAGGGCCAGAACCGCAGCGCCACCAGCGACTGGATGGAGCTCGAACAAAAGCGCGGCATCTCGATCACCTCCGCCGTGATGCAGTTCGAATACAAAGACTGCGTCATCAACCTGCTCGATACTCCCGGTCACCGCGACTTCAGCGAAGACACCTATCGCGTTCTCGCCGCAGTCGATGCCGTGGTGATGGTGCTCGACTCGGCCAAGGGCATCGAGCCGCAAACACTGAAGCTGTTCGAAGTGTGTCGCGCACGCAAGCTGCCCGTGATTACCTTCCTCAACAAGTTCGATCGCCCGGGTCTTGATCCGCTCGAACTGCTCGACGAAATCGAAACCAAGATCCATCTACGGCCCACTCCCATCACGTGGCCAGTGGGCGACGCCAGCGACTTCCGCGGTGTCATCGATCGACGCCGCAGGGTGTTCACGCGATTCACCCGCGTGGCCCGCGGCGCACGCATCGCGCCCGAAGAGGAGATGTCATTCGAACAAGCGGCTGCTGAAGAAGGCGTGCTGTGGCAGCGCGCACTCGACGGAGTCGGGTTACTCGACGCGGTTGGCGCCGACCTCGACATGCCCTCGTTCCTCGCAGGCGAAAGCACACCGTTGTTCGTCGGTTCGGCACTCACCGACTTTGGCGTGCGTGCCCTGCTCGATGCCGTGGTCGAACTGGTACCAGCACCCCCGGCACGCCCCGACGTCAATGGCGTACCACGGCCCATCGATGAGCCATGCTCAGCGTTCGTGTTCAAAGTGCAGGCCAACATGGACCGCTCGCACCGCGACCGAATCGCGTTCGTGCGCATCTGCAGCGGCCGCTTTGATCGCGGCATGAGCATGACCGTGTCTCGCACCGGTAAGCCGTTTGCAACGAAGTACGCATCCACCGTCTTCGGTGCCGAGCGCAGCACGGTCGACGAGGCCTATCCCGGAGATGTCGTGGGATTGGTGAACGCCAACGGATTACAACTCGGCGACACGCTGTACGAAGACGTGCCGGTCACATTTCCTGGCATCCCCCGCTTCGCCCCAGAGCTGTTCACCAACGCCCGGCCAAAAGACACCAGCCGAGTGAAGCAGTTTCGCCGCGGCATCGAAGTGCTCGAAGAAGAAGGCGTTGTGCAAGTGCTTCGCGACCCCGACATGGGCGACGCTGCACTGGTGCTGGCCGCCGTTGGACAACTGCAGTTCGAGGTGTTCGCTCACCGTCTCGAAAGCGAGTTCAACGCTCCCGTCGAGTTAACGGGTTCGCCGTATCAAGCCATTCGCGGCACCGATGAAGAAAGCGCCGATCGCTTGCGTCAGATCGGCGGCATCCGCATCTTGCAACGCGCCGATGGCTCGATGGTTGCCCTGTTCGAAAACATCTATCGACTGCAGCGCCTGCTCGCCGATGAGCCCAAGCTCACACTGAAGTCACTCTCGGTCGAGTAGACGCCATTCACGCAACTGCGGCTACACAGTGGCGTGCGTGAAGCCTGCCGTAGTGGTGACCCCGCCAGTTCTATCGATGGCTATGGCTTCGTAGCCAACAAACTGCGCCACCCATTCGAGTCCCTTGAGGCCCATCGCAAACGCGGCAGTTGCAAAGGCGTCGGCCCACGTAAGGCTCGGCCCGATCACGGTGAACGACAGCAGCGGCGATTCGTTGGCGCTGTTCGAACGATTGTCGGTGGTGGGAACCAGACGAATGTGATGACCGCGTTCGCTGGTACCCGAGGTAGCGACGGCGCCGTCGGCGATCTCGATGGAACGTGTCACGACATCGGGGTGCAATGGATCGGCAATCGCCACCGTCCACAACTGGCCAGGCGCTGGTTCACCGTGCACCATCAAGTCGCCACCGATTGTGAACATGAAATTTGAAAGACCGCTTGCGGCGAGTCGAGCAGCGCCGCGCTCACATGCCCATCCCTTGACGAACCCCGCTGGATCGATGCTGCCGTCTTCGCGTCGGGCGCTGAACGCTCCGTTACTTGCGTGTTCGAGCCACGTGCACGCATCGAGCACCTCGATCACTTCAGGTGGCGCATCGAGCAGGTTCAGATCGCCACGGTTGATCTGGCTGATGACGCTGTCGGCTCGAAACGTACTGAACATCTGCTCCAGCCGCTCGAGTTCTGCGAGTGCATCGCTTACGGCTTCATCGACCTGACTGTCGTCGAGATCGTCGTAGACATGCACACTCGCGATGGTGCCCATCAATCGTGCGTTGCGGCGCAACGGCGAAAGAAAGGGGCCAGACATCAGGCGTTGTCGAGGATCGATTGCAGCGAGGCCACATAGCCACGCGAGGTGATGGTTGCTCCAGAGACACCATTGATTCGAGTGTTGCCCGCAGCGAGAATCCGGTCATGAAGAATGGGCGTGGCGTAGTTGTTGATGCGCACCGAGCGACTGTGGCTGTTGGGCGTCTGCAGCGCAGACACATCGCACACCACGCGATCTGGGGTGAGGCCGGCTTGCACCTGCACCGGACCCCACCGAGTGTTCACCACGGGGCCGGCAATCGGTGCGCCACACGCGGGCGCGGCGACTGGCGGTGCGGTAACAGGCACTGGTGGCACGGTGGCCACTGGCGCGTTTGGGTCTACGGGCACCGATGGAACCGTCGGGGTCTCGATAGCCGGAACTGAAAGCAATGTGGCTGGCGTGTTTGGATCGACAGCCCCGGTGAGTGACACCGTGTCAGTCACGAACTGCGTTGGGTGATCAAGCGCCGACACAAATGCCGCCGACGCACCTGCCACTGCGAGCGCTGGCCACACGCGACGGGCCAAAGAGACTGGGGTCTGTTGTTTCACGGTTACCACCAAACCATTTCGAAGTGAACGTTTTCTGTTGGCACGCCGGCTGCTTTGAGCCCACGACGCGCGGCGTGCACGAGCGAATCGGGTCCACACACGAACACTGTGCGCTCGGCGACATCAGGGATTGCTCGGGTCAGCGAATCACCGCTAAATGGGTCCTTCACGGCGAGCGAAACCGACGGCCCAACGAGCGTGAGTACTTCGCCGTGCAGTGACTTGGCGATCTGCTGCATCTCATCGAGGTGCACGAGGTCTTCCTTTGATCGCGCCCGATAGAGCACGATCGGCTGCTGATCGGGCGTGAGCAGTTCGAGCATTGCTCGCGCTGGAGCAACCCCGACGCCGCCCACAATGCACAACACCTTTGTGCCAACAGCAACTTCGGGTGTCGCAACGCCATAGGGCCCTTCGACCGCTACGCGGGTGCCAACCTTCAAGCTGTTGATCACGCCGCTGGCGTCGCCGCGATCTTTAATCGTGAAACGCAATCCACGGGTGGTGGGCGCCGCCGACAACGAGAACGGATGGCTCTGCCACCACAGACCCGGACGCAGAGGACGCAGCATGCAGAACTGGCCGCCATGAGCCTCGAGACGGCTCAAGCCTGGGCCGCCCAACGTGATGGCGCTGACGTCGGCACCGAGCGGCACGACCGACTCAACACGCAGTGGCCGCAGCACCGACATGATCGTGCGACCCCAGCGCCCGGACAACACTGCGACCAACACGCCAACGTGAATGGCAACCCAAAACCAGCGGGCAACTTTGTCGTCGGCGAGGTCGTTACCCAGCACAATTTCGTGACCGAACGAGACGGCGAGCGCTGCGTACGCAGTGAGGTGCACGAAGTACCAGGTTTCGTACGACATCTGCCGACGAATCGATTTCAGCGAGGTAATCGTGACCACGAAGATGAGCAGCCCACCGACGGTGGCCATGGCCATGTAGGGCTGACGACCGGTGTAGTTGCGGATAACCGCCCACAAGCCGGTGCCATCGGCGGTGCCGGCGATGACCGCCGAAACAATGTGCACGGCGAGAAGCACGGCCATGCTCTCGCCGAGGTAGCGATGCCACACGAACATCTTGTCGAGACCAAAGTGACGTTCGAGTGTGCGTGGGCGAGCGACGAGCACCACACCAAACAACCCGCTTGCCGATGCCAACAAGCCCGTGAGCTGCGAGAGCGACAGCCATCCATCGAGCCAGTTGCTCGTGAGCGCAGAGACACCGCCGTGCCAGGCCCAAAGGCCAAAGACACAAGCAACATAGGCGGCGGCGATGATCCAGATATCGGTGCCAAACAACGCCGACGGGCGAGGACGAGCAAGAGCTCGTGCAGGGCCACGCAATGGGGTGCGGGGCCGTGGAGCTTCACGGGTCTCAAGTGGCATGGTGACAGTGAACATTTCTCGTGTAAGAGGCGGGTGAGAGCACGTCAAACATCAAGCCAAGATGTCGAATCGAGGTGGCGCATGGCCACGGCCGTATACAACGCCATTCCCGACACCATTGCTTGCTCATCGAACACCACGCGGTTGCTGTGGTTCGGTGCGGCAGTGGCAGGGTTTTTGCCCGCAGACGTTCCGCCGAGGAACATCATCGACCCGGGTACGGCTTCGAGCACATAGCTGAAATCTTCGGCGCCCATCACCGGATTCGGCATTTGCCTGACCCGGTTTGCTCCGACGACCTCGCCAGCGACGCGCGTTGCGAAAGCGGCAAAGTCGGTGTTGTTTGAGGTGACCGGGTAGCCCAAGCGAATCTCTACGGTGACAGTCGCGTCGTGTGCGGCAGCAACGCCCTCGGCGACGCGTTGGATACCGGCATGCACCTTGGCCCGGGTGCGCTCGCTCACTGCGCGAATGGTGCCTTCGATCT
>CANNMD010000192.1 GCA_947505655.1 Acidimicrobiaceae bacterium | reverse complement strand
CGCCGCCAGCGACAGGCATTGCGAACATCGCGCCACCCGGGCTGTCGAAGTTGCCGGTGAGAATATTGATCACGTCGATGAGCCACGACGCTGTGGTGCCGAATTCGGTAGTGGTGGTGCCGATACGCCCATAGACCGTAGAAGTGGGCGCAGCGGCCAACTCGTGGGCAATACGGCGAACCACAGTGGGGTCAAGGCCGGTGGTTGGGGCCACTGCCTCGGGCGTGAACGCAGCGCTGGCATTACGAACTTCGTCGAGGCCGTTCAGTAGACCCGAAACCACTGGGCCCGGGTTGGCCAAGCCATCGGCGAACAACACGTTCACAATCGACATCAACAACAACGCATCGGTGCCCGGACGAATGGCCAACCACTCGTCTGCCTCTTCGGCGGTGCGGCTACGGCGGGGGTCGACAACAACGAGTTTGCCGCCTCGCGCCCGAATGGCTTCGATACGACCGGGGAAGTCGGGAGCGGTGCACATGCTGCCGTTCGAGGCGTAGGGATTGCCACCGAGGATCATCAAGTAATCGGTGCGGTCAAGATCGGGCACCGGCACGCTGACCGCTGTGCCAAACACATACGCCGAGGCAACTTGGCGCGGCGCTTGGTCGACGGTAGATGCGCTGTAGCGCTGGCGGGTGCCAACCGACTGCAGCACCACGCGGTTGTACATCATTGCCGACAGGCTGTGCGCCCCTGGGTTGCCGAGATACACGGCAAACGCTTCGCGGCCGTGGCGATCGATGATGCCGTTGATACCGGTGTGAACCTCTTGCCACGCTTCATCCCACTCGACCTCGACATGCACGCCGTTACGCTTCACCAACGGCTTACGAATGCGATCGGGGTCTTCGTGTAGCTGCTTGAGGGTCGAACCCTTGGGGCAGATGAAGCCGTGACTAAACACGTCGTCGCGGTCGCCGCGGATGCGCACCACCTGCTCGCCTTTGAGGGTGATCTCGAGCCCGCAGCTGGCTTCGCAGAGCGGGCACGTGCGAAATGCGGTGCGGGTATCGCCAGCAAGGTCGGGTTGCGTGGTGGTTGCAGTCGACGCGGTTTCAGTCATAGTGGAAGTATCGCGCTGTGCAACGCCTCTACCCGCTACCCGCCACGCCGATAACCATCGCTGAGGCGTACGGCATGCCCCGCCCTGCGGTCAGCGACGGACGGCCGTGGGTCGAGCTATGCATGGTCGCCAGCCTCGATGGGTCCACTGTCTTCGACGGCGAGTCACGCGGCCTCTCGAGCGACACCGATCGCGAGGTGCTGCTCACGTTGCGCCGATTTGCCGATGTCGTCATCGTTGGCGCCGGCACCGTACGCAGCGAGGGTTACGGTGCCCCGCGCAAGCCCGGCCAACGCATCGGCGTAGTGAGCCGCACAGGAGCTGTCGATGCAGGCAGCGCGCTCTTCGCGAGCGGTGCCGGATTTTTGATCGTGCCCGAAGACGCTCCACCGAGCTCGATCGAGTCGGTGCGCGCCGGCGTTGGCGAGATCGATTTTGATGCCGCACTGCGCTCGTTGCCTGGCAACCCAGCCTTCGTGCACGCCGAGGGCGGACCCACGCTGAACGGTGCGCTCGCAGCCGCCAACCTGATCGACGAGATCAACCTCACCACATCGCCGCAAATCGTGGGCGGCGACGGCACCCGACTGATCACCACCGCTCCCCCAATGAGCCACCGGTTTCACCTGGCGCATCTGCTTGAGGACGACGGATTTCTGTTCAGCCGCTACCTGCGCGCCGATTAGCCCTTGTTCGATTGCAGCTTTTGCAACAGCTTCAACTCGCGGGCGAAGTCGCCGGCCGCATCGAAGTTCTTGTACACGCTGGCAAAGCGCAGATAGGCAACCTCGTCGAGTTCGCGCAGGCGGTTGAGAACGGCCAGACCGACCACGGCACTGGCCACTTCGTTGCCGTGCAAACGGGCATCGTCTTCGACTGCCTCTGACAGCGCTTCGATCTGCTCGGGCGAAACGGGACGGCCTTTGCATGCTGCCTGCACACCAGACATGACCTTGCCACGATCGAACGACTCGCGATTTCCTGAGCTCTTCACGATGGCGAGCGGCAACTCTTCGAGGCGCTCATACGTGGTGAACCGATGGCTGCACTGCGGGCAATGACGCCTACGGCGGATCGCGTTTCCTTCTTCGGCCAAGCGTGAATCGATGACCTTGGTGTCATCGGCGCGGCAGGAGGGACAATGCATGCCCCGTGAGGCTAGTCACCAACGCGGGTGATGCGACCTACGGCAACACCAAGATCTGGCCAGGCTGCAACACAGTGCCGCCATTTGCCGCGATCAGTGAGTCGACGTAGTTGTTGAAGCCGTGCGTGCCATGGAACTGAGCGGCGAGCTGCCAGATGGAATCGCCCGGCTGCACGATGTAGGTGACTGCGGTTGAGGCCACGGCCGCTGGCATAGCGATGGGCATTGCGCCAGGCGCTACGGCGACATTGGCTGGACGAACCGTGGGGGTGGAGGCAGGTACACCCCCACGGTTCGCCAGAACTGTGTTGGCGGACAGACCAAGAACCGCAACAGAAGCAGCGGCCAGCAGACCCACAGCCAAACGCCGACGCATGTACACCGAGTGCGCAGGACGACCGAGGCCAAGGCGAACCTCGAACTCGCCGAATTGTGCGGGGTACAGCGTTGCGGTCATGACTTGGTCTCCTGGTTGCGCCAACAGCGTGGATTGATGATGAACCCGCCGGAGCGACGACACCCACGATCGGGTGTTCGACGAACAGACGTACGTAGTGTGCCCGAACGATCGTTCGATGTCAACGTTTGATCGAACAAATGTTTCTAGAACGGGTGTTTGACTTTGCTATCGAACACTCGTACGCTGCCCGACATGACAGAAGTTTCGCTCACCGCCCGCCAGCGCCAAATCCTCGATGTCATCGAGCAAAACATGCAGGACCGTGGCTACCCGCCTTCGGTGCGCGAGATCGGCGAGTCAGTGGGCCTCACGTCGCCATCCACGGTGCACAGCCACTTGGCCACACTCGAGCGGCTTGGCTATTTGCGCCGCGATCCATCGAAGCCACGTGCTCTCGAGGTTCGCTTCGATCCCAACTCAGGCATCGCTATGGAGCGCCGCCCCGTGCGCCACATCCCACTCGTGGGCGATGTTGCCGCAGGCACCGATGTGTTGGCGCAGCAAAACGTCGAAGAGCTCTTGCCAATGCCCACCGACTTCACCGGCGACGGCGACTTGTTCATGCTGCGCGTTCGTGGCGACTCAATGATCGATGCGGGCATTCTCGATGGCGACTTCGTGGTGGTGCATCAGCAAGCCACTGCAACCAATGGCGACATTGTTATTGCCGGCATCCCCGGCGAAGAGGCCACGGTGAAGACATATCAGCGCAAGGGCAACGTGGTCACGCTGGTGCCCTCGAACAGTCGCTTGTCGCCCATGGTGTTTCCCGCCAACGAGGTCGAAATCTTCGGCCGCGTTGTCACGGTGATGCGCCGCCTCTAACTCGCCTTACTGCGCTGGCGGCGTGGGTGGCGGCCACGCAGGTGGCGGCCAATTCGCTGGCTGCGGCGGTGCCGGTGCCGGCGTTTGCGGCTCAAGTACGTACGGCTCTGATGCAGGGCGGCGCAGCCCGAGCAGCGTGAATCCCCCGCCAAGCACCAATCCGCCAACGGCTGCGGCTAGCGCAACGAGACGTTGATTGTCGTAATCAGTTGCTGGGTCGCGCCCAATCGCAATGGCGAAGTCGTTGGCGTCGCTCTCAACGCTCAGCGTGTACTGGCCGGGTTGGTCAATGGTGAGTGTGCGCGCGGCTTGCCCCACGTATCCGCCCACGTCGTAGCTCGAACCCGATGCTCGATCGAGACGCACCTCGGTGCCGCTGGCGTCTTTGAGTGTGAGCGCAACCACGGGCAACGGCGCATCGGATGCTCGAGCGTAGGCGCGATTCGCGTTCACGCAGTCGCCACCAAGATCACCGACGCGGCCAACGGTCTCGATATAGAAGGTGAACGTGCCGGTAGAAGTGAAATCGAGACCGGTATCGCACGCCACCGGGCTGCGCTGCAAGTTGCTCACCGCAACCTTGTATTGCGAACCAGCGTTGATGAACAACACAACGCCAGCGCCAAGGCCGCCGAGCAGCAACAACAGTCCCAAACCAAGCGGACCCTTGCGTCGCACCCCACGCGCCACGAGCGGCATCGGCTGAATCGCTGGGTTGACGAGCGTTGGGTTGGCGAGCGTTGGGTCAGACATCAACTGACTCCGAGACGTCTCGCGATGAGCTCGATTCGATCGTCGGGTTGCACCACGGCGATGCGCACATTGTTGGCCCCGCCAGCGCCGTAGAAGTCGCCTGGGCTCGCCAATGCGCCGGCAGCCGTAGCGAACTTTTCGGCGAACTCCCAGCCGTCGTGAGCATCGAACCAGAGGTAGAACGCACCCGCCGGAAACGGAACCTCGAGCCCCGACCACGCCGTGACAATGTGCGCCATGCGCTCGAGTCGCCGACGGTAGATATCTCGTTGCGCGGTGACATGGTCGTCGTCGGCGAGCGCCACTGCTGCTGCAGCTTGCACCGGGCCCGGAACCAACATGCCCACATGCTTACGAACCTCTTGCAGATAGGTGACCAACTCGGGGTCGCCTGCATAAAACCCGGCGCGCAAGCCAGCGAGATTCGAGCGCTTCGAGAGCGAATGAACCGCCACCACGCCATCGAGTCCGCTTTCGAGAATGGTGCGCCCGGGGCCATCCCATGTGAACTCGACATAGCACTCG
>CANNMD010000191.1 GCA_947505655.1 Acidimicrobiaceae bacterium | reverse complement strand
GCGCCACTGCCGTGAACGTGGTCGCGGTTCATGTCCCATTTCACGTAGGCGATGTCGTGGTCGCGCAGCAACGCATCGAGTTGACCGAGCACGTGCGCGTAGGCGCCGGGGTGGGAAAGGTTGAGCACAAGTTGGTTGCGTCCGAGCACGGGCTCGTAGCCCTCGGTGATAAGCGCCCAATCGGGATGGGCCCGATAGAGGTCGCTGTCGGGATTCACCATCTCGGGTTCAACCCAGATGCCGAACTCCATACCGAGCGAGCGAACGTGATCGATGAGTGGAGCCAGACCGTGTGGGTACACCTCGGGCGACACCCACCAGTCGCCAAGACCGCGGCGGTCGTCGCGCCGCGAACCGAACCATCCGTCGTCGAGCACGAACCGCTCGATGCCTGCTGCAGCCGCGGCATCGGCGAGCTGGGTGAGGCGTTCGTGGTTGTGGTCGAAGTAGACGGCTTCCCACGTGTTGAGCAGCACGGGGCGCGGTGTCGTTGGGTGTGCGGCGCGCTGGCGCATTGAGCGATGAAATCCCCACGCCGCTTGGGTGAGGCCAGTGGGGGAGTACGTGGCGATGAGCTCGGGTGTGGTGTAGCTCGCGCCTGCGTCGATCGAGATTTCGCCGGGATGAAATTGCTCACCCATCTGGATATAGCGACGGCCGTCGGCGAGTACCTCGGCCCGCGTGTGGTGGTTGCCGCTCCAGGCCAGATGTGCACCCCACGCCTCGCCGTGCCACTCACCGAACGCGTGTGTGCCAGCGAACATCAACGGCGGACTCTCGTGTGATGTGCGACCGCGACGGTTCTCGGTGACAAACGAGCCGCGCTCGAATGCAACGCGATGCGGATGGAGCTCGCGGGTCCAGCGTCCACTGAACTGCATCAGTTCGTTCGCCTGAGCGGGAAGCGGCAACGCAATGTCGAGTTGATCGAGGAGATAGCGATCGGTGGTGCTGAGGTTGGTCAGCGTGACGTGCACGCACAACACATCGCCAAGTGAGATCACCGACGTGAGCCGCAACTGTGCCACCGAGTCGATGGCATGCGCGGTCACCGAGTTGTCGTCGCCCATTGTGTGCGATTCATATGAGAACCGTGGCGCCCACGCGGTGCCGCGGCGGCGATGACCGAGCAGCCCAGGGTGGCCGGTGAAACCGCTGCCATGCTCGGGCACCAGCGAAATAGGTGCCTCAATATCGAGACCGCCATGGGCGATGGGCCGAGTGGTGGCGGCCACGATTGCGTCGAGATCGATGTCGCTGCTCAACAGCGCGCCCCAATGCCGAATTGTGGGCACGCCGGTGCTGAGATCGACGACGACACTGGCCCAACTGCCGGTCAAATGAATCAGCATTGCCCACCTCGTTTTGTCTTCATCGCAGTGCAGTCTGGCGCATTTCGGTCGCCCCGCGCCTCAGCGGCGTTCGCCGTAAGTTCGGCAGAGGTGCGCTCCACGTTGCACAATGCAGGGGATGGAAAGCGACGACCAGCGATCACCGTCAACAGATGTGCGCGTCGACGCGTTTTTGGGCACCGTGGTTCACGTAGTTGGTACTCGCCAGGCCCGCCCCAACCTGCCCAGTGTCGGCTGCCCATTTTGCCCCGGCGGACTCGAGGCGCCCGATAACTACGACGTGCGCTGGTTCGAGAACCGTTGGCCAGCGATGCCCAATCATCGATGCGAAGTGGTGCTGTACACGCCTCATCACGACGCCACGTTTTGGTCGCTCGGAGCCAGTGGTGTTCGCAAGGTCATCGATCTGTGGACCGAGCGTTCGGTGCATCTCAACGCTCGCGACGATGTGCAGTTCGTGTTGGTCTTCGAAAACCGTGGCGCCGATGTTGGTGCAACCATCGCCCATCCGCACGGTCAGATCTACGCATACGACCACGTTCCCGATCGCCCTCAGCGGGTGTTCGCCGCTGGCTGGCAACCCGACGCTGCGCCAGGCGATCGTGCCGTTGCAGCGCACGGTGCTTGGTTGGCCTATGTACCCGAAGCTTCCACGTATCCGGTGGCGGTCACCATTGCGCCCACCGAACGGGTGGCCAATCTCGAAGCCTTGTCCGAGCGCGCACGCGACGAGCTCGCGGTGATGTTGGTCGATGTGTTCACTCGACTCGACTCGCTCTACGAGCAACCTCTGCCGTACATGATGTGGCTCATGCAGAGTCCCTCAGGCGGCGGCAATTGGTCTGACGCGTGGTTCCACATCGAGATCGTGTCGCCGTGGCGCGCGGCGGGTGTGCCTCGCTTTATCGCTGCGGCCGAGGTGGCCGGGGGCGAGTTCTTCAACCCGGTGATTCCCGAAGTGCTCGCTGAGCAACTTCGGGCGCTGGGCTAGTCGCGAGCTTCGTCGGTTTCGGCAGCCGCTTCGGGCTCAACTGCTTCGGGCCCAACCGCTTCGGCCTCAATCGGCACCTCACGTCGCGACGAGATGGCGATGTACAGGGCGGCACCCACAATCGCCATCAGCGCGACCCATTGGTTCCATCGCAATCCGCCCACGTGATGAGCGGTGTCGATACGCAAGCCCTCGACGAGGAACCGAATGATTCCGTAGCCGATGACGTAGCTGGCCATGAGGTGGCCCATACGAAGTTTCACCTTGCGACTCAACGCAACGAGGGCCAAGCACAGCGCAAGGTTGGCCAGCGATTCATAGAGAAACGTTGGATGAAAGGTGGTTCCCTCGGCGTAACCCTCAGGCATGTGGGCCGCATCGATACGCAGCGCCCACGGCAACGTGGTGGGTCCACCAAACAGTTCCTGGTTCCACCAGTTACCCCATCGACCAATCGACTGGGCCAGCGGAATTGCTGGTGCAGCGCAATCGAGTGCGACTGCGACGGGCAGTCCGCGTCGGCGAATGGCCCACACCCCGAAGAACGTGCCCAGCAGTAGGCCTCCAGGGATGCCAAGGCCGCCCTGCCAAATCTTGGGAATGTCGGCGAGATGATTCGAGAACTTCGACCAGTCGGTGGCCACGTGGTAGAGCCGGGCGCCGATGACGCCACCGATGACTCCCCACATTGCAATTGCATTGGCGTCGTCTTTGGTGCCGATGCCTCGTTGCTCGAAGCGACGGCCCATCAGCCACACGCCGGCCACAACGCCGAGCGCGATCATCAATCCGTAGGCGTGAATGTTCAACGGCCCAATATCGAACGTGCCGCTCGATGGGCTGGGGAGGCTGCCGACGAAGTGGCTCACTTGCATCACGCCGAGATCACTCGGTTCGCGAAGGCAACGGCCTCGGTGAAGATGAGTTCTTTGTCGTAGTCCTGCGTGGCCACGTGATAGCTGCGCTCAAGCGTGAGCCGCTCGACAGTGCCACCGTAGTTGGCGGCGAGATAGTCAGATTGGGCGGGCTCAACCACATGGTCTTGCGGCGAGTTCATGAGCATCAGCGGCATCTTCAACGATGGATACGACGGCGCAACGGTGGCGGCGCCATCGTTCACGAGGCTCAACAGGCAGCGAATCGGGGTGCCGTCGTACGCTTTCTCTTTTGAGCTGGGGTCGGCGATGTCTGAGCCAATGCCCGGAATGATCTCGGTGCCAGAGTCGATCATGCCCTGCAGCATGGCCACAACCTCGGGCGCCTGCGCTTGCGTGACTGGGTTGATGCACACGATGCCGGCGATTTCTGGGTGCTCGCCAGCGATCCACAACGTGAGCAGACCGCCCATGCTGAGCCCGGCCACCACGATGGTGCTGCAGCGCGCTGCGAGTCGCTGATAGGCGGCCTCTACTTCGCCACTCCAGTCGGACCAGTTGGTGCTGAGCATGTCTTCGACTGCTGTGCCATGGCCCGGCAGGCGGGGGAGTTCAACGTTGTAACCGCCGGCGGCGAATGCTTCGGCAACGCCGCGCATCGATGCGGGGTTACCCGTGAAACCGTGGATGACAAGCGCGCCGTGAGCGGCAGTGGTTGAGTGTGACCAGGCGTCGGCACCGGGCATGATGGAGAAAGTCATGACCATGTTCTAGCGCACGAGACCGCGCTTAGATGTATGGATCTTCCTTCGAGAGCGGCAGCTCCCACCACTCTTGTGGTGAACCCGCCTGCTCCCATTCGGGGAAGGGGTAGATGCAGTTCACAGGGCACACCGGCAGACACTTGTCGCAACCGCTGCAGAGTTCGGGCACGATGACCACATCGGCACCATGATTGAAGATGGCTCCGAATTGATCGGGGCAGTGGCGCAAGCATGCGTCGCAGTTGATGCATTCGAGCATCTCGATGCGCACGGGCGCGTTCTTCCATTTGGGATTACGCGTGTGAAGTTCGATTCGTTCGGTCCGCGTGGCGCCCATCGCAGCGAGTGTAGAGCGACCGAATGCTCAGCCGTGTGGTCGCGCAGGCATTGTGGAATGAGCATCGACCACTGCACGAAGGTGTGGATGGCGTCGCAGAATGATGGCGATAAACGCATCGACCACGTCGGGCTCAAACTGATGCCCGCGGGCGCTGATGATGAAATCGAGCGCCTCTTCTTGAGACCACGCTCGTTTGTAGACGCGCTCGCTGGTGAGTGCATCGAACACGTCGGCCACAGTGACAATGCGGCCGCATCGAGGAATATTGGCGCCGCTGAGCCCGCTTGGGTAGCCCGTGCCGTCCCACCGCTCGTGATGGTTCAGCGCAACGATTGCGCCAAGCTGAATGAGCGGATACGTGCTGCCCGAAAGGATCTGTGCACCCACCGTTGTGTGGGTCTTCATGATCTCGAATTCTTCGGTGGTGAGCGGCCCCGGCTTGAGCAAGATGGCATCGGGAACCGACACCTT
>CANNMD010000190.1 GCA_947505655.1 Acidimicrobiaceae bacterium | reverse complement strand
GCGATGGCTTCTTCGTTGCTGGCGGGATCGACCTTGTCGGTGCGAACTACCCGAGTTGTAACGCTGGAGAAATCCTCAGGGTCGTACGGACACGCTTCCCAGAACGCGGCTTCGACGAGCTCGGCTTTTGCTTCGATATCGAGACCGGTCAGCGCAATGGCCATGTCGTTGCGGAACCCGCCCACCTCGTTCATGGCCACCTTGAGGGTGCTTGGTGGTGGCTCACCTTTGGTGCCGCTGATACGCACGCGGTCGCGGGCGATCTGCTCGAGCTGAATGGTGTCGAAGCGAGCCGACACATCGGGACCCAGATATGACGGGCCACCAATTTCGTAGAGCAACTGCGACGTGACGGTGCCGATAGAGACCTCGCCTCCGGTGCCGTCGTGCTTGCCGATCACGCACGAACCATCGGCCGCGACCTCGACCCACGGGAACCCGACGCGGGTCATGCCGGATACCTCGGTGAAGAACGAGTAGTTGCCGCCGGTTGCTTGCGCACCGCACTCGACCACGTGTCCGGCCACAACAGCGCCAGCGAGCGCGTCCCAGTTGTCGCGGGTCCATTGGTGATGCCACGCGGCGGGTCCGCACACAACTGCTGCGTCGGTGACGCGACCAGTGATGACAATGTCGGCACCGCGGTTGAGCGCATCGACGATGCCCCAACAACCGAGATAGGCGTTGGCGGTGATGAACCGCGATGTGTCGCCCACGGGCTCGCCGGTTTCGAAGTGAGCGAGGTCGACACCAGCGGCAACGAGTTCGTCGAGGCGTGGCAACAGGTTGTCGCCGTTGACGTAGGCAATGGTCGGATTGAGTCCGAACTTTGCGGCCACCTCGGCAACGGCCTCGGCGCAGCCGGCCGGGTCGAGGCCGCCCGCATTGGTGACCACCTTGATGCCTCGATCGAGGCAGGTGCCCATCACCTGTTCCATCTGCTGCACGAAGCTACGCGCGTAGCCGCCGCCGGGTCGCTTGGCCTGCGTACGCGCCAAGATCAGCATCGTGAGCTCGGCCAGCCAATCGCCGGTGAGAAAGTCGATTGGTCCGTCGGTGACCATCTCTTTGGCGGCAGACAAACGGTCGCCGTAGAAACCCGAACAGTTGGCGATACGCACTGGCTGCTTCATGATGCGCCTTCGGTGGCAGGGTCGGCATCGGGTTCGATCATCAACAAGGCGTCGCCGTTACCAACCTGTTGACCGATGCGCACGAACACTTCGGTGACGGTGCCATCGGCCGGAGCACTGATGTGATGCTCCATCTTCATCGCTTCCATCACGACCAAGGTGCTGCCGGCAGCCACATGGTCGCCAACTGCTACTCGGACGTCGATCACGGTGCCTGGCATCGGTGCGTTGAGCCCGCCGGTGGTGAGCTCGGCGCCCGGAATTTCGAAGCGCGCCACGATGGTGAAGTCGATGGTGCCGCCGGGGGCCTGCACGTAGATTCGGTCGCCAGCGCGGGTGATGCGCGCTGTTGAGCGACGGCCGTTGACCTCGATGTCGATGTCGACTGCCGAGTGGCGGTGCACGCGAGCGCTGCCGTGATCGCCGTGATTGCCGAGACTGCCTCGGTCGCCGAGGCTGAACGAACCGTCTCGTCGCGACTGGTAGATGACCTCAACGAGTCGGTCGCCGTGCTGAACGCTGAGCCGCTGGGCTGGAAGGCGAGCGTTGCGCCAACCCGTGGGCAGGTGGGCGAGCACGCCGGCCTCGGCACGGTTCTGACCTTGGATCCAGAGCACCGCAGCGGTAGCCGCACGATGCAGATCGGTGTCGTTCAGGGTGAGCTTTCGCGATGGCCGCACACGCTCGATGAAGTCGGTGGTTGTGTCGCCTTCGATGAAGCTGGGGTGGCGAAGCGTGGCCGCGAGGAAGTCGCGGTTGGTGGTGACGCCACCGATGTGAAGCCGCTCGAGTGCAAGCGCCAGCACCGCAGCCGCTTCGTTACGAGTAGGTGCATATGCAACTACTTTGGCGAGCATGGGGTCGAAGCTGACACTGACGACGGATCCCTGCTCGACGCCTGACTCCCAACGAACCACCGGAGTGTCGGCCGGGGCAAACGCAGCGAGCGTGCCCGTGGCTGGCAGGAAGCCTGCGTCGGCATCTTCGGCACAAAGGCGAGCCTCGATGGCGTGACCAGTGAATGTGATGTCGTCTTGTTCGTAGCCAAGCACCTCGCCGCGAGCCACGCGAATCTGCTCGCGCACAAGGTCGATGCCAGTGACTTCTTCGGTCACTGGATGCTCTACTTGCAGACGAGTGTTCACCTCAAGGAAGTAGAACTCGCGGGTTGCGTCGTCTACCAAGAACTCGACAGTGCCGGTTGATTGGTAGCCAATCGAGTGGCCGAGTTGCAGGGCTGCTTGGCCCATTGCGGCGCGCATTGCATCGTCGACCACAGGTGACGGTGATTCTTCGATGAGCTTTTGGTGGCGGCGCTGAATGCTGCATTCGCGCTCGCCGAGATGCACCAAGTTGCCGTGGCTGTCGCCAAGAATTTGAATCTCAACGTGACGTGACGCGGCCACGTACCGCTCGAGAAACACGCGGTCGTCGCCGAATCCGCTGAGTGCTTCGCGGCGGGCTGAGGCGACGGCTTCGTCGAGCTCGGCAGCGCTGCCCACCACTCGCATCCCTTTGCCGCCGCCGCCCGCAGCAGCTTTCACGAGAAGCGGGTAGCCCACCTCATTGGCGCGGTCGGGTGTGTCTACGGAGATCAGTGTTGGCACCCCTGCGGCCACGGCCATGCGCTTGGCCGCCAGCTTGTCGCCCATGCCGCTGATGACATCGGGGGAGGGGCCGATCCAGACGAGGCCTGCGTTGATGACGTCGGCTGCGAAGCCAGCGTTCTCAGACAAGAAGCCATAGCCGGGATGGATTGCCTGGGCGCCTGTGGCGTGCGCCGCTTCGATGATGGCGGCTCCGTCGAGGTAGCCGGTTGCGAGGCGCACCGACTGATCGGCGTCAGCGACAAACGGCGCGTCGGCGTCGGCGTCGACAAACACGGCCACAACTTGAATGCCCATGTCGTGCGCGGTGCGGATGATGCGGCGAGCAATTTCGCCGCGGTTGGCGATGAGGATCGTTGAGAAGTTCACAGCCGGAACACTCCGTATCCCTCGGCACCGGCGATAGGTCGGTTGCGCACAACCGACAAACACATGCCGAGCACGGTGCGGGTATCGCGTGGGTCGATGATGCCGTCGTCGCTAATGGCGCCAGTTGCGGCCAACGCGAGCGAGCCTCGCTCTTGCACGTCTTCGACCATCTCGACGATCTTGCGGTCTTCTTCTTCGTCGAAGGGAAGGCCTTGGCGGGCGGCTTGCCCGCGGCGCACCATCGACATGACACCCGCAATCTGTTTGGGCCCCATCACAGCGATCTTGGCGGTGGGCCACAGGAACGTGAAGCGGTTGCCGAACGCTCGACCCGACATGCCGTAGGTGCCGGCGCCATACGACGAGCCAATGGTGACCGTGATGTGCGGCACGGTTGAGTTCGTGACTGCGTTGAGCATCTGCGAACCCTTTTTGATGATGCCGTCGGCCTCAAAGTCGCGGCCCACCATGTAGCCCGTGATGTTCTGCATGAACACCAACGGAATATCGATCTGGTTGCAGAGCTGAATAAAGTGCGTGGCCTTCTCGGCCGAGCGTGGGTAGATGACACCGTTGTTGCCGATGATGCCCACCGGGTAGCCGTGCACGCTGGCCCAGCCGCACACGATGCTGTTGCCGTAGCGGGGCTTGAACTCTTCGAAGCGTGAGCCGTCGACCACTCGCGCAATGACATCGCGCACATCGACTGGCTGGCGCAGATCGCGGCTGACCAATCCCAACAGCTCTTCGGGATCGTGCGTGGGCTCGTCGGGGCTCAGGCTTGGCTCGGGTCCGGGTTTGCGCCAGTTGAGATGCGAGACCACTTCGCGACACAGCCGGATTGCGTCCATTTCGTCTTCGGCGAAGTAGTCGCCAAGGCCCGACACCTCGGCGTGCATCTGTGCGCCGCCCAAGGTTTCGTCGTCGCTCTCTTCGCCGGTGGCCATCTTCACGAGTGGTGGGCCAGCGAGGAAGATTTTCGACTGCTCTTTGACCACGATGTTGTAGTCGCTCAAACCGGGTTGGTACGCGCCGCCCGCAGTGGATGATCCGAACACCACGCACACCGTTGGGATGCGCATCTTCGAGAGTTCGATGAGTTCGTAGAAGAAGCGGCCGCTCTCGGCGAAGTGGTCGGTCTGTACCTTGCGGCCGCCGCCGCCGTCGGCCTGCACACGAAGGTCGGCGCCAGCTGACTCGACGAAGCTGACATACGGCATGCGGTTGTCGCGAGCGATCTCGAGTGCGCGCATCCATTTCTTTGAGGCGTACGGAGTAAGCGCGCCACCGAGCACCGATGGGTCGTTCGCCAAGATCACGCACTCAGTTCCGGCGATGATGCCGATGCCCACCACCATGCCGCCGCCCAGCGCGTAGTCGCTGTCGTAGGCAGCGAGCGCGCTGATCTCGAAGAACGGGCTGTCGGGATCGAGCACGTTGGCGATGCGCTCGCGCACAGGCAACTTGCCGCGTGCCCGCATGCGCTCCATTGCCTTGGCGCCGCCGCCCGCCTCGGCGTCATCGAGCAGGCCATCGATCACTTCAAGCTGTTCGAGCATGTCGGCCCGGTTCTGCTGAAATTGCTCAGACGCTGTGTCGAGTTTCGAACGCAGTGGCGGTGCCAACAAGGTGCGGTGCATGTTGCCGATAATACGTGCGGTAATTTGTGACCGTCAATGTTGCCCTGACAACATCAG
>CANNMD010000189.1 GCA_947505655.1 Acidimicrobiaceae bacterium | reverse complement strand
TGCGTGGCGGTTCTGGCCACAACAGCGACGAGCACGCCGAAGTCGCGCTCACCTTTCGCAGCGGCCTCGTGGGTCACGTGGTTTCGAGCTGGAACTACGGTCCCGATCCAATCTGGGATGTGCAGCTCAGCAGCGAGACCGGTGTTCTACGCCTCGAGGTCTTCCCCGAACCCAGCCTCGAACACAACGGCGAACCCGTGCGGCTGCCTGCCAGCACCGCACCGTTGCCGTTCATCGAGCAGTTGGGCTACATGGGCCAGCTACGAGCGTTCGTTGCCGACATCGCCGATGGCGCCACTCCATTTATGGATGCAGCATTCGGTCGCATGATTCTCGACATCGTGTGCGCCGCCTATCAATCAGCTGGTCGCGATGGCGCGGCCGAGCAGGTTCCGTTTGGCGGAGACCGCACCAAGACACCACTTGAGCTCTGGCACGGCAGCTGACTCGGTCACCGCAACTGGTCACCGCACCTGCGCCTTTCACCGCACCTCCGCCTTTCACCGCACCTGGCCCGGTTACACCGAAACTCCGACGGTCCCCGCCTGGCTCTTGTGGCCAGTTGGGGTCAGGCGGCGCGTTGGGTGGCTGGGGGTCCGGTGGTGTGGGTGGTGTGGTCGGGGTAGGTGATGGTGAGGGATCGGTTGGGGTGGATGGCAAGTTTCCAGCCGCCTTCGTGGGCGTGGTGGTGGTGTCGGGAGCATAATGGGACCAGGTTGTGCAGATCGGTGGGGCCGCCGTGTCGCCACCAGTGGATGTGGTGTGGTTGGCAGTGTGAGGATTTCACTGTGCATCCTGGGATGGCGCAGGTGTCGTACATGGCGCGTAGCGCACGTCGTTGTGCCCGGTTGGCGAGGCGGATCTCGCGGCCCATATCAACGATGACACCGTCGCTGTTCAACACGATTGGGATGATCGCCGCGTTGCAGGCCATACGCCGGTATGACTCGATGGGCAGATCGGCTGTTGTGCCGTTGTCGATCAGCGAGTGGTCGTGGAGTCCGTGGAGCAGGGTGTCGAGATCAATCACCACGCACACGTCGATTTTGCGTCCAGTGTCGGCGTTGGTGTCGCCGTCAACGTCGGAGCGGCCACCAAGGATGAGTTGGGCGAGTGCCAGGCCGCGTAAATGGTCGTGTTTGGCGTCGCCGGTGGGGCAGGTATCGGGCACAGCGGCATGAAACAGGGCTTCAACAGTGTTATCGATGCGGCCCTGCAAGTGGAGACCGGTTTCAGGATCGAACTCGCCGCGCAGATGCCACATGCCGGTATCACGATCAAACCAGTAACGCAGTCGGGTGTTGGATCGTTGACGGATCAGGCGTTCCTCACCGCTACGGGCATCGAGGCGGGCCACTTCGCGTCGTAACACTTTCGCGAATTCTTCAGGTGTGCACCGTTCGGCGATAGCGACCAAACGGTCGGCGTCGGCTGCTAGGGCCTCCTGATCTTCGGGTTTCAACCCGCTCAAGGCGTTGGCGAGCACATCGACATGGGCGCCGGACACCCCACCAGCTTCTAAGGATGTTTCGAGTTCGGGGACACTGTCCAACGCATCGACTCTGGCCACAGCCCGGTCCGCGTCACGCCGCCCTGAACGCGACGCCGCGGCAACATCGGCTTGTGGGGACACCTCTGGGGACGTGTCGGCGATGTGTTTGAGTCGGCGTGTCAGCACCACGTGGCGGGCATCAGCCCAGGACCGCACTTTGGCCAGCGATTTCAACGCTGCGTTCACCTCGGTGCGAGACAACCCTGTTGGATCGAGCGCGTCCAACGACACGACCAGCTCTGCAATCAACATCCCTCCACCCCCAACCGTTCAATAATCCGACAGTTTCGTGGACGGAACAAGCCGTCGATTGTGTCCGGACAGAACCGGACAGCCACAGCCTACCGAACATACGTTCGATCGCAACCCGGGGCGCCAGAAACCTGGAAATCTTTCACACCGGCGAACTCCAACATCATGACAAAGGGGTGTCTCGACCCATATAGACACAGAGGGGAGGGAGGCCCGCAGAGGCCCGCAATGGCCCGCTACAGGCTGCGAAGGTCTCGTGCCGTCGGCCCTTGACGACTGCGCCTAGGCCATCGCCTCGTCAGTAACGAGGCTTGGCGAAGATCTCGCGAACCAACGGTTCGAAATGCTCCAGCGGATACGTCTCGCCGTTGGGATCGAACGCAATCTGATCCCACTCGTCGGTGAACTGCGCAGTGAGCTCATATGCGGGATGACCAACGTAGGCATCGCGCTTGTTCGGGTCGACACCGAAGTGGTGGTAATAGTGACGACCCTGGAAGTCTTGGTGTACCTGCAACATCCACGAAACATCGGGCCGCACGTAGGGACGCAGCATCTCGGCAGCAATGGCACCATGGTTCGGCACGCTCACGGCCTTACCCACGTCGTGACACAACGAGGCCACGATGACCTCGGTGTCGGCGCCGGCCTTTTCGGCCAGCGTTGCGGTCTGCAGACAGTGCGTGAGTTGGTCGGTAGCAAAGCCGTCGGTGACCGTGGCAAGCGATCGCAGCATTGCCAGAATCGAGTCGGCAACCCGACCCTGATTCGCAGCAGTCTGGCGACCGATCTCGGCCCATTCCTCGGCGGTGCTTTCGTCCATGCGGGTGAAGGTTGCATTCGACATGGCCGTATTCTTCCACGCCGACCCCTGCGGTGTCTGCACTCGGCTCAACACGAAGTGCGCAGCGGTCTACGCTGGCACCCATGTCGATTGCCTCCGCGAAATACGTCTCATTGGTCACCCTGCGCAAGTCAGGCGAAGCGGTTCCCTCGCCCGTATGGATCGCACCGCTCGCCGATGGGCGCGCTGGCTTTACTACCGAGGCCAACTCGGGCAAGGTCAAGCGCATCCGCAACAACAACGCCGTCACCCTGCAGGAGTGCACGATGCGCGGCAAACTCATCGAGGGCGCCCCTGTGGTGTCGGCTACGGCCGAGGTGGTCTCAGGCGCCGCGCACGACGAAGTGCATCGCGCGATCCGGTCGAAATATGGGCTCATTGTGTTATTCATCGGCATCAGCGATCTGTTCGCGAAAGTCATGAAAAAGCCACGAACCCCCACCGCCATCGTGATCACCTTCGCCGACCCACACAACGCTGCAGGTCACGACCAGTAGACCCCGCAACCACGGCTCGCTTCCAATCGTCAAGGTTGCGTCAACCTTCGGTCGCGACCCTTGCGCCGCGTGATTGATTCGTGGTTGGATCGTGGGAACATTGTGATAACAGTCACGGGGGTGTGCGAACTCCCTCAATACGGTTTCGCACAGATCCTTGCGGGGGCTCGGTGAGCAGCACAGTTGATAACGGTCTGACCACGTTCGAAAACGATGGCAGAGGGGGAAAGCTTGGCGTCAGTACGCCGAACGAGCCACCGGTGGTGCTTGTCTTCGCGAGCGACCTCGAATCTCGAGTAGCCATCGCGCATTGCCTACGGTTGCGGTTTCGCACGCAAGGCGCCGACACGGTCGCCAAAGCACTTGGTCAGTGGCGCTCTACGCGCCCGGCGATGGTGCTCATCGATCTCGTGCTCGACGGCGGCTCCGGCCTAGAGATCCTTGTCGAGATCCGTCGCAGCTCGCAGGTACCCATCATTGTGATGACCCACGACGCCACTCCAGAGACCTGCGTGTTGGCATTGCGACTTGGCGCCGACGACGTGATGGTGAAGCCATTCGATATGTCGGTGCTCGAGGCCCGCATCGATGCCATTCTGCGCCGCTCGGTCGTGCAGGCCCAGAGTACCACCAAGATTGGCTGCCCCGACCATGTCGACATCGACATCGAGTCGAGCCAGGTTCGTGTTGGCGGCCAAGAGGTGCGCCTCACCCGCCTCGAGTTCGACATGCTGGCCCATATGGCTGGCAACGCTCGTCAGGTATTCACCCGCGAGCAACTGCTCGAGGCCGTGTGGCTGTCACGGGCCGAGTGGCAAGCAGGCGCCACCGTCACCGAGCACATGCGCCGGTTACGAGTAAAGCTTGGCGATGCCGCCGATCACATCACCACGGTCTACGGACGTGGTTATCGGTTCGATGCATGCACCGCATCGAACGCAGCAGCCCTAGCTCGCGCTGGGCTCGCTGGGCCGCTTTGATTGCACAGCGATAAACGCTGAGATACCGGCGCACGCCGCCGCTGCCAACAACGCCACCCAGATACCAACATTGGTTGAAACCACCAATGAAGCAAGGTCTTTTTCGACCTTCTCTTGAAGCTCTGGGCGGTTCACCAACAGCGCAGCAGTAGATCTACGCAGCTCAGCCGGAATCTGCTCAGGCACATACGACCTGTTCACGAGCACCAGCACAAACGCGGCAACGCTGATGGCGGTGCAACCAATGCTCGCTCGGCGCAACCACACCGCCTCACGTGACTGCAGTGTCTTCACCGCAGCGGCTACGAGCAGCGCAGCTGCGAGCAGCAACGGCCATCCGACCGAAACGCTGAGATACCAGACGCTGGCCTGACCAAACTTGTACCCGTTGGTGTGGTCGGGAGCAAAGTCTCCGTTGCGGGTAGTGAACCAGGTCAACAGACCTGATGCCGCCAACAATGCAGCCGCAGCGATCAACGCAGTAGAAGCAGTTCGAATGGTTGGCGACACCGGCGTGACATACCTCGGCCGAGGCAAGTCCTGAAAGGACTCAGCCTCGGCCGCGGCGTCAATCTCGGTGTCGTCGTAAACGACGTCGTTATTGTCTTCGTGCATTACGTCACAATACCCTGCGACGACGCCTTCCCTGACCAGTGGACCACATCATGATGCCGAGCTGCATGATCAGCAGGCCACCAAAGAGCTGAACCCACAGCACCGAACTGTTCGAGCCGGTGC
>CANNMD010000188.1 GCA_947505655.1 Acidimicrobiaceae bacterium | reverse complement strand
TCGCAATACCGGCCTCGATGTGCCCACGCCGGGCTGCTTCAACTTCAGCGGCGAAGCAGGGTTGGCATACGTGCGTAGCCGCCACTACCAGTTCCTCAATCCCAAGACTGGTAAGTGGAAAGAAGACCCCGCCGCCGACTATGGCCGCATCTCGCGTCAGCAAGATTTCTTGCGTCGCACTGTCACCAAAGTCTTAGACAAGGGCGCGTTCAACATCAATCGGGCGCGCACGCTCATCAACGTGGCGCAGAAGTACGTAGTGGTCGATCCAGATCTCACATTGGCAAAAGAACTCGAGTTTGCCGGCGTGATGAAATCACTCGATCCCGGCGAGATGCAGACCTATCAAGTTGAGGGCATCGGCATCTTGAAGAACGGCAACGCAGTCATTGAACCGCGCCTCACGGGCGAGAACATGAAGGCCATCTTGGCGATCTTCCGGGGCAAGGCGCGCCTTGCTGGCGCTCCAGCGCAGGTCTTCGAGACCACCACCACAATTGCTGCGACCACCACCACCATCGCATCAACAAGCTCGTCGCCCGACTCAATCGCGCCGGCCACAACCACCACCACAATCAAGCCGGTGCCCACAACCACCACAGTGGCACTTCCCGATTCGGGAGCCACCGAGATCATCAAG
The DNA here is from genome assembly GCA_947505655.1 of Acidimicrobiaceae bacterium. Classification (GTDB taxonomy): domain Bacteria; phylum Actinomycetota; class Acidimicrobiia; order Acidimicrobiales; family Ilumatobacteraceae; genus WLMZ01. The sequence goes on along the minus strand of CANNMD010000188.1, from coordinate 4,253 downwards.
GGCATCGTGCCACCCAAGGATGTCGTCTGCCCCTAACGGCTCACGGCTAGCGGTGCTGCGCATCACACCGACGCGACAACTAGCGTCAACCTGACATGCCAACCCATGCTGCACGATTCAAGCGCCGGCACACGCCAGCGCAGAAGCTGATCGTGGTTGTGAACTGCCTCTTGGCCGTGGCCTGCTTTGCTGGCGGAACCGCATTGGTGCTGGGCGAACGATTGGTCAGCAGCCAGCAAAAGTCGGCCCCTGTGGTCAACTTGGCCAAGGCAGAAGCGATGCACCTCGGTCCCGCCGAAGCGTTCCCCGAGGCAGACGCAAAGGCGATGAACTTTCTCATCACCGGTGCCGACAACAATGCGTGCATCGCCGCCGACTCGCCGTTTGCTGGCGCCTTCGGTGACCGCTCGTCAACCGGCCAGCGCAGCGACACGATCATGATCATGCGGGTCGATCCGGCTACCAGTCAGGCCGCCGTGTTGTCATTCCCTCGCGACCTGTGGGTTCCAATTCACGGCACCGACACCGAGAACCGCATCAACTCGGCGTACGTGCGCAACAAGCCCAACACCTTGATCCGCACCATCTACGACAACTTCGGAATCGGCATCGACCACTTCATTCAGGTCGATTTCTGTGCATTCAAAACATTGGTCGATGCAGTGGGCGGAGTGGCGATCCCGTTCGAGTACCCCACCCGTGATACTCACACTGGCCTCACCGTGCCCGCGCCCGGATGCTTCAACCTCAGCGGCGATCATGCGCTGGCATACGTGCGTTCACGTCACTACGAGTACCTCAGTCCCAAGACTGGCAAGTGGGTCGAAGATGGGTTCGCCGACCTCGGTCGCATCTCGCGCCAGCAAGACTTTTTGCGGCGCGTGGTGGCCAAGGCACTGGCCACTGGCGTGTACACGCCGTCGATTGCGCGTGGGCTGATCCGCACCGCCCAGCAATACGTGGTGACAGATCCCGACCTTACGTTGCAGAAGATGCTCGAGTTCGCGGGGGTGATCAAAGCCCTCGATCAGGGCAACCTACGCACCTACCAAATCGAGGTGAAGTCCGAGACGCGTGGAGCCAACCTCGTGCTGATCCCTCGGATGAACGGCGGCAATATGCAAGCGGTGATCTCGGTGTTCCGCGGTCGCGCCCCACTGCTTGAGACGCCCAAAGAACCTTCGAACGCGCCAGTTGCGGCACCAGCCACCCCAGCCGCAGCACCGGCCCCAGCGGCCACTACGGCCACAACCGCTGCCCCGCAAGGTGGCGACGGCGCCGAAGAAAACGTGAAGGGCATCGTGCCTCCTCGCGACGTGCGCTGCTGAAGAGTCAGCGTCGTTGCACAGTGACGCCGTCGCTGTCGGCCAAACGAGCAACTGCAGCAGCCCCGCGCTGAGGGTCGATTTTCAACACCACATCGAGGAACGCCCAAATCGCCTCGGTGTGCAACAGCAAGCCTTCGCGCCACGGCCGAAGCCCAGGGCCGATGGCGTCTCGCGCACTCGACTCGAGATAGTCCACCACGATCTGGGGAAGGTCGGGGATCTGATGCGCCAACTCGGCGTACAGCCCGATGTCGCTCGAGGCCTGATGCGCAGCGGCAGCAAGGTCTACCCGCCACACTGGCAGCCCGGGCAACAGCGCCCACGGCCGGTCTGCGTCGCTGGCCGGCGGTGTCGACGTGTCGAGCTCGGCAACGACCAACAGCGTGGGTGCATGCACTCGACCAAGCACAGCGTCGCTCATCGTGCGGGTGTACGACTGCATTCCGACGACAGCACCGACGCGAGCATCGGCAGCGATTCCGCGAGTGCCCGCCACCATTGCCAGCACCGTATACGCGCCATACGAATGTCCAACCGCAGCGATACGTTGCGCATCGATGGCCGCGACTAAATCGTCGGGGAGGCCGGTGACGTGGTCGGCCCCAGCAAGCATCGAGTCGAGCAAGAACCCAGCGTCGCCGACACGGTTCATCTCGTTGGTTCGGTCGTCGACGTTGGTGCCAAGCAACCAATCGGCCAAGGCGTCACCAGGGTGATCGGCCGACACCACGATTGCGCCGCGCGCTGCAAGCGCCTCAGACAACAGCGAATACGCAAACCGCATGCCGGTACGGCCATGCGAGAACAACACCAACGGAAACTGGCCGGCGGCTACAGCCGGTTCGTGGCGGGCGCCTGCTGACTCGAAGCCGATGCCCGGCAACAGTTCATACGTTGCTATTGGCTCATCAACGAGCGCCGCGGGATACCAAATGTCGACGCCAAGCACCCGGTTGTTGCGCGCAGCATCGACGAGCAATGTAGATCGCCGACCGACGGGGAAGACCTGAGTTTCGAGTGATGGGGCGGCAGTCAGCAAGCTCACGTACTCAGCTTAGAGCCGACGAACCAGCCAACGAATTGGCCGGATACACCATCTTCAATCGTCGAGCAGTTTCGACAACGCTTCGGCCACACCAGATGGTCCGGCCACACAGGTGATCTTGGCTCCAACTGCTGCAGCGAGCTTGTAGGCCTCGTCGGAGTCGCCCTCGGGAGCGATGATCAACAGTTCGTCAAGTGATGCAGCAGCGGCGATCACATCACCCTCGACCGTGGCACGGCAATCGGATAGCAACACTGCGATGCGGCGACCGGCCTGCGAGCGATGCAGTTGCAGCCGCGCCGCCGTAAGCGCGCCGGCAAGATCGGTGGTGCCGAATCCGCGCAGCGTGAGTACGTCGTTGATCACACGGTCGCCGTCTTTATAGACATCTTGCGATTTAGCAACCACCACATCTTTACCAAATGCAACGACGCTGTAATCGGCCGGCGAGCGCCAGGCAACGGCCGCAGCAGCTACCGCAGAGGTGGCTAACGGCTTGCCGCCCATCGAGCCGCTGCGGTCGACCATGAGGCACAACGCTGTGCCGGGTCGAGCCCAACCGCGGATGCGCAAGCGCTGCACATCGACCGCGCCGCCAGTGGCGCGAGCCTCGCCGATGGCTTCGAGGCTGGCATCGAGATCGAGGTCGCCGCCGTCGGGGCGATACGGCTGCTCGACCAACTTGCCCACGCCGCGTGGACGCACAGGACCACGGCGGCTGACGTCGAGGAACAAGCGACCGGCCAAGCGCCTGGCGAGCTCACGCAGCTTTGGATCGGTTGCCGCCGTGAGGTCGGCCAGCAACGCCATCGTGTCGTCGGGGTCGGCCTGCAACGCTTCGTCGACCGCTGCCTCATCGAGTTCGCCAACTTCGGGAGACACCTGCTCGAAGCGAGGATTACGCGACAGGTCTCGGCGAGACATGGTCTTGCGCGCACTCTCGCTGACAGCAGCGTCGGCGTCTTCGCCTTCTTTGGTTACGGGGCGGGGGGCGCCCCCGTCGGGGCTGAGGCTTTTCCCGATGTGTCTCCACCGGTTGCATCACCCGACTGATCGACCCGACCAAAAATCTCTTGCCACAACTCGGCGATGATTTCGTCGCTGGTGCGAGTGCCCCCTTCGCGGACGCGCACACGACCCGACAACGCAATGATCGCTGCATCAAGACCGGCGGCGGCATCGTCGGCAGGCACGCCACGCAACTGCGCCAGCGAAGCCGCTACGGCACTTGCGTCGATGGCACCACGAACTGACGAACCAACGCGTAGCTCGCCATGGCTACGCGTGCGGCGCACGACCTCGACTGCTTTGGCGATCCAGGCCGACGACACCGGCTCGGCCACCTTCGCGGTGCTGATAGCACGCGCCACGATTGCTGATTCTTCGGTGGCGCTTTGGTACGAAACCGCCAAACGACACACCCGGTCATACACAGCGCCGCTGATTCGTGCGGTGCCAATGGCATCGAATGGGTTCATTGCGGCCACGAGTCGGAACCCGGGCGAGGCAGCAACGCGACCAAGTCGGGGCACGTGCAACTCGCGCTCGCTCATCACCGTGATGAGCACATTGAGTGTCTCTTCAGGAATGCGGTTGATCTCTTCGACATACAGCAATGCGCCTTCGCGCATTGCGCTGATGAGCGGACCATCGACAAACACATTGGGGTCGTATCCGTCGGTGAGCACCCGCGCTGGGTCGAAGTGACCAACGAGGCGCGCCGGAGTGAGCTCGGCATTGCCTTCGACAAATTCGAATCCGAGGCTGAGTTCGTGGGCAACGGCACGCAGCAGCGTGCTCTTACCGGTGCCCGGAGGCCCCTCGAGCAGAACATGACGATCTGCGTCGAGGGCCGCTAGGACCAGTTCGACTTCGCGTTG
>CANNMD010000187.1:0-4894 GCA_947505655.1 Acidimicrobiaceae bacterium | reverse complement strand
CGACACCGAATCTGAGACCGAGTCCGAGACCGAGCACGAGTCCGACATCAAGATGAAGGAATCCATCGACGTTGCCTTTGTCCCCGATGTTTGCGCCGTCGACGGCAGCATCGTCGCGAGCTCTCGCGACTGGACCATGCGTGCGGTGTTCACCCCGGGCCACACGTCGAATCACATGTGCTTTGCCCTCGACCAGGAGCACGCGCTGTTCACCGGCGACCACGTGATGGGTTGGAGCACCACGGTTGTGTCGCCGCCCGATGGCGACATGCGCGCCTACATGAACTCGTTGCGCAAAGTGATCGATCGCAACGATCGCATCTTGTGGCCAACGCACGGCAATCCGGTCACCGACCCGCAGCCGTTCTTGGCGGCGTACCTCGCGCATCGTCTCGAACGCGAGGCGCAAGTGCTTGCTCAGGTGCGTAACGACGTTCGCACGATCGGTGCAATCGTGAAGGTGTTGTACTCAAACGTTCACAAGGAACTGCACAAGCCGGCGGGTCGCAGCGTGTTGTCGCATCTCGTCAAACTTGTTGCTGACGGAGCTGTTGCGGTTGATGGCGGCGGCGCGCCGTCGCTGAAGTCCACCTTCGTCGTGCCGCGCGCGTAGTTGCGCTCGGCGCTCGAACGCTGAAGACTCTTGTATCTATTCATCGGAGGCACCATGACCACAGGCTCAGCAAGCGTCATCATCAATCGCACACCCGCCGACGTGTTCGCGGTTGTCTCCGACATCACCCGCACCGGTGAGTGGAGCCCCGAGTGCATTTCGGGCCGTTGGGTCGATGGTGCAACGGGTCCGGCAGTCGGCGCGAAGTTCGAAGGGGACAACAAGGTCGTCGTCGCTGGCATCCCGATGAAGAAGTGGACCACCACGTCTGAGGTCACGGCATGTGCGCCGGGCGAAGTGTTCGAATTCGTCGCCGAGGGATACACCACGTGGCGCTACGAGCTTGAACCAACGGGCACGGGCACCGGCACCAAACTGACCGAGTCGTTTCGTTTCGATGCATCGACAGGCGTTCAGGGTTTCATCTACGAGAAGCTTCTGCGTCGGTCGCGTTCGATGGAAAAGGGCATTCAGGCCACCTTGACGAAGATCAAGGCCGCGCTCGAGTCGTAACGCGTGACCGAACGAACGTGTGGTCGAGGTCTATGCTCGTCGGCAAGCCGTGTCGGGAAAGCACCCGACCCGCTCGAAGGAGTGGCCGTGCCAAAGACGAAATTGTTCGTGCTGGGTGCTACCTCGTTAGTGCTCGCCCTGCTCGTAACCGCCTGTAGTTCGGGTGGCGATTCAACGCCAGAAACGACAACAACAACCACAGTGTTTGTGGCGCCAACCACAACGGTCGCGCCTACAACCACGCTGCCGCCTGAGAGCACCACCACAACCACCACCATCTCGGCCACAGCTACCGACTGGGAAGTTGTCGTCGGCATCTTCACCACCGAGGCCAAGGCCCAAGCTCAGATCGACAAGCTCACCGCTGCCAAGTTTGTGCCCTTCTCGATCAAGCCAGTCGACGGCAAATTCGCAGTGGTATTGCCTGGACTCGTTCATCAGGCCGCCAGTGCGATGGCGTTCAAGATCAACGAAGCAAAAGTTGGGTCAGCGCGGTTGTTCCATCTCACCGGCGAGTCGGCGACCAACTTCGAAGTTGTGGCTGGCATCTACACCACCTCGGCCAAAGCCCAAGCTCAAATCGACAGGCTCACGGCGGCCAACTTCGCTGGCTTCAGCATTAAGCCCGTTACGGGCAAGTTCGCCGTGGTGCTGCCTGGTCTCACCAACGCCGTTGCCTCGGCGATGGTGACCAAGATCAATGCGGCGGGCCTTGGCCCCTCGCGCGTGAAGCAACTGCTCTAGCTCACGGCACCCAAGGTGCGGGGCGTTTCTCGAGGTATGCGGTCATGCCTTCTCGGGCAGCATCGCTCGCGAATAGGCGAGCCGACAATTCGGCGGTCCACTCGAACGCTTGCTGTTCGGCCATAGTGGGCACGGTAGCGATGAGTTGCTTTGAGGCCGCAATTGCGCCCGGCTCGCCCGCGAGAAGGTCGTTGACGATTGCATCGATCTCGGCGTCGAGCGCCTCGGCGGCTACGGCTGCGTTGATGAGACCCATCCGTGCAGCTTCGGCTGCAGAGAACCGGTGGCCGCGTAGGAACGCTGCTTGCGCATCGACCAAGCGCAGCTTGGGTAGGCACACCACCGAGATCATTGCCGGAGCAACGCCGATGCGTACCTCGGTGAAGCCGAACTTGGCTGTATCGACCGCAACCGAAATGTCCATTGCTGCGGCGAGTCCCATACCGCCGGCCACACAGTGCCCGGCGATGCGCCCTACGTATGGCTTTGGAGAGTGACGGAACCGGCCGAAAAAGGTTTGCGGCACGAACGAACTTGAGTTCGCGCCGTCGGATGAGCGCTCAGACAAGTTCGCTCCGGCGCAGAACACCGAGCCCGAGTTGGTGAGCACGACAACGCGCACTGATGCGTCGTTGTCGGCGAAATCGAGCGCAGCAACGAGTTCGGTGGTCAGCTCGGTGCTGAGTGAGTTACGTCGCTTGTCGTCGTTGAGCGTGATGGTAAACACGCCATTGTTGAGAACCGTTTCGACAACCGACATCACGACCCCCGCGGTGCTGGAACGTTTGTTGCGCCACCCGCAAAGGCCTGCGCGCGTTGCAACCAATGCATGGCAAGGTCGCCAGCTTGCAGGCCGGTGTCGGCTACGTTGCGGCGCTGGGTGACAACGAGGCAGAAGTCTTCGAGTGAACCCGTGACGGTGTCGTCGGCGGCGTCGGCGGCGTCGGGCCCCCACGTGAACGTGTGGCCCGTTGCTCCAGTGAGGACCAACCGCACGGCGCCAACAGGAGCTGTCTCGCCGCGCACGGTGTATGACCATCCGCGTGTGATGAAGCCCAACTGGGCGATGTGGCGGATGCGATCGGTAGCGGGTCGACGCACTGCAACGGCATCGGCGATGTCGGTGCCGTGCGCCCACACCTCCATCAGGCGAGCAGTGAGAAACGACTTGGCGCCCATCGATGGGCCGTACCACGCGACACGCGTGTTCTCCTCGAGCGCTGCTGCGGCGTCGGCAAGCAGTTGGCGATTGGCTCGCCACGCAGCGAGCTTCTCGGTGGGGCCCAGCGCGCGAAAAGCGCCGAGGGTGAAATCGTCGCCGCCGTCGTTTGAGTTGCCCGCTTGAGTCAGTAACGCATCAACGCTCGTGCGGAACTCGGTGGGGTTGGTGACTGCAAGCGCTGCGGCGCCATCGAAATAGGTGAGGTGCCCGAGTTGGTCGGTCACGTTCCAGCCGGGGCTCGGCGTGACGGCAGACCACTGCTCGGGTGTGAGCGCTGCGACCAATGTGTCGAGCGCCTGTTGCTCGTCGAGCAGGTCGCGTTGTACTTCGGCGAGATCAGTCATGTAGTGCCTCGTTCGTTGGTTGAGCGCGCATGCCGCGCAGGAAGATTTCGAGCATTTGCTCGGATGCTTGGCGCGGCGATGTCTGCAGTGTTGGCGTGACCTCAGGGCGCGAAAGATCGCGACCAATGTTGGCTAACACTCGAGCGGCCGCGCCAGTGTCGACCGGGTGGATGTCGCCGCGCTCGAGCGCAAGGTCGAGCAGGCAGTGAGTGACGGCGATGAGATAGTCGGCGTGCACATCGCCGAGTCGCAGCGCCGCTGGCATGGTGGCGAGGTCACGGGCGAACGGCTCACTGAGACCATTGACTGCTTCGTTCGCAGCCGTGAGATATGACTGCAGCGCGTCGAGTGGGTTCATGTCTGGCGCGAGCGCTGCCATCGCGCTGCGACCCACTCGCCATAGGTTGCGGTCGACAACCACGAGCACGAGTTCGTCACGGCTGGGGGCAAGGCCGTACAGAGTGCGCAACGAGCATGTTGTGTGCGCCGCAATCTCAGCCATCGTGAGATGCGCGAAGCCGTGGTCGAAGAGGCGCCCAAGTTGGTCGAGCACTTCGCGTTGGCGATCGGTGAGGCGCCGTTCGCGGTCGCGGTCGAGCACGGCGCGCGGCGGTTTCACGGCGCGCACGCGACGATGCAACTCGGTTGTCGCGTCGAGCGCGATGGTTGCGCCGTATGTGCTCATGCGAGCAGTGCGGTGGGAATGTCGACGACGCGACTGCGCAGCCACTCGCCCAGACTCTTGGCCTGCGAGTCTTGGCGGGTTGACGCGGCGACGCCTTCTTGCAGCAGATCGTGGATCACGAAGTTGAGCGAACGAATCGACGGCAAGCGATAGCGGTCGACTGAAAGTGCGGCCGTTTCGGGAAGCAGTTCGCACAGCTTGTCGGTGGTGAGGAACGAATCGAGCCACGCCCATGCTTCGTCGCTACGAGCGAACACGCCGAGGTTGGCGTTGCCGCCCTTGTCTCCCGAACGTGCGCCGAACAGACGGCCGAGAGGCATGCGTTCGGTGGGGCCGCCGGGAGCGGCAGCCGATGGGCCTGCGTGGCCAACAACATGAACGATTGCTTGCGGAGCGACTGAATCGACCACGGTCTGTTCGCCACCGAGAATGACCACGTGCTGGGGAACCAACTCGGCGGGCACCAAAGCTGGTCTGTAGACGCCGTATGCCGAGCCGCCCGAAGGGCCGCCGCTGACACCGAACAGGCCAGGGATTGTTGCCAGTGCAATTTCAGTAACGGCGTTGGCCACGGCACGGCCAACCTTGCGTTCGTCGGGGTCTTTCAGCGTGATGCGCCACAAGGCGATGGCTTCTTCGTTGCTGGCGGGATCGACCTTGTCGGTGCGAACTACCCGAGTTGTAACGCTGGAGAAATCCTCAGGGTCGTACGGACACGCTTCCCAGAACGCGGCTTCGACGAGCTCGGCTTTTGCTTCGATATCGAGACCGGT
>CANNMD010000186.1 GCA_947505655.1 Acidimicrobiaceae bacterium | reverse complement strand
GTTGCGGTCGACACCTTGGCCGACATGGAAGATCTGTATGCGGGCATCGACTTGGCGAAGACCACGACCTCGATGACCATCAACTCGCCAGCGGCGCCCATCTTTGCGATGTTCGTCGCCCAGGCCGAAAAAGCTGGCGTGCATCGGTCGCGGCTCGGCGGCACGTTGCAGAACGACATCTTGAAGGAATACCAGGCGCAAAAGGAGTTCGTGTTTCCTCCGCGCCAGAGCATGCGTTTGGTGCGCGACACCATCAAGTTCACTGCATCTGAAATGCCGAAGTGGCACAGCATCTCGATCAGCGGATACCACATCCGCGAGGCCGGTTCTACGGCCGCCGAAGAGCTCGCGTTCACGTTGGCAAACGGCTTCGCGTATGTCGAACTCGCGCTGCAGGCTGGGCTGGCGATCGATTCGTTTGCGCCGCGCCTCAGCTTCTTCTTCAATGCTCACATCGACTTCTTTGAAGAGATCGCCAAGTACCGCGCTGCGCGGCGCATCTGGGCGCGGTGGATGAAGTCGCGCTACGGCGCCGAACTCGATCGTTCGATGCAACTCCGGTTCCACACCCAGACTGCTGGGGTGTCACTCACCGCGCAGCAGCCCGAGGTCAACATCGTGCGCACCGCTATCGAGGCGCTTGCTGGCGTGCTTGGCGGTACGCAGTCGTTGCACACCAACTCGATGGACGAAGCCTTGGCGCTGCCCACCGAGCGCTCGGCGCGTATTGCCCTGCGCACGCAGCAGGTCATCGCGTACGAAACCAACGTGGCTCATGTGGCCGATCCGCTCGGCGGTTCGTATTTCGTCGAAGCACTCACCGACGAGATGGAGCGTCAGGCTGAGGCCATCTTCAGCCATCTCGACGAACTCGGTCATGGCTCAATGCTCGACGGAGTCATCGCTGGCATCGAAGACAACTGGTTCCAGGGTTGCATTGCCGATAGTGCGTACGAACAAGAGCGGCTGTTCAACCGCGGCGAGCGAATCGTGGTGGGCGTCAATCGGTTCCTCGAGGGCAACGACGAAGACACCATGCCCATTTTGCAGATCACGAACGAAGACGAAACTCGCCAACTGAAGCGACTCGATTCGGTGCGCCAGCAGCGCAACCAAGCAGCTGTCGACGAAGTGCTCGCGCGGTTGCAGGTTGAAGCCGCCGATCCCGAGATCAACCTCATGCCAACATTGGTCGAGGCGTCCGGCGTCTATGCATCACTCGGCGAGATGATGAACGCAATGGCAACCGTCTTCGGTCGCCACATCGAAGTTCCCACAATCTGACCTCAGCAATTCAGGAGTCGTCATGAACAACCCAGACGAAATGCCAGCACGTATTGCGGCCTTTCTCGCCGAGCAAGAACCTGAGTGGCGCGACATCGAGGTCGTGGCCTACGAGGTCATGACCGGCGGATACAGCCGGCTGCTCGGCAAGGCGCATGTGCGTCACGCCGAGGGCGAAGAGGTGCTCGTGCTGCGCGGCGATCCGCCGCCCGGTCGCGCTCTTGTCGATACCGATCGCGGCCAAGAGTTTGAGGTGATTGCCACCGTCTCCGAGCACGGCGTGCGCACGCCGCGCACGCGCTACTTCGACGATGCTGGCCTGCACCTTGGCACCCGCGCATTAGTCATTGAGTACACCGCGTCTGACTCGTTTCTTCCGTACGCAAGCGGCGGCGGATCACTCGAGGGACTCAACATCAAGTTGGCCGATGCTCTCGCGAGTTATCACCGATTGCCGGTGGCGTCGCTGCCCGCCCGTCTCGAGCGGCCCGCCGACTGGAACACCTACATCGGTCATCGCATCGACGAATGGCGACGCACGGCCGATGCTCACGTTGAGGACCTTCCGATCCTGCGCTACGTAGCGGCTTGGCTCGACGCGCATCGTCCGCCCGAGGTTCCGCTCACGCTGATTCACGGCGACCTGCAGAGCGCAAACCTGATGCTGGCTGCTGATGGCCATTTCGAGATTCTCGATTGGGAGCTTGCCTCGATTGGCGACCCCCGCGAAGACATCGGCTACTTCAAAGCTGTTGCTCAGATTGCGCCGCCCGACTTGCTCGACGATGCGGGCGTGATGGGATTCTGCGAGCGTTACCGCGAACTCACCGGGCTCAATGAGGCCCAGGTAAATCCGGTCACCGTGGCCTACTTCTTGATCCTCGGCGTGGTGGGCACCGTGCGCCGTTTGCTCGAGGGCGGCGCTGCCTACAGTCGCGACGAGAACACGTTGTTGGCGTCGCTGTTCAACCTGAACTCGGTGGTGTTTGGCTCCGGTGTGTGGATCGGCGCCAGCAAACAGCTCGAACCGATTCTTGCTGCCATGAAAGGTGCGATGTGACATGTTGAGCAAACCAACGAGCGATCAGATGCTCATCGGGATTGCGCGCGATCTGCGCGAACAGGTGCTTCCCCATCTCACCGAGCAACCAGCCGTGGTTGTGATGGGCATGATCGATCAGATTCTGCGCAACTTGTCGGTGCGTGTGGCCAACGAGATCGAGTGGATGCACGAAGAAGTGGCTGCCATCGCCGCAGCGGCAGGGCGCGACCCAGGTTCGCCGCAGTCGTTACAGCTGCAACATGTCGTCGAGTGGTACGGCAGTGTGAGTCGTTGGCTCAGTGCGGGTGTCGAAGCTGCCTATGCCACCGGCGATCAGGCCGAGATCAACAAGTGGCGTGCGCTCATCGAGGCGCGCAGTGCACACGAGCAAGCGATCATGGGCAGTCTCGATCTCGTCGGGCGCGGCTAGACCACTCAGCCTTGTGTGATGCGCCCTCGGTAGGGTGCTTCGGCCATGGCCAAATCAACACCGCTTGTCTCCACTGCTGAAGGCAGCAATCAAGACTCGTTCCACGGCATCGATTGGATGCTGCTTGGTGTAGCCGGTGGCGTCTGGGGCGCGTCGTTCTTCTTCATTGCCGAAGCGCTCGACTCGTTTCAGCCGATGCTCATTACGTGGCTACGTGTGGCCCTTGGGTTCGCGACCTTGTCGTGCGTGCCCCGATCGCACTCGCCAATCGATCGCCAAGATTGGCCGAAGGTGGCCCTCATCGCGTTGGTGTGGATGGCATTCCCGCTGAGCATGTTTCCGTTGGCTGAGCAGCATGTCTCGAGCAGTGTGGCCGGCATGCTCAATGGCGGCACGCCAATCTTTGCTGCGGTGGTCGCGACGGTGTTGCTCAGGCGGCCACCGGGCAAGCGTCAGCGACTCGGGCTCATCGTGGGCACCCTCGGCATTGCCCTGATCGGTTGGCCCTCACTTCGTGAAGGGTCGAGTTCGGCCATTGGTGTTGGGCTCATCTTGCTGGCACTGTGCTCGTACGGACTCGCGATCAACATTGTGGTGCCGATGCAGCAAAAGTACGGCGCCCTGCCGGTGTTGTGGCGGGCCGCAGGCATTGCTGCGTTGATGCTCGCTCCATTCGGAATTGCGGCTGTGCCGTCTTCGTCGTTTTCGTGGCACTCGTTGTTTGCCAACATTGCGCTTGGCGTACTCGGCTCGGCGGTGGCTTTTGTGGCCGCGGGCACCTTGGCAGGTCGGGTTGGCTCAACGCGAGCGGCGATGACCACCTACGTGATTCCAGTGGTCGCGTTGTTCCTTGGCGCTGCTGTGCGCAGCGAGGCCATCGCTGTGCTGAGTGTGATCGGATGCGCAACGGTGCTGTCCGGAGCGTTTCTCGCGAGCCGCTCCGAAAAACATAAATGACGATGTGTCGCAGGGTCCAACGTCGTATCGGCTAGAAACGTTGTACTACCGTCGGTAGATGAACAGTGATCGACGCCAAGTAGTCGATCTTGTGAAGTGAACGATTCTTTCTTTCAGTAAGGGGATAACCATGAGGAAACGCAGTTACAAAATTGCCGCTGCCCTGATCGTGCTCAGCTTTGGAGCTACAGCATGTTCAGAGACCAAGACAGCGACAACTCCAGATACCGCAGCATCCGACACGACCACTCCTGTGGCCGACACGTCCGGCGGCGAGACAACCACCACGGCGGGCGCAGGCGACGAGCTCAACAAGTGGGCCCTTGAGTACACCGGCGGCACCGCTGGCGCAGCTACCGGCGACAGCGTGAAGGTTGGCTATGCCAACGACGAAGACTTCTTCCCCGAGAACACCATCGGCATCAATGCCGCGCGTGAGTATCTCAACGCCGAGCTCGGTGGAGCTGCTGGAAAGCCAATCGAGCTCGTTTCGTGCAAAGTCTCGAACGCCGAAGATGGCGCCAAGTGCGGCACCCAGTTCGCCAACGACCCAACGATTGCTGTTGTCATCACCGGCACCATCTTGAACGGCAACCAAGAGCTGTACGACACGCTCAACGGCAAGAAGCCAGTCATTGTTGGTAACGGCGTGACCTCAACCGACTTCCTGACTCCTGCTGGCCAAGCGTTCACTGCAGGCTCGCCTGGTGTTGTGACCGGTCTCGCCGGCTACATCGCCACAGGCCTCACCCCGACACCAAAGAGCGTTGCGATCTTGGCCCAGAACAACCCAGCGGGTCAGGCAGCTGTGCCACTGCTCATCGCCCCGGCGTTGAAGAAGGCTGGCATTGCTTACACCCCCGTGTTCGTCGAAGACTCAGCGTCAGCTGCCGACGTGAAGGCTGCGCTCACCGCAGTTGGCGCCGATAAGGCCGATGTCGTGATGACGATCATCACCATCCAGCAGTGCATCAACGTGTACGACGCGCTGAAGCAGTTGGCGATCACCCCAACCGTGATCACCACCGGTTTGTGCTTTGGCACCCCGATGACCGACCACCTCAAGCAGGCCGGCGAGGCCGGTCCGGTTCCCGACGGTTGGTACTTCGGTGGCTATGGCTACAGCTACTTCCGCCCCGACCTCGACAGCGGTATGCAGACCTACATCGCCAAGGTGCAGCAGTACGGCAAGCCCGCACCAAATGCGACCACGCTTGAGTACACCGGCTTTGCTGGCCCAGAGTTCGCCAACCTGATGACCTTCGC
>CANNMD010000185.1 GCA_947505655.1 Acidimicrobiaceae bacterium | reverse complement strand
GCTTCCATGGTCTTTGGATTGTGGTGATGTTGCAGGCTCTTGTAGCTGCTGAGTCCGGTGGCGGTGCTCTTCCAGCCGCCATCCATTGCAACGAGGTTGATGTTTACGTAGACAAGCAAGTCGCTGTTTGCCGCGCGCTTGTTGATCTCAACGTCTTCGCCCTGTGGGGTGGCACCGATGTACTCGAGTGCTTCGGAATCCTCGGCGTCGTGCTGATACAGCAAACCTCGTGGAGCAAACGCGTCGTACACGCGGTCGCCAACCGCATGACGCAGTTCGGCTTCGGTCATGCGGCGGTGCAGGGCGAGCGCGGCGATGATGTGCACGTCGTCGACGCCCGCATCGGCCGCAAGATCGAGCACAGCTTCGATCACGCGCTGGCGAATATCGGGGCGACGCATTGGGGGCAACGGCAAGCTCACATCGTCGAATGCAATGGTCAACTTCATACCGGGGAACAACAACGCGGGCAGCGGATCGTGGTCGTATGGATTCAGCAACGCGTGCCGGATCGCGCCATCGATGTCGTCGAGGGCCTTCTCCGGCTCGGGGGCGTAGATGACGCGACTGCGTCCGGCTGGCAACTTTTCGAGGCTGAAGTTTTCGCCACGCCAGAACATGATCGGCGGCGTGTTGCGATCAACCTCGAGGACAAATCCTGGACGAGGCATTAGTGCTTCTCCTTCGTGGAACGTAGATCGAAGACGACCTTCACAGCGCCGCGGCGACCAGCGCTGGCAGCGTGAGCAATGGCGTCTTCGTAATCGTCGAGCGGGTAGGTGGCTGACACCATGCGGGCCATATCGCAGGCTGCAACGGTGTCGATTGCCAAATCAAATGTGCGCCGACGCGAGCCGTCGGGCATGGTCTCGGTGCCATAGGTATATGACCCAACAATGTGAGTCTCGCGATGCCAGAGTCCGGTGAGATCGACCGTGACTTCGCTGGGCATGCCCATCAGCACAATGCGGCCACGCGGCTTGGTGATGCGCAGGCACGACTCGATCGACTTGCTGTTGCCCACCGCGTCGATGGTTGCGTGAGCGCCGCCGGTGAGATAGTCGCCTACGACATGGCAGCCCACTTCGCGGCGCACAGCGCGCTGCAACTCGTCGGGAGCCACCACGATGTCGGCGCCAAGGCTGCGTGCCAGTGCTTGCTGATGCGGGTATCGGGCACCCACCAAGATCTTCACGCCGGGCACGTAGCGACGTAGGCCGGCGATCGCGCACAAGCCCATCGTGCCGGCGCCGAGCACTGCCACAATCGGATTCTCGACGCCAACGAGAGCGGGCCAGCACAGCAGCGCGCTATGAATGCCGCCCGCTGCAGGCTCGATCATCACCGCAGTCTCGTCGCTCATCTCGTTGGGCACATGATGCAACTGGCTCTCGTGGGCAAGAAACGAGGTGCTCCACCCGCCACCGGTTGAGTGGCAAAAACCGGTTTGAATGCCGGGCTCCAGTGGTGGCAGCGCGAGGTGCGCATAGTCGTCGCCGTCGCCGGGTGCAGCGCCCGGGAATGGCAGCGGGAAGCCGCGAGCGGCGTGACCAAGAACGGGTTCGATGACCACGCGTGTGCCGTCGGCCAAGTTGCCGAGCACTTCGTGCCCGGGTGTGAACGGAAAGCTCACCCAGTCATCGAAATAGGTCGAGGCGTGTCCTTCGATGGTGCTCAGATCGCTTCCACAAATTCCGCTGAGGCGTGTGGTGACGGTATGCCAACCTTCGCCCAGCGGTGCCGGGGGATCGATGTTGACGAGCTCAATGGGGCCGATGCGTGCGGCCGCAGCGGGGCTGAGCGCCGACACCATGCGGGCGATGCCGAGCCGAGCGACCTTGCGGGAAACTTGCAGCGCTTTCATCGGAACCGACCTGCTGTGTTGCTGCCCGCGAAGCTGCGCTTGCGTTCGCGTTCGCTGAGCATGGTGCCGATGGGAAGCAGCGGACGTGGGCCGCCCGGGGCTTTGTGCCAGTCTTCGACGAGCCAACCGCGCTTGCGCGCAATCGCCGCCAACCGGGTCTCAGGGTTGACGGCCACGGGGAAGCCGACGCACTCGAGCAACGGTAGGTCGCTCGTGCTGTCGGCATAGGCAACCGACTCTTCGAGCAGCAGACCCTCGGCCTTGCAGTAGTCGGCGAGCACCTGTGCGCGTGTCTCGCCGGTGGGTGGCACCTTGGCCAGTTCGCCGCTGTAGGTGCCATCGGGACGCACAGTCATTTCGGCAGCGATGATCTCGTCGAACAACGGCTTCAGGCCGGCGACTACAAAGTCGAGAGCGCCGGTGATGAGCACCGTGCGGTGACCGAGGGCGCGGTGTTCGCGGACCCGTCGGATGCCGGCCGGGAAGCTCTTCGTGACGATGAGCTGGGTGAAGAGATCCTTGGAGTCCTCGTCGATTTGAGCGATGGGGGCATCCTCGTATCGGCGGTAAAAGTAGCGCAGAAAATCGGCGCGGTCCTTGCGGTCCATACTGCTGAGGCCTGGTGCCTGACCAAGCGTGCGCAGTACATAGCGCATCCGCTCGGGCATGTTGAGCCGACGCGTGGCGAGGAACGAAAAGCTCTCGACAACGTTGCTTGAGATCAGCGTGTTCTCGAGGTCGAACGCTGCGACATGACGGTCGGGTGACAACACGTTGCGACGCATACGCTCGGGGCGGTCGTTGCGGTTCTTACCCGGCGTTGATTTCACGCGTGCATGCGCAACCACCGACGGCAGGTGAATGGTGGTGACGTAGGTGGTCCAGTCGACCGAGCGCGGGTCGCAGTTGAACGTGGCCTGATCGTGTGCAGACAACGAGTTCCAGACCGACATGAGGTTGTCAACTTGATAGATCGCTTCGCACTCGGTGTACAGGCCGTAGAGCTGCACGTACTCGTAGGCGCGCTCGATGTCTTGCTTGCGCTCGTCGAGCTTGGCCGCCCATGTGGCTTGGTTGCCGCGCAACGGAAGCATCTGTAGAACTTGCTCGGCGCGGGTGGCCACGGTCTTGGCGCGCTTGAGTTGCTGTTGCACTTTTCCGCGAGCGGGGAACTGCCACTCGGGCACAACGATTGGTTGGCCCTCGGCGTCGTACAACGGATGCTCAGTGAACCACGAGCGCACGTTGTCGACGAGCAGTTTGTACTTCAGCGGATTGATACCGCCGCTGGCCACCTGGGTGATGCGCGGGGCCTGCTCGGGGCCCAAGGCTGCAACGGCGATGATGGCGGCGACAACGATGTCTACTGGGATGACGTCGACGGTTCCTTCGGGTACACCGGGAAACTGGGTGAGCAATCCGCGGGCGTAGCTGATGATGACTGGCTCGGCCATGCGAAAGCCGCGGATCCAACCTGGGCGAGGTTCTTGAAGCGCCGACTCAATAATTGAAGGCCGCACGATGCTGACCGGCACCTTGCCCTTGGTCTCCATCAGCGCTTGTTCGCCGAGGGCCTTGGTGTAGGCATACGCGTCGGGCCAGCCGATGCTGGCGGCGCGAGCGCGTCCGGCTTCGACCAGTTCGTCGGTGCACCATTTTTCGCGAAGGTGTTCGGTCTTGGCTGCAAGCGCTGGAGCGCCCGCTGCGCCGAGTTCCTTGCGTGCGTCGTCGCGGAAGCTGCGCAACCTGTCGGGCTGACGGCTCGCTGCCTCGGTATCGCTACGCAATCGCCGCGATGCGGCCACTTCTTTGCGCCAGCTGAGACCAAGATCGAATGGGCCTTCGCTCACCAATTCTTCGGGAGCGTTACCGCGTCGGTTGCCGGCGACGTAACAGGTGCTGACGGCTACGAGATGTGGGGCCACGCCGAGATCGTTGAGTGTTTGGGCCACACGTGAGGGCCCGAGCAGGTTGATCTCGACAGCGGTGTCGAGTGGGGAGTCGAATGCCACGGCGGCGGCTGAGTGGATGACGATGTTGCAAGTTGCCAGCGTTGCGAGATCGGCCTCGTTGAGCCCGAGTCCGTCGGTGCTCACGTCGCCGTTGATGGTGACGACGCGGCGTTCGATCATCGCATCGAAGGCTTCGCCGGTGTTTCGCAGTTCTTCTTTGAGGCGGTCGAACGCGTCGTTTTTGAAGATCTCGCGACGTGCTCGTTCGGGGGCGCCGCGCTTGCCGCCACGGATGAGCAACACGAGTTGGCAGTCGGGCACGCTGCGCAGCAAACGCTCGACGAGAGCCGTTCCGACGAAGCCCGTAGAGCCAGTAATAGCGATGCGCTTGCCGGCCAACTGCTCAGCAATCATGGCGTTTGGGCTCCGCAATCGTTTTCACGGACACTTTTCTACCATATGGTAGACGGCGATGGTAACCCGACGAGGCATGACCCGATCAGCGATCCTTGAAGCCAGCGTCGACCTGTTCGGCAGCCGTGGCTTCTCGGCTGTATCGCTCGACGACATAGCGGGCGTCGTTGGTGTTGCCAAGCAGACCGTGCTGTATTGGTTCCCTTCAAAAGACGAGTTGCTCGACGCTGTGCTCGAACAGACAGCGCTTGAACTGGCGGCGGTGATTGAGGCCGCCGTGCGCTCCGCCCCCGACGAGCCGCTCGCTCGAATCGAAGCGGTGATCAAAGCGGTGCTGCGTCCAGCCGTTCGTCGTCCGGCGTTGTTGGGGCTCGTGCGCGAAGTGTCTCGGCTCTCGCCCGATCACGCTGCGCGCCTCACCGATCAAGTGCGACCATTTGTGCGTCGGGCCACCGACTACCTCGGCGACGAAATGGCAAACGGCCGATTGCGAATGGCCGACCCCGGCCTTGTTGTGGCGCTTGCCTATGCCACTGTTACCGGTATCGCCACCGAGCCCACTGCCCTGCAGGCCGTTGAGTGGCAGGCAACCACAACCGGCCTGCGACGTCTGCGCCGCGAACTCACCGAGTTTCTGCTCGCCGCGCTGCGCCCCTAATCCGCTCCGACGTCCCAAATCCGCCACCGACGTCCCAAATCCGCCACCGACGTCCCAAATCCGCCACCGACGTCCCAAATCCGCCACCATTTTGCTTCAACAAAGCGTTTGTTGAAGACAATTGGTTGGGGGTTGACCT
>CANNMD010000184.1 GCA_947505655.1 Acidimicrobiaceae bacterium | reverse complement strand
GGTCAGCCTCTCGGAAGATTCAGGACTCGGTCAGCGATGATGTTGCGCTGAATCTCGTTGGTGCCGGCATACAGCGGGCCACTGAGGCTGAACAAGAACCCATCAACCCAGCGTTCGTGAGGACCATCGATTCGTTCGGCGTCGGGCCCGAGCAGTTGCAGCGCCAGCTCATGCGCACGCACATCCATCTCGCTCCAGAAGATCTTGTTGAGGCTCGACTCGCTACCAATGTGGCCGCCCTCAAGCAGCTTGGTGACGGTCATATAGGTGTGCAGTCGATAACCCTCGGCCTGCATCCACAGGTCGGTAACCGCGTCGCGCATGGTGTCGTCGTCGGGGTCGCCAATCTTGATCCAGAGTTTGATCAAACGATCGACGGCAACGTTGAAACGCGCCGGACTGCGCAAGCTGACGCCACGCTCAAAGCCCGCCGTGGCCATCGCCACGCTCCAACCATTGCCCACACCGCCGAGCGTGTTCTCGATGGGAACATGCACATCGTCGAAGAAGATCTCGGCGAAGCCCGTGTCGCCATCAAGCTGCGCAATGGGTCGCACGGTGATGCCAGGTGTATCGAGCGGCATAAGGATGAACGTGAGTCCCTTGTGGCGCGAGGACTCAGGATCGGTGCGGAAAATTCCGAAGCACCAGTCGGCCCACGCTGCGCGGCTGGCCCAGATCTTTTGGCCGTTGATGATCCATTCGCTGCCGTCGTCGCTGAGCGCCGCTTTGCTGCGGATGCTGGCCATGTCGCTGCCGGCATCAGGCTCGCTCCAGGCCTGAGCCCAGATCTCGTCGCTCTTGGCCATCGCTGGCAAGAAGCGGGCCTTTTGCTCGGGCGTGCCGACCTCGATGATGGTTGGGCCCAACAAGAAAATGCCGTTCTGGCTCACTCGGCCGGGAGCGCCACTGCGCCAATACTCTTCTTCGAAGATCAGCCATTTCACATAGTCGGCGTCACGTCCGCCGTACTCAACAGGCCAACTAACAGCCGACCAGCGACCCTCGTAGAGCTTGGCTTCCCACTGCCGGTGCAGTTCGAAGCCTTCGGCGGTGTCGAAACTTGGTAGCGGGACGCTCGGCACGTTGGCTTCGAGCCACGCCCGGGCCTCGGCTCGGAAGGCTTGTTCGTCGGCGGTCTCGGTGAGATCCATGGATGCGTACCGTATCTGACGCTGCGTCAGATACATGCGCCGTGCGACCGTCGACGCTCGTTTGTGGCACGCAAATGTGGCAACATTCGGCCATGACTTCTTCATTCACTCTCGAAGACATGCAGGCCGCTTGGGAAGAATTCCAACGCCTCGGCGCACGCGGACGCGATTGGCCAGCATGGGCTGCGCTGTTCACCGACGACGCCACCTATTACGAGCACTGCCTCGGCAAGTACTACGGCGCCGACGAAATTCGTGAGTGGATCATGCGTCAGATGGAGTCCGTAGCGTGCATGACCTTCTCGGTCGATTGGGCCATCTTGCAGCCGCCGTATTTGGCGTTCAACATCTGGAACCACATGCCCGATCCGACCGGAGGCGATGCCCGATTTTCGTTCAGCAACCTCACCTTGCTCACCTATGCAGGCAACGGCAAGTGGAGTTGGGAAGAAGACTTTTACGCTCCCGACGGTGCCAGCAAAACCGTCGTTGCTTGGTACAGGGCTGGCGGCAAACCCACGATGGATGCCGATCCCAGCATCACGCACATCAGCCTCGCCGCCGAACCGGCTACCGATGATCCGGCAGGAGTGTCCGAGATGGTGCGGGCATACCAGGCAGGCACACCCGCGTACGCGGTCGACTCGGTGGTGTGGGATCACGCCACCGGCAACATGGCCGGCGCCGATGCTCCGTTGTTCACCCACCCCGCCGACGTCGTGGTGAAAGACGGCAAGCGCGCCTTCCTGCGCTGCGGTGACACAGCCATTGCGCTCACACACGCTGGCGGTGGGCGCATCGCGTTCGAGGAGCGCGCCCACAATCCCACCGAGGTCAAGTGACCGCTACTCCTGCGTCGATCCCACTGATCGACATCTCGGTGCTGCGCGACCACAGCGATCCGTCGGCAGTAACTGCCGTTGGTGCCGCAATCGATGCTGCATGCCGAGACACAGGGTTCTTCTGTATCAGCGGGCACGGAGTGGATCACGAGTTGTTCGAATCGCTCGATGCTCTTGCCCGCGAGTTCTTTGCGTTGCCGCAATCAGCCAAGGCCGAGATCTCTATGGCTCGCGGTGGCCGCGCGTGGCGAGGATGGTTTCCTCTCGGCGGCGAAGTAACCAGCGGCGTGCCCGACCGCAAAGAGGGCATCTATTTTGGTCAGCAACTTGGCCCCGATGACCCACGCGTTCAAGCAGAGCTTCCGCTGCACGGCAGCAACTTGTTTCCTCTGCAACTACCCGCGCTTGCACCAGCGGTGTTCGCATGGATTGATGCGATGACCGAACTCGGCCACATCGTGATGTCTGGCATTGCGCTGGGTCTCGGGCTGCCGGCCGATTGGTTTCAAGAGCACCTCACCAGCGACCCGACGTTGCTGTTTCGCATCTTCCAATATCCAGTCGACGGCCCAGGCACTTGGGGCGTGGCTCAACACACCGACTACGGACTACTGACCCTGTTAGCCCAAGACAACTGCGGCGGACTTCAAGTGCTGGGTCGCGACGGATGGGTCGAAGTCGAGCCCATCCCCAACACGTTCGTGTGCAACATCGGCGACATGCTCGAGCGAATCACCGGCGGCAGATACCGCTCCACGTTGCACCGCGTGCGTAACACAAGTGGCCGTGATCGCTTGTCGTTTCCGTTCTTCTTCGACCCCAGTTGGCACGCACGCCCGCAGCCGTTGCCGCTGGCTGCCGAGCCCGGCGACGCCGAACGAGTGCAGGCCGATGCTGCGCGTTGGGATGGTCGCAGCGTGTTCGACTTCGACGGAACCTACGGCGAATACCTGACCGCGAAGGTCAGCAAGGTCTTTCCCGACCTTGTTCATGTAATCTGACGCCGTGTCAGAAACCCTCTCCCGCGTTCCGATCATCGATGGCTGGTTCACCGACGACATCGATGCGCCCACACTCATCGGCGCGAAGTGCTCGCAATGCGGCACCTTCGTGTTTCCTCCTCGCAGCAGCGACTGCCCCAACCCCAACTGCGACTCGATCACGCTCGATCCAACGCCGTTGTCGCGCTTTGGTCGCATCTGGAGTTACACCGAGAATTGCTACGCGCCACCGTTGCCCTATGTAGCCGCCGAGCCATACGAGCCATACGCACTGGCCGCTGTTGAGCTCGCCGCCGAAGGCCTCGTCGTGCTCGGCCGTGTGGCCACCGGCGTTCGCGCCGTCGACCTCAAGGTCGGTATGGAAATGCAACTCGAACTCGACGTATCGCACCGCGACGCCGACCACGAATACATGGTCTACGTGTGGGCACCTGCCACGCCGGGCTCCGAGGCAGCGCAATGAGCAACGACCGCGACATCGCGATTCTTGGCGTGGGCATGCACCCATGGGGCAAGTGGGGCCACGACTTCACCGAATATGGAATGGTCGCTGCGCGCGCTGCGCTCGCCGATGCACAGGTTCAGTGGAAAGACATCCAGTACGTCGCTGGCGCCGACACCATTCGCAATGGCTACCCCGGTTTCGTAGCGGGCGCCACGTTCGCCCAAAAGCTCGGCTGGAACGGCGCTCGCGTCAGCAGCAGTTACGCCGCGTGCGCCTCGGGCGCAATGGCACTCGATTCGGCTCGCGCCCAGATCCTCGCTGGCTTCTGCGATGTGGCTCTGGTCATCGGCGCCGATACCACTCCTAAGGGATTCTTTGCTCCGGTGGGTGGCGGCGACCGCAAGCACGACCCTGACTGGCAGCGCTTCCACGTGCTTGGCGCAACGAACCCGGTGTACTTCGCGCTGTTCGCTCGCCGTCGCATGGACATGTACGGCGCCACGGCCGAAGACTTCGCTCAGGTAAAGGTGAAGAACAGCCGTCACGGTCTGAACAACCCCAACGCACGCTTCCGCAAAGAGAACGTGATCGCCGACGTATTGAACAGCCCCATCGTCAGCGACCCGTTGCGCCTGCTCGACATCTGCGCCACCAGCGATGGTGCTGCAGCCATGGTGGTGTGCAGTATGGACTTCGCTCGCAAGCACCTCGGTAACACCGATGGCTTGTGCCGCGTCAAGGCCGTAGGCACCGTGGCTCCTACATATCCGCAGAGCGTGCTCGAACTTCCCGACATCGCTAGCGACTCCACCGCCGTGGTGCCCGCACCAGCACGTAAATGGAAAGACACCATTGCGTTCGCTGCCTACGAGCAGGCCGGCATCGGCCCCGAAGACATCGACCTCGCCGAGGTCTACGACCTCTCTACTGCGCTCGAACTCGACTGGTACGAACACATCGGTCTGTGTGCCGAAGGCGAAGCCGAGGGTCTGCTGCGATCTGGCGTCACCACGATTGGTGGTCGTGTTCCGGTCAACGCCAGCGGCGGCCTCGCCTGCTTCGGCGAAGCAATTCCCGCGCAAGCAATTTCGCAGGTGTGCGAACTTGTTTGGCAACTCCGCGGCCAAGCCACCGGTCGCCAGGTCGAGGGCGCCCGCGTGGGCATCACAGCCAACCAAGGCTTGTTCGGACACGGCAGCTCAGTCATCGTCGCTCGCTAGTTGTGCCGATGAAGCTGCACGTCATCGATCTGTCAGTGCCATGCTCGGCTCCAGCCGAGGTGGCGTTCGATGTGTTGCGCGATGCAGTCGGATGGTCGAAATGGACCGCCGCGAAAACTGCGTACCTCGAACGAGAAGGCACGCCAGCGCCCGATGGCGTGGGGGCGATCCGACGTTTCAAGACTGGCCCATTTGGTAGCCGCGAAGAAGTGGTGGCCTACGAAGCACCCACGCACTTTGCGTACATCTTGCACTCGGGTATTCCCGTTCGCGATTACCGCGCCGATGTCACCATCACGCCGAATGAGGCAGGCACCGGCTGCTCGATTGCGTGGCACAGCACGTTTCATCGCAAGCAACCACTCACCGGCGCGGCAACTCGATTCATGCTTCATCGCTT
>CANNMD010000183.1 GCA_947505655.1 Acidimicrobiaceae bacterium | reverse complement strand
TCTGATCTGATCGAACCATGCATTGCTTCGCGGATTGAACGGCGCAAGCATCGGAGCAAAGACTGCGATGAGCACGAAGAACACGATGATGGTTCCACCCACTATCGCAAGTGGGTTCTGGCGGATGCGTCGCCATGCCTCACGCGTGAGGCTGTTCGCGACATCGGGATCATTGAGTTGTTCGGCGCGCTGACGACGCGTAAGCACGCTCATGACACACGGATCCGAGGGTCGATGAACGCATACAACACGTCGACAACAAGGTTGACGAGTACGAACACAATCGCCAGGAACATCACGCCACCCTGAATCACTGGGTAGTCCTTATCGAGTACGGCGCCAGCAATGAGCTGACCCATGCCACCCCATGCAAACACGGTTTCAGTAAGCACTGCGCCCGACAGCAACAGACCAGTTTGCAGACCGATAACCGTAACGATTGGCAGCATCGAGTTGCGCAGTACATGCACGCGGTTCACCGTGGAAGTGCGCAAACCCTTGGCTCGCGCGGTGCGCACATAATCGTCGTTGAGGACTTCGAGCACCGACGCGCGCGTAATGCGCGCAATGATCGCCAACGGAATTGTGCCGAGCGCGATACCGGGCAAGATGAGGTGCTCGATGGAATCCCACAATGCACCTCCGTCGAGCGCGAGCAAGCTGTCGAGCACATTGAAGTTGGTGTGATGTACAAGCTCGCGCGTGGGGGCAAGACGACCAATGGTCGGTAGCCAGTTCAGCTTGAGGGCAAACACCCACTTGAGAATCTGGCCGAGAAAGAAAACAGGAATTGAAACGCCGATGAGCGATGCCGTAACGGCTCCGTAGTCGAACCATGTGCGCTCGCGTTTAGCGGCCATGAAGCCCAACGGAATGCCCACACCAACGGCGAACAGCATCGCTGCCATGCTCAGCTCGATAGTCGCGGGAAAGCGGCGCACCAGTTCGGCCGTCACGTCTTTGCGCAACGTGATCGACTGGCCGAAATCGAAGCGCACGACGCGCTTCATGTAGGTGAGGTACTGCGTGATCATTGGCCTGTCGAAGCCATATGCCTTGTTGATCTGCGCGATGCGTTCGGGAGTGGCACGTTCACCCAACAACGCAGTGGCCGGGCCACCGGGCAACGCGCGAACCCAGATGAATAACAAGATGCTCAAGCCGAACAAAATCGGAATGAGCAACAACAACCGACGAACCACAAAGCGAATCATGCGCCTGCGCACCCTCGTCGGAACGCGACGAGGCGGCGGGTCCGTAGACCCGCCGCCTCAATCAGCAATTCGGAATTATCCAAGTGAAACTGTGGCGAAGCTCTCGAGCGACACCGGGCTCGGAACGTAGCCAGTGACACCCTTGGCAAATGCCAGTGCCGGCTGGGTGTGCACGTATGGCACGCCTGGCAGGAACTTCATGATCAACACGTTGGCTTCTTCGTAGAGCTTCGTGCGAGCGGCCCCATCGGCTGTGTCGCGAGCCTTGGTGAGGGCATCGAAGATTTCCTGATTGTCGAAGCCCCATGAAGGCTGCTTCGTGCGGAAAAAGGTGCCGACGAAGTTGTCGGGATCGCCATAGTCGCCGGTCCAGCCGAGCAGGTACATCTGAGCGTTGCCTGCATCGACATCGTCGAGGTAGCCCGAACGCCACGGCGCGGTCTTTGGCGTGACCGTGAAACCAACAGCCTCGAGATCGGCCTTGAAGGCCTCGAAGTTGGCGGTTGGGTCCGGCATGTATGGGCGGCTGACATCGCTCGGGTAGTAGAACTCGAGGTTCAAGTCGGTGACGCCGCTTTCGGCAATGAGGGCCTTGGCCTTCGCTGGGTCATATGCGTACTGCGGCACCTGATCGGACCAACCAAACACGAGCGGCGGCTGGAACTGAGTGGCCACTTGCGAACCCTCGGGGTACTTGGCGGTCACGAGTGCTTCGCGGT
Organism: Acidimicrobiaceae bacterium; assembly: GCA_947505655.1. Lineage (GTDB taxonomy): Bacteria > Actinomycetota > Acidimicrobiia > Acidimicrobiales > Ilumatobacteraceae > WLMZ01. The sequence goes on along the minus strand of CANNMD010000183.1, from coordinate 3,132 downwards.
TGAGTGCGTGGGCAATCGCTTCGCGGATCTTCGCGTTGTCGAGCGGTGGCTTGGCCTGGTTAAAGCCCACGTAGCCAACGTTGAACGCTGGGCGAAGCAGCAACTGGAAGCCAGCGTCGGTGAGCGCCTGAGTGTCGGCTGGGTCAACAAGGTCGTAGCCCTGAATCTCGCCGGTCTCAAGGGCTGTGCGACGTGCAGGGCCATCAGCGATTGGCTTGAAGATGACCTTGTCGAGCAGAGCCTTGTCGCCCCAGTAGGTGTCGTTGCGCACGATGGTGAGCTTGTCACCAGGGGTCCAGCTCTCGAACGAGAATGGGCCGGTTCCCACTGGGTGCTCGGTGCCGAACGTGCCATCGAAGCTCGGCGCATCTTCGGTGCCACCAACCTTGTCGGCTTCGTATTTGGTCAGGGCGTCGGGGCTGGCAATTACGAACGCCGACACAGCGAGTCCGCTGAGAAACGCCGCCGATGCGCTGGTCAAGGTGATGACGGCCGTGTTGTCGTCGGTGGCTTCGCAGCCCTTGTACAAGCTTGGCGTCGCGGCATCGCTGAAGCCGCCGAACACAGTGCTCCAGTAGTACGACACCGAGGCGCTCTGAGCGACACCAGCGAAGTTGTACCAACGGTCGAAGTTGAAGCAGACAGCCGTGGCATTGAAGTCGGTGCCATCTTGGAACTTCACGCCTTGGCGAAGGTTGAATGTCCACGCCAAACCATCGGCGCTCGACGACCACTTCTCAGCGAGCAATGGCTCGATGTCGGTGCCGCCAGCCTTGGTGGTGACAAGGGTTTCAAAGATCTGGTCGATAACGCGCAAGGATTCGCCATCGCTGACGTATGCGCCGTCGAGCACCACTGGATCTGCAGATGTGCCGAACACAAATGTGCCGCCAGCCTTACCTACCGTGGTGTCTACCGGACTAGCGGGGGTGGAGCCGCCTGGGGTGGTGGCTGGTGGGCTCTTCGTGTCGCTGCCACATGCAGCCATGACGAGCGCCGCGGCCATGCCGAGCGCTACAAGTTTCGTGTTGATACGCATTTTCCTCCTAGGTTTTGCAACGACGAAACCCTAGTTCGTTGAAATGGTGCGCTGTAACGGGCCCTACGCCACGCTGGATTGCTGTAACACAGCGGCACCGTGATCGATCGAGTGACGCCAATCCGGCAAGCGCCGCACAAGCAGCACAGTCGAAACGGCAGCGAGGCTCGCTGCAATCAAAAACGCAACACGCAAACTCGTTGCATCGCCCACGATGCCGAGCCACAAAATGCCGAGGCCATAGCTAAACCCAACCAGCGCCTGCAGAATCGACATCACTCGCCCACGCTGGGCAGGCGGCGAATCGCGCTGCACGATGTACATCATCGTGGTGAACATGCTGGAGACCCCGGCGCCGAGGCCCATCACGCTCACGGCCGCCCACGGCGCGTTCGGAGCGAGTGCATAGGACACATAAGACAGCACCAGCCCAGCGGCAACCACACGCATGATTCGTGCCCGACCAAAGCGCTGGCTCAATGCAGTAACGATCAGCGTGCCGAGGATGGCACCGATTCCCTGCAACGAACTGAACGTACCCACGAGTCCGACTCCGCCGTGAAAGGTGCCGTGGATGTATGCGGGGATGAGGCCCATGAAGGGCCCGACAAACAGATTCATCACCGTGACGGCAGCGATGCCAAATGCACATGACCGAACCCGACGCACTGTCATCCATCCCTCAACAAGACGAACCCGAATCGTTGCTGGTTCGACATCGTGCGGAATGAACTTGCGACGCAATGAAAGAACCGCAACGGCCATGCCAGCGAAAGTAGCTGCGTTGATAGCGACGGTCCACGAGGGACCCGCGGTGCGGGCAAGCACCGTTCCGAGCAGCGGGCCCACAATGCGACCAGCGTTCCATGAGTAGATGCCGAGCGAGGACATCGCCATCAGTTCTTCGGGAGGTACAAGGTCGGGAAGAATCGCCGCGTATGCGGGAGCACCAAGAGAGCCCATCGCGCTCGCGCACATGATCAGCGCTGCCAATGCAATGGGGCTGCGGACGCCGACTCCGAGCAGCACAGCAAGCAGCATCGTGAAGAACGCCTGGCCCAAAATGCCGCCTACGAACACCCGGCTACGATCGAAGCGATCGGCCAACACGCCGCCCAATGGCGCCGCAATTCCCTGAGGCATAAACGTGGCTAACGCAATGAGACCGGTTTGTAGCGCGCTACCCGTGTTCGACGCGACAAGCGAGCCAACCACCACGAGCTGGATCCATGTGCCTGCGTCGGAGATGACCCCCGCGCCCCAGATGAGCAACACCGATCGGTGTCGAAGCGGACGAAACGGATGGTTGCTCAAGAACGGCCAACGGTACCAGCGCGAGTACGGTCACCGGCATGACTTTTGCCCACAACGGAGCCTGTGCCATCTACTACGAGACATTCGGCGACGCGGCGCATCCGACGCTGCTTCTCGTGAATGGTTTGGGCGGCCAATGCATCAACTTTCAAGACGACTGGTGCAACCGATTCGCTGCAACCGGGCTGCATGTCATCCGCTTCGACAATCGCGATGTTGGTCTGTCGAGCAAGTTCGCAGAGGCTCCGGTGGGCGACAAGGGCAACGCATACCTGCTGTCTGATATGGCCAACGATGCCATCGCCGTGCTCGACACAGCAGGCATCGAGCGTGCGCACCTTCTTGGTCTCTCGATGGGCGGGATGATTGTGCAGACCATCGCGATCAACCATCCGCATCGGGTGATCACCATGACTTCGGTGATGTCCACCACCGGCGAGCCCGAATATGGGCAGCCTGCGCCAAGTGCGTACAGCTTGCTCACCGCGCCGCCTGCCGTTGATCGCGAATCGTTCGTGGCCAACACATTCGCCAGTTTGCGCGAGTGGGGCAGCCCCGAATTCGCCGACGAGTCGCGCTGGCGTGCCGACGCCGAGCGTTCGTTCGATCGTTGCTTTCATCCGGCAGGAACGGCTCGCCAGTTCATGGCCGTGCGCGCTTCGGGTCCACGCGCTGAAGCGCTGCGCTCAGTACAGATCCCAACGCTGGTGATGCACGGCGATCGAGACACGCTGATCGACGCGAGCGGCGGACGTCGTACGGCCGAGATCATGCCGAAC
>CANNMD010000182.1 GCA_947505655.1 Acidimicrobiaceae bacterium | reverse complement strand
CGCACGTATCGATGACACCACCGGAATCGCCGATGCCTGGAAGGCACTGAGCACCGGAGAATTCGCCGACGCCGCGAAGACTTCATCCACCACCATTCAGGACTTCGTGTTCAGTAGCCCCACCGAAGCGTGGTTCCGTTACGACGTCACCACCGCGATGGGCAACTTCACCAATCGTTACGGCAAGGCATTGCTCGGCAACGACGGTGTCTGGCGCATCACCCGACAGACCGTGTGCCAAGACCTTGGGCTCGCTCCCGGCTCACAGTGCACGCCGCCTGTCGACACCCTCTACCCACCGAGCGCCGCGAACGATCCTCGCTACGGCCAATCTGACATTGGAATCAGCGAGCCCCGGCCGGCGGTCGAGCCGATCGCCATCACCGTCGCCCCCCAGAAGTAACACCGCCCCCAGCCCCGTCCCCGCCCCCAATCCGCCCCCGTCCCCAACCCACTCCCCGCCAACAACCACTCCCCGCCTACAACCAGTTCGCTCCAACAAAGAGTTTGTTGAAGACAATTGGTCGACCCCCAACCTGTTGTCTTCAACAAACCGGGGAGTGGGGGCGGGCGCGGAGTCTGGGGGCGGGGCGCGGCGGATTGTGCGGCGGGGCGCGGCGGGTTAGGCGGTGGCGCGACGGCGGCGAATTTCTTCGCTGACCGCTGGCAGGATCTGATGCAGATCGCCGATCACTGCGTACTCGGCCTTGCCAACCATGTTCGCTTCGTTATCGGTGTTGATCGCCAGCACATGCTTTGCGGCCATCATTCCGACCCAATGCTGGATGGCTCCCGAGATACCGCAGGCAATGTAGAGCTCAGGCGCAATGCGCTTGCCGGTCTGACCCACCTGATCGCTATGCGGACGCCAACCGTTGTTGGTGACGACTCGCGAACACCCAACGGCACCACCGAGCAGATCGGCGAGCTCAATGAGCGGGGCGAACCCGTCGGCCGAACCGACACCGCGGCCACCGCTGACAACTACTGCAGCAGTGGTCAGCGTGACTCCAGCAGCCAAGGTGACGCGATCGACGATGCGAGTGCGCGACGCAGTTGCGCCAAGCGCTGGTTCGAAGACTTCGATCACTGCAGCATCGGCGCCAGAGGACTCGGCGCTAAACGTGTGTGCGGCGGCCGAGAGCACGAAGACCGCCGCATCGAGACGGGCTTGCTCGAGCAAGCTGCCACCCCAACGAACTCGGGTGAGCGCCAGGCCATCGCCAGCAGAGACTGCGATCACGTTTGAGGCAAACGGCAGATCGGCAAGAGCGCTGGCGTGAGCCAACACTTCGTTGCCTCTGTCGGTGCCCGTAGCAACAACCGCCGCAGGCGAGCGGTCGGCGATGAGCGCGGCAACAACGTCGCCCCATGCCTCGGGTGCGTAGTCGGACAGTTCGCTGTGGTGTGCACAAAGCGCCAAGGCAGCGCCATGTGCGCCAACTTCGGCGGCGAGCGCGTCGGCATCTGCCCCGATGATGACCGCGGTAATCGACGAGCCAACGCCAGCGGTCAGCAATGTGCGAGCAAACCCAAACGCTTGGTACGAGGTTTCGAGGGCGACGCCTCGATCGTGCTCAACGACAACGAGAATCTCGCCACTCATAGCAATCCCAATTCTTCGAGCAGGTCAACAATGGCCGGCGCGGCCTCAGGGCCTTTGCCCAGCATGGTGGTCTGCACCACAACCTCGGCAGCGTTATCGAAACTGAGCGTGGTGAGTCCGCCGTTCGCGCGATCGGCTTCGACCACGAGAACCTCGACCTTTTTACTCTTCAGTCGCCCCGGCAATGTTGGGTAGCGAGGGAGGTTCAGACCTTCTTTTACGCCAAGCACCGCAGGTAATGGCAGTTGGTATACCTCGAAGCCGTCGGCGCTTTCACGCCGAGCCGTAACGATGCCATCGGAAATCTCGATGTGCTTGATGCCGTTCACAATCGCCCGGCCAAGTGAGCGAGCGACACGCACGCCAACCTGGAACCCTCCCGCATCGGCAGATTCGTTACCAAACAGGATCAGGTCGAAGGCTCCACCGGCGGCCTCAAGCGAGGTAATGGCCGAGGTGAGTGCGCGCGCCGTGGCCTGTGCGTCGAAGTCGGTGCCGTCGGTGAGCCCTGCATGAGTGACATGCACTGCTGCATTGACTCCGACAGAAACCGCATACCGAAGTTGCTCATCGGCCTCTACGGCTCCGAGCGTGAGCACGGTGGCAGAACCGCCATGCGCTTCGACTAACTGGATGGCGCCTTCAACAGCGCACTCCTCGTGCGGGCTCGTGGCGAACCCGAGGTTCTTCGAGTCGATGCTCTGTCGGTCGGCAGTCAGCGTGATGCGTGCACCTGGCGCAGGCACACGCTTCACGCAGACAAGAATCCGTAACTCGCTCATCAAAGAACTATGCCTTCATCCGCGCGTCGGTGGGGTCGAACACTGGCGTTGGGCCAGCAACGGCGACCTTCACGGGATAGCTCTCGTTCATGTAGTTCACGAACAGATCGGTGCCCACAACAGCTAGCTCGGGCGTGAGATAGGCCATCAGCAAGAACTTGCCGAGGGCAGGGCCCGAGCCCGCCGTGGTGACCGTAGAGATGCGACCCTTGGCATCGACGATGCGATTTCCGTCGAGCGTAAGGATGGTCTCGCCACCGGTCATGTAGCGCTTGATGCCATCGCGTGGCGACACATGATCTTCGACCGTGAGCGTGCACAACACCGCTGCAGGAGCAGCGTCGCGGGCAGCGAGGTAGGCGGCCTTGCCGATGAAGTCAGCCGACTTCACCTTTGGGCGGGCGAGGCCAGCCTCGACCGGGGTGTACTCGCCGTCGAGCTCGGCGCCCATCAGGCGGTAGCCCTTCTCGAGACGACCGGTGGTGCCGTACACGCCGGCGCCAACGGGCACGATGCCCGACTCTTGGCCGGCAGCAGCAATGAGGTCCCACACTGCGCGGGCGTTCTCCATGGGCACGTAGATTTCCCAGCCGAGCTCGCCAACGTATGAGATGCGGAACAAGCGCACTGCCAACGAACCGAACAACACCTCTTGCGTGGTGCCGTATGGGAACGCTTCGTTAGACACATCACTGGTGGTGAGCTTGGCCATGACCTCGCGGGCCTTGGGACCCCACAGACCAATGGTGGCGAAGGCCGATGTCTTGTCTTCAAAGCGCACCGAGCCGTCGGCTGGAAGGTGCTTCTTGAACCAGAAGGCATCGCGTGGCCCGTCGAAGGCACCGGTAATCACGCGGTAGAAATCGGTGCCGAGACGCATCATCGTAAGGTCGCTACGGAAGCCGCCGTTCACATCGAGCACCGGGGTGTAGACCGACTTGCCGATTGCAACATCGACGTTGTTCACCGTGAGGCCCTGCAGGTATGCCATCGCGCCCGACCCAGTGATGTCGTAGACCACGAACGGAGCGAGGTCGACCATGCCGACGGTCTCTTTCATCGCGATGTGCTCAGCGTTGATGATGGGTGACCACCAGCGCGCGTCCCACTCGTGTGGACGATCTTCGACGCCGTACTTGGCCACGAGCGGCCGGTTCGATTCGTACCAATGTGGACGCTCCCAGCCGCCGGCCTGGAAGTAATAGGCGCCCAACGCATCGGTGCGGTCCTTGTATGGAGCCGTGCGGATGTTGCGCTCGGATTCCCACTGCTCACGTGGGTGCACGATGCCGTAGGTCTTATTGAAGTGCTCGGCGCAACGCGCACGAACGTGGTGATCGTTACGCGCGTAGGGGTAGAAGCGGCTGATGTCGCTCTGATGAGGATCGATCTCTGGCTGGCCATGGGTCATCCACTCGGCGAGCATGCGAGCTGCACCGGGGCCTTCCTTAATCCAGATCGCTGCGCATGCCCACAAGTTGCCGACGCCGGGGATCTCGCCGATGAGCGGGAAGCCGTCGGGGGTGAGTGACAGCAAGCCATTGATGGCGTACTTGATCTCGGCGGTAGCCAAGATGTCGGGCATAAGTTCGAGCGCCTGCTCGAGCTGAGGATCGAAGTCGTCCATCGTGATGGGTAATTCGGTTGGCGACAGCTTTGATTCCTTGATCGATGGAATCTCGTCGGCCGTCATGAAGATGGGGCGGTGGGCATAGGAGCCAACTTCCATCGAGCCAGCGCTCTGGCGCTCGTAGCAAAAGGTGTCCATGTCGCGGATGATTGGGAAGCCAACCTCGGTGTTGCTGGCTTCGAGAATCGGGATAGGACCCACGTCGATCATCTGGTGCACTGCTGGAGTGAGAGGAATCTCGACGCCAGCCATCGCTGCGATTCGAGGACTCCACACGCCACACGCCACCACGACATACTCGGCGTCGATACGACCGCGGTCGGTAACGACGGCCTTGATGACGCCGTCTTCGACGATCATGTCTTCGACCTCGACGTTGGCGAAGGTCTGCAAGGCATTGAGTGCCTGCGCCCGCTCACGGAAGATGGTGCCAGCGCGAAGGCTGTCGACCACAGACACCGAAGGCGTGTAGAAACCGCCGAGCAAGATCTCTTCGTTGATGAACGGGACCATCTCTTTGATCTCGGCCGGGGTGACCAAGCGAGCGTCGATGCCCCAGTTCTTGGCCGACACCATGCGACGGCGGAACTCTTCGAGGCGCTCTGGGGTGCGCGCTACTTCGATGCCGCCACACGAGTTGTTGACGCCCATCTCGGCGTACTGGCGCTGGCTGTCGAGGTTGAGCATGGCCATCTCGCGGTTGTGGTCAACCGGGAAGATGAAGTTTGAGGCGTGACCCGTGGAACCACCTGGGTTCGGGAGCGGGCCCTTGTCGATCTGGACGATGTCTCGCCAGCCGAGTTCGGCCAAGTGGCCAACAACGGCATTACCGACAATGCCGGCACCAATAACGACAACTTTCGCAGATGTAGGGAAGTCGCTGCTCACGTGGTATTTCCTCTCATATGGGGTCGTCCAACGCGGACGCCATCGCAGACCGTTGTGCGGCAATAATCCGCATAGCGGGAACTATAGACCAGGCTGGTCTTTCGCTTGTAATACGAGTTCACCCGACTTCGTCGGGCATTTCGCTCTTTCGCCGAGCCACAAATTCTTGCAGTTCGGCATCGATGGCATCGTCGAGCGCTGG
>CANNMD010000181.1 GCA_947505655.1 Acidimicrobiaceae bacterium | reverse complement strand
TTGCACCGGGCGAAGGCTCGCCTCGGTGAGTTCGACCGTGCACTCACCCGCGTGTCGACCCGGGTAAATGCGAAACATCTGACAGCTCACCGGCGTCTCAAGCAACACACACGATGGAAAGAACGTGTGTACCACAGTAACGAGAGCGGGTTCTGGCCATTCGGCCTCGGGGAGGTCGACCATGACGGCTGCGGCACGGGTAGGAAATGCCCAACGCGCATGCCGACCAAACGTGTCGTGCACAGCGTTGTTCATGACCAATGGGTTCAGCGTCTCGCGGTGCAACGAAGCAATGTGATACGCCTCGAGGTTGACATCGAAGGCGATTTTCCAGTTGGCCTGCAGTGTCCACGAGTGACTTGCCACAACCTCATGAGTGGCGTATCCATAGCCCTCGAGGTGCGCAGCGATGTCGGCGTAGGCGGCTACCGGATCGACATCGTCGGACAGGCCAACAACCAACAAGCCGGCAATGCTTGCGATAGGTAACTGCTGCAGCTTGAGCGTGGTCCGATCGATCTCGTCGAAGCCCCACGCCTCTGGCTGACCAACGAGTTCGCCCCCGATGTCGAACGACCACGCGTGATACGGGCACGTAAGCCGGCGAGCCTCGCCGCAACCAGTGGCCACCTGTGCGCCGCGATGCGTGCAAGCATTGAGGAAGGCGAGCAACTGACCATCGCCATCGCGGGTGATGAGCACCGGCACGCCAGCAACGTTTTTGGTGACAAACGTGTTGGGGCCAACCAGCTCGCCTTCCCAACCAACCACGTGCGCGCCGTGACGAAAGAACAACTCACGCTCACGTCCGAATTGCACCGGGTCGGTAAAGATTGAGGCGGGTTCGGTCATCGCGTGGGGCGCGGTGTCGAGTGAGTTCTCGGCCATGCGCTGCACAATGCGACGGGTGAGATCGCGCGGAAATCGGGTAGCTCCCAAGACGTGCGGATCGGCGACAACACTCATATCTGACAGTGTGTCAGAAACTGTCGGATGTGCCTCTAGACGGAGCGTTACTTATAGCCCTTCATGATGTGTTCGAGCCACCAAGCGGGCGCTGCCGCCATCAATTGGCCGATGTCAACGTAATCCCACCACCGTTCGATGAATCCGTTGCGAACCTCGTGCACGCTGCAGAATCGCACGAGGTGATGCTCGCCGGTGTGCCAAAACCACTCTTCAGAATGCTCGGTGATCACCACATCACCCTGCGCCAGCATGGGGCCGGCATGCAAGATGTAGTTCTCGAGCGGATCCAGACCGAGGCGCAGTCGTGACGCCACCTCAACCGGACCAATCGCACCCGGATCGCCACCCACAAGCGGCACATCGTTGTAGACGCCGGTTGCGCTAAACAACGCGCCAACGCCATCGAAATCGCGTTGCCCGAGACGCTCCCAGAGTTGCTCAATGATTGCTTTGTTGGCGACCTCGTTGCCAGGTTCGCCCACAGGTGTGAAAGTGCTCATGGGTCGACGATAACCCTCACCGACCCCCGGCCATTTACGTTGCCCCCGCCCGCGTGACAAGATCTCGCCATGAGCCGCACCAATTGGACCGAAGCGAACATCCCCGATCAGACCGGCAAGACGGTGTTCATTACCGGCGCCAACAGCGGTATCGGTTTCGAAGCGGCTCGCGCTCTCGCCGAGCACGGCGCTCGGGTGTTGCTCGGTTGCCGCAATATGACCAAGGCCAACGCTGCAGTCGAACGCATCCGCGCTACTGCACCACACGCCGACCTTGTTGTGGTGCCGCTCGATCTCGCTGATCTTGCCTCGGTTCACGCTGCGGCCAAGACCGTCAATGCCGAGCCTCGCCTCGATGTGCTCATCAACAACGCCGGCGTGATGGCCTTGCCCAAGAGCACCACCGTCGATGGTTTCGAAATGCAGTTCGGCACCAACCACCTCGCCCACTTCGCGCTCACCGGCCTGTTGCTCGATCGCCTCAACGCAACCCCAAACGCACGCGTTGTGTCCGTCAGCAGCCAAGGCCATCGCATGGGCCGCATCAACTTCGACGACCTCGATGCCGAGCGCCGCTATCACCGTTGGTTGCGCTACGGCATGACCAAGGTGAGCAACCTGTTTTTCATCTACGAACTGCAGCGCCGTCTTGAGACCAGTGGTTCCACCACCATCGCCGTTGCGTGCCACCCGGGCGGCTCGAACACCGAGCTCGCACGCGATGCCGGCAAGTTGATGAAGCTTGCACAGCCTGTGGCCGACAAAGTGATGCAGTCCGCAGCGATGGGTGCACTACCGACGATGCGCGCGGCCACCGACCCAGCAGTGAAGGGTGGCGAGTACTACGGCCCCGACGGTTTCGGCGAGCAGCGCGGCTACCCCGTGAAGGTGCACTCGAACGCGTATAGCCACCGCCGCGATGTTGCGGTACGGCTCTGGCTCGAATCAGAGCAACTCACCGACGTCAGTTACCTCGACGAAGACGACGCCGAGAACAGCTAAGCGGCGTTTGCGCCAACCGAGATCTGTTCGGGAGTCGCATCGAGATCTCGCCACCAACCCGACACCAACAGCGCAACAAGCACCAGTGCAAAGGCGCTGGCATCGAGAGCAAGCGTGAGACGGAATCCGATGATGTCGCCCAACGTGCCCAACACCTGCGACCCCAGCGGAATACCAGCCAAGATGCCGAGCAGATAAAAGCTCATCGCTCGACCGCGGTATTCGTCGGGAACGGTGCCCTGAATCAACGTGTTCAGCGCCACGGCCATTTGCAGATGCGCCACGCCCGAGACGAAGTAGGCGAACTGTCCAAGGAGATACGAACTCGTGGACGCAATCAGCGCGATCGAGACGACAAACAACGCGATCGACGCCATCGCCTGTGTAGAGCGGCGCAGCCGATCGCCCATGCGTACGGTGTAGGCAGAGCTCAGCAATGCGCCAATGCCAAGAGCCGTCAGTAGCCCAGCGTTGCCTTCGCTTGGCCGATGAAACAGGTTCTCTGCCAGCGCCGAAGCGATGTACTGCAGCGACTGCCCAAACGTGGATCCTGCCAGAGCCAGCAGCACAGCGAGGCGTAGCGGCCGCCGGTTCCACATATACCGAGCGCCCTGCAGCAGTCCCGCCATCACGCCCTGCTGACGAGATGCCATCGCCGACATGCGCGGGCGCACAATCAACAACGTGGCGATGACCAACACATACGTCACCGCGTTCACCAAAATGGCCGCTCCGATTCCGCCAAAGCGAACCACGATGCCACCAAGCGCCGGGCCGATCGCGCGAGCCAACGTGAACTGCACACTGTTGAGCCGAACCGCTTGCAGCATCTCGTCGGTGGGCACCAGCAGCGGCACGAACGACTGCCATGCACTTGTTTGGAAGCCGGCGGCAACGCCGTTCACGAAGCCAATGGTGATGATCCACAACGGCGTGATGCTGCCACTGGTGTACAAGGCAAACATCGAGAACGCCATACACATCTGCACGGTTTGAGTAATACGCAAAATGGCTTGGCGCGACACGCGGTCGGCCAGCACACCCGCATACGGCGTGAGCAACACCGCAGGCACCAGGCTCACCACCGTGGACAACCCAAGCCACGTACCGCGGTGCGTGAGGTTGTACATCAGCGCTTGCACCGCCACCAGCTGCATCCAGCTGCCGCCGTTCGAGATCGAGGCCGCGCTAAAGAACAGTGCGAAGTCGCGATGGCGAAAGATGCGTAGCGAACTCTCTTTAGGTTCGGCTACATCGGTTGAGTCAGCGCTGACCCGATTGCTCACAGGTCGGCGAATGGCATCTGAAAGTTCGGCACCTGAATGCCACCATCGACATCGATGATCTTGCCGGTGACATAGCTGCTCGCCGGCGTGCACAGGTACAACACCGCAGCAGCGATGTCTTCGGACACGCCCAGGCGACGCATTGGGGTGGCTGCCTCAATCGCCGCACGGATCTCGGGGTTACGCATGATCACTTCGAGCGAATCGGTATGGATGGCGCCGGGCGCAACACCGTTGACCCGAATCTTCGGTGACAGGTCGGCGGCCATGAGGCGCGTGGCGTGGTCGAGCGCGGCCTTGACCGTGCCGTAGGTGCTGTACCCGCGTGACACGAGATGACCCATGGCCGTGGTGATGTTCACGATGGAACCGCCGCCCGATGCGAGCATGTGTGGCACCGCTGCGCGGCACAACCGCACCGGACCAGTGACGTTGAAGTCGAATGACTCGGTGAGGCTGCGATCGGATCCTTTCAGGAACGGACCCGGCATTGCCCCGCCAACCACATTGACCAAGATGTCGAGCGAGCCCAACTCTTCGGCGGCTCGAGCGAGAGCAGCAACGTCGTCGCCTGGCTCCTCGGTGGCCTGCAACACCAACGCCTTGCGCCCAAGGGCACGAATGCCTGCGGCCACTTCTTCAAGTTGCGACAGCGTGCGCGCGCGAATCGCTACGTCGGCTCCGGCCTCGGCCAAGGCAAGCGCACATGCGGCTCCGATGCCGCGCCCGGCACCGTTGACAAATGCCACGCGTCCGTCCACCCGAAACATCTGCATCACACTCATGACTACTCCCGACGAAAATTGTTGTTGGTACTGATGCGCAGGCGTTAGTGCAGCCAGCGCGAGATTGATTCGATAACGCACACCGGCTCACCAGTGGCCTGCTCGATAGTGATACGCATCAACGTCTGCACGCCGCCTTTCACATCGCTCAGCTCTACCAAGGCCGCGCCGCCTCGCACGCGCATGCCAGCAACAAGCGGCTGCTCAAAGCTGACGGGCCCAGTGCCGTAGTTGATGCCCATCGCGAAGCCCTGCACCTCGACGATCTGCGGCAAAAACATGTTCGACAGGCTGATTGCCAGATACGTAGCGTCGGCGTCGCCTGTGGCCTGAGCGAACAGCGCAAGCCGATCGGCATCGATGTCGAGCCACTCGCTGTACCCAAGATGAGAGCCAACGCCCGCAAGCAGGCCCGCTTCTCCGACAAGAACCGTGGCGGCCACTACGCGGTCAAGCCGTTCAACACAACGCCAGCTTCGGCGATGATTCGTTCGATGAGTTCGGCGCAGGTGGGCAGGTCGGAAATGACGCCAACCACTTGTCCGCTCGCCATCACACCGCTGTCGACATGACCGTC
>CANNMD010000180.1 GCA_947505655.1 Acidimicrobiaceae bacterium | reverse complement strand
GCGAGCAGCGGGTAGTGAACGAGCTGCACAAACCAAATGACGCCCACCATGATGCACGCAGATACAAGATGCGCGATCAGTACGACATCATCCATGTGAAATCCCATCTCCTTGATCATCCCTGGTCGGGCTTCGCCCACAAAACGATACGCAACTGCATCCGATCACCACGTCACGCGTCGCGGCACACCGATGCGCACCGGAACACCGGGCGAGAACATGCAATGCGGTTCTCCGAGTGATTCGGGGAGGCCGGCAGCACGCACGAGTGTGTCGTTGAGCCCGATGATTTCGGCGCGATAGAGCGACCAGCGGGGGTGATCGACGGGGGCATACATCAGCCCACGTCCGTAGCTTCGCGAGTACAAACCCCAGCGCGCTGTCAGGAACACTTCGAACTCGGACTGCTCCGAAATCTCTTCGCCGACTTGAACGGTGATCTCGGTATCGGCTCCTCGGTGAGGCCAACGTCTGCGAACTTGGGTGCTCAAGACATCGTCGTGCAACGTGTTTGATGCGCGCCCCCAGCAGTACGGCAACCGGTAGGCGGCGCGGGCGACGAGGGCCGGCAACAACCGATTCACGTCGAGTGAGAAGAACCAGACGCCGGGAATGCCGTTGCGCACAACGTATGTGCGCACGTTGATCTCGGGGAAACTGCCGAGATAGGGGACTGCTGGCAGCCCCGGTACTCCGACTCCTTTCATTGAGAACGGAATCAAGCCCACCCATGCGACGCCGTCGAATGTGTCGACTTCCAGACCGGCGGGCAGCAGGCGCGCAACGTCGGCCGGATCATACGGAAAGTGCAGATACGCAAGGTCGCGCCACTGTTGCTTCATCACCGCGAACCGAACTGGGGCCGTGCACTCAGGCCTGAAGGCGCGGGACTCGCTCATGGCTGAAGACTACGGGAAGCACTCGATGAGTGAACGACGATGGTCGTGGTTGGAGCCGAAAGCCCGCATGGGCGCGATTTGGGACAGCAGTTGTCCCAAATCGCGCCCATGCAATGGGGTTGGCGGATGGTGAGTCGACGGGGACGGGGATAGCAGCGACGGCAGCAGCGGCAGTGGTCGTGGGGGCGCCGGAAGCGCCGAAGTAACCTGCGGCTTGCGGACGCGAGCCAGCCAGGCGCCGGCACGGATCGACATCGCAGCGAAGGCAGACAACATGGCAACGAGCCCACTGAACCCAAAGGTTGACGACTATCTCGCCAGGCTCACGCAGTGGCACGACGAACTGACCCACATGAGGCGCATCGCGCTCGGTTGCGGTATGACCGAAGAGATCAAGTGGGGGCAGCCCTGCTTCGTGCTCGAAAAGACCAACGTGGTCATCTTGCAGGGGTTCAAGAAGTACTGCGCCTTGTTGTTTTTCAAAGGCGTGTTGATGGACGACCCGCACGGGATCCTCGTGAAGACAGGGGAGAACACCGAGGTTGGCCGCCAGATTCGCTTCAATAGCGTTGCTGAGATTCTCGAGATCGAGGATGTCTTGAAGGCCTACATTCTGCACGCCGTCGACGTCGAGAAATCGGGTGCGAAAGTGGTGCCGAAGCCGAAGTCTGAGCTCACCATCCCCGCCGAATTCCAACGCACGTTAAGCGAAGCGCCTGCGTTGAAAGCAGCGTTCGACGCGCTGACCCCGGGTCGTCAGCGGGCCTACAGCTTCTATTTCTCAGAACCCAAGCAGGCAACGACCCGTGAGGCTCGAATTGAGAAGTGCGTGCCGCAGATCCTTGCTGGCAAAGGCTTGAACGACCGCTGACATTGGGCGCTCGAGTAGTTGCTGCGGTACTCGAGCGTGGGGTCGAGCACGAGACGTGCTTGCTCCGCGCCGCTCACAGGGAGGCCGGCTGGCGAGTTTGTTGAAGACAACAGGTTGAGGGTCGACCAATAGTCTTCAACAAACCGAGAAGGTGGGGACGGCGGGGGACGGCGGGGGTCGGGGACGAGTTCAGTCGGATGCGCTGAGCAAACGGCCCTAGAGGATGGTGTTGAGTAGTTCGGAGGCCCGCTCTACTTCGTGGCGGGGCACCAAGATGCGAAAGTTGGTGGTGGTCCTGCTCAACACGTTGTAGGTCTCGTGGCCGGTGGCGGTAAAGCCGTGCTCGCGCAGCGTGGCGAGTGTCATCGGGCCGCTGGGGCCGCTCACAACGATGAGTTCAACGGGCTGGTTCGGATCGGCGGGTGGGCCCTTACTGATCAACGCGTAGAACTTTTGCAGGATCCCCATAGGGACGTTTCTACCGGTGCTGCCGGCCGTGCGTCAAGAGACGCATTGGATCTCGTCTGATCACGTTGGTATGCACGTGGTGCTCAGCAACGCTGGGCAATAGTGATCACAGTCGGGCACATTGTCGGCAGCGGTGCGAAGGTGGACATTGTGAAACCTGAATTCATCCTGAAGTGCACTTTGCTGGTCGCGGCATTCGCCAGCTTCTTGTTGAGCATCATCATCTATTTCAACGCCGGCGACGACACAAACGGCCGACTGAACGGCATCTTCATCGGCATCTGGGTGCCATCGATCCTTGCCCTCGGTACGTTCCTGCTTGCTCATCGGCGCACCCCGCAATGAGCCAAACCGGCATTTTCATAGCGGGCACGATTGTTTCGGGCATCGTGTTCACCGGAGGCTTTCTCTACGCGATGTTTAGCTTTGGTCGTTGGGCAGATCGCAATGACGCCAAGGGCTCGCCGGGGTGATCAACGCGATTCGCGACAAGATCGTGGGATCCACGACGTCGCTGTTCTCGCACGGCCCGCGAGCGCTTGAGCACACGCTTGATTACCTTGGCGACCCAGGTCTGCTCGGCCCAGAGTCGATTTCGTGGCGGGTTATCGGTGACACGGCAGCGTTCGTCGGCGGAATCCGTGCCTTGTTGGTGCAGACCGCTCACCCCGAGGTAGTCGCTGGAGTCGAACAGCATTCTCGCTATCGCCAAGACCCACTGGGCCGCCTCACTCGAACGTCCGCGTACGTCACCGAGACCACCTATGGGGCCATGCCCGAGGTAGAGGCAGCCGTAACCGCCGTGCGCACCGCCCATGTTCCGGTGAAGGGGCGCTCAGAGCGCGACAAGCCCTACAGCGCTGCGAATCCGGCGATGGCAGCGTGGGTTCACAACGTGCTGACCGACTCGTTTCTCGTTGCCCATCAGGCCTACGGACGCGAACGACTCACCAGCGAGCAGGCCGATCAGTTCGTGCAGGAGCAGGCACGCATTGCTGCGTTGCTCAAAGCAGCGCCGGTGCCGTTGACCGCCGACGAGCTCTCTGCCTGGGTGAACGAACATCCAGCGATTGCGAGTAGTGAGGCGCAAAAGAATGCTGTGAAGTTTCTGCGCTTTCCACCGCTGCCTCTGCCGGTGCAGCTTGGCTATCAACCGCTGTTTCAGGCCGCCGCAGCCACGATTCCAACGTCTCTCGCCAAGCTCATCGGGGTTACCCCTGCCTGCGGCGCCACCCAAATCGGCGTGGCCACGGTGAACGGTTTGCGATGGGCCTTGGGCTCGTCGCCAGCGTGGCAGATCGCGCTGGTTCGATCAGGCGCACCAGTGCCAGCAGGCCTGTTTCGACAGCCGCTGCCGGTTGTGCCCGCGATGGCGTAAACCTGCACCAAGCAGTCGTAGCTGCACCAGCATTGGCGCCACAGTTCATGCTGCGCATGGCAGGCTGCACTGATGAGTAGTGCCCGGCCCAAGTCGCTCGCAGCAGAGCATCTCGATGTGGTGCTCGCGAAGTTGGCGGGTGCCGGTGCGGTTGCTCGCGACGATCAGCTTGAGGCCGTTCACGCCATCATCCAGCCGGCAGCTCGTGTGCTCGTGGTGCAAGCCACTGGTTGGGGGAAGTCGGCTGTGTACTGGGCGGCAACCTCGGCGTTGCGTTCGGTAGGGGCAGGCCCCACGTTGGTGGTGTCGCCGTTACTGGCCTTGATGCGTGACCAGGTCTCGGCTGCGCAACGAGCCGGGCTCCGAGCAGCAACGGTGAACAGCACGAACATCGACGATTGGGATCCCATCTTCGAAGCACTCGATAACGACCAGCTCGATGTCTTGCTGGTCTCGCCCGAGCGCTTGGGCAATCCCCGTTTCGCTGCACGACTCGACGCGTTGATGGCGCGTGTCGGCCTCGTCGTGATCGATGAAGCGCATTGCATCAGCGACTGGGGCTTCGACTTTCGTCCCGACTACCAGCGTCTTGCGAGGGCGTTGCTGTCAACGCCAACAGCGTCGGTGCTCGCAACCACGGCCACGGCCAACAAACGAGTCACGGCCGATGTCGCTGCGCAGCTTGGCGCCAGCACGGTCACATTCCGCGGAACGCTGGCGCGTACATCGCTGGGCCTGTCGGTGATTCCGGGATTGTCGTCGATCTCGCGCTACGCATGGGTCGCCGATGCGCTCGACACCATCGAGGGGTCGGGCATCATCTATGTACTCACCGTCGCCGAGGCAAACCGGCTTGCCGGGTTTCTGCAATCGTGTGGCCACGAGGTGCAGGCCTACTCGGGCCAGATGGAGACCGATGCTCGTATTCACGTAGAGGAGCTGCTCAGGGCCAACAAAGTGAAGGCGGTTGTTGCTACTTCGGCACTCGGCATGGGCTACGACAAGCCCGATCTCGGGTTCTGCATTCATGTCGGCTCGCCATCTACGCCGGTTGCGTACTACCAGCAGGTCGGTCGTGCGGGTCGGGCCGTCGAGCACGCCGAAGCGGTGCTGTTGTCGTCGCAATCCGACGAATCGATCTGGGAATACTTCGCTACGGCATCGATCCCGAACCCCGATGATGTCACCAAAACCCTCGCTGCGCTGCAGGATCAGCCCCATTCGGTCATCGAGCTCGATGGCCTCACCGGTGTGCGTCGGGGTCGGCTAGAGGCGCTGCTCAAAATCCTCGCGATCGAGGGTGTCACCGCCAAGAACGGCACGAAATGGGAAGCAACTGGCGTGCCCTACGTTCACGACACCGCCAAGTGGGCAATGTTGGCCGAAACTCGCCGCGGCGAGGCAGATCTGATGCGTCGTTACGCCCACGGCGATGGCTGTCTGATGGCCTATCTGCAAGAAGCGCTCGACGACCCGTCGCCGGCGAAGTGCGGGCGCTGCTCGGTGTGTACCGGCGCATTGCCTGCGCCAGGCACTCAGCCAAGCCAAGAACGACTCGTCGCGGCCCGCAACTACCTTCGCGGCGCCGACATCACCATTGAGCCGCGAAAGCTCTGGCCGTC
>CANNMD010000179.1 GCA_947505655.1 Acidimicrobiaceae bacterium | reverse complement strand
CGTTGGGTCAGACATCAACTGACTCCGAGACGTCTCGCGATGAGCTCGATTCGATCGTCGGGTTGCACCACGGCGATGCGCACATTGTTTGCCCCGCCAGCGCCGTAGAAGTCGCCTGGGCTCGCCAATGCACCGGCAGCCTTGGCGAACTTTTCGGCGAACTCCCAGCCGTCGTGAGCATCGAACCAGAGGTAGAACGCACCCGATGGGAACGGAACCTCGAGCCCCGACCATGCCGTGACGATGTGCGCCATGCGTTCGAGCCGCCGACGGTAGACATCTCGTTGCGCTGTTACATGGTCGTCGTCGGCGAGCGCCACTGCTGCTGCGGCTTGCACCGGGCCCGGAACCAACATGCCGACATGCTTGCGAACCTCTTGCAGATAGGTGACCAGCTCGGGGTCGCCTGCGTAAAACCCGGCGCGTAAGCCGGCGAGGTTCGAGCGCTTCGAGAGCGAATGAACCGCCACCACGCCATCGAGTCCGCTTTCGAGAATGGTGCGCCCGGGGCCATCCCATGTGAACTCGACATAGCACTCGTCGCTGAATACGGGTACGTCATTGGCCCGACCCCATGCAGCCGTAGCGTTGAGATCGTCGAGTGCACCGGTTGGGTTATTGGGGCTGTTCACCCACAGCAGCAAGGCCCGGGCGGCGTCGGCCGGATCGATAGACGCAAGGTCGAGACCGCCGGCGGCCGTGACCTGCACTGCCACTGCACGGCAGCCCGCAAGTGTGGCGCTCATCTCGTAGGTGGGATACGACACGGCGGGATACAACACGGTGTCGCGATGCGGCGAGCGAAGATGCAACCACTGCGCCGTCGTAGCGACGAACTCTTTGGTGCCAACGCATGCACCGATCTGCGTCAGCGGCACATCGACATCGAAGCGGCGAGACATCCATGCTTGTGCGGCGCGGCGCAACGCGTCGGTGCCGATGCTTGGCGGGTAGCCGCGCTCAGAGTTCGACTGCGACAACGCATCGATCACGAAGCGCGGTGGCGCATCGCAGGGTGTGCCGATGGACAAATCGATGAGGCCACCATCGAACGCGTTGGCGAGCGGCTTAAAACGATCGAGGCGATCGTAGGGATATGGGGGTGGCACAAATCCGGCGGTCATGGTGTCTCTATGGTGGCCGATCAGGACCCGTGAACCACAAACTGATCGAGACGACCAGCCGAGGCCGACGCAAGGCGTGCGCGAATGCGAATGCCCTCGGTCTCGTGCGACGTAGACACGACCTCGCCCTCGCGATGCACTGCAGCCACAATGTCGCCACGGTCGTACGGCACCAACAGTTCGACAACGTTGGCGAGAGCACGAAGACGATCGGCAACTGTCTGCAAGAACTCGGGGATGCCGGCCCCCGTGAGCGAACTCACTTGCACCGAACCCTCGTTTTGGTCGACGAGACGTTGAGCGCTGACCGGGTCGATGTCGTTCTTGTTGAAGACCAACATCTCGGGCACCGACAGTGCGTCGATCTCGGTGAGTACGGCGCGAACAGCAGCGATTTCGCCTTCGGGATCGGGCGAGCTTGAGTCGACAACGTGCACCAAGAAATCGGCCTCGCGAACAACTTCGAGCGTGCTCTTAAACGCCTGCACCAAACCGTGCGGCAACCGCCGCACGAAGCCAACAGTGTCGGTGAGCAAAACCGGCTCTCCACCCGGTAGCGCAAGCCGACGCGTGGTGGGGTCGAGCGTGGCGAACAGACGGTTCTCGACAAGCACGCCCGCTTGGGTGAGTTGGTTCAGCAACGTGGACTTGCCGGCGTTGGTGTAGCCCACGATGGTGACCGAACCAAGACCGCTCTTGTCGCGACCCTTGCGCTGCAATTTGCGAGTGTGCTGCAGTTCGACGAGATCGTGCTCGAGCTTGGTGATGCGGCGCATGATGCGCCGGCGGTCGACTTCGAGTTTGGTTTCGCCGGGGCCGCGTGTGCCGATGCCAGCGCCCTGCTGCGACAAGTTGCCACTGACGCCGCGACGGAGTCGGGGTAGCCGATACCGCAGCAGCGCGAGCTCAACTTGGGCCTTGCCCTCGAGCGTGTGCGCGTTCTGAGCGAAGATGTCGAGGATCACCGCGGTTCGGTCGATGGCGGTGCGGCCCAACTGCTTTTCAAGGTTGTACTGCTGCGCCGGGGCGAGGTTGTTATCGAACACCACGGTGTCGGCATCGACCGCCAAACACAGTTCGCGCAGCTCGTCGACCTTGCCCTTGCCAATGAACCAGGTGTGATCGGGCGTGTCGCGGCGCTGGGTCATCCGCCCCGCTTCGTCGGCGCCAGCAGTATCGACCAACAACGACAGTTCGTTGAGGCTGGCTTCCATTTCTTCTTCGGTTTGGCCGCGAAGCACCACGCCCACCAACACGATGCGCTCGCGCTTGGTGCGTTCGATCAGCGTGGCGCCAAGTGCCTCCTGATAAGGATTCGTCATGGGCCGCCTTTCAGACGCTGTGGTTACTGATGGACATGAATCTGGGCAACGAACACCGCTGGGCCAACCAACGTGACGTGACCTTGCTCGGGTTCGTTGAGTCGAACCGTTGCATCGCCGCCGTCCATGTGCACGATGACCTCGCCATCGTAGGGCGTGACGAGCGCCCACTTCGCCGCCGCCCACGCGCTGGCGCACGCACCGGTGCCGCAGGCCTGGGTAATGCCCGCACCACGCTCGTGTACGCGCATCGTGATGGCGTTTACCTCGGGGCCGGCTTCAACGATCTCAAGGTTGACCTGTGGGATCTTGGAGCCGATCGCGAGCAGATCTACAGCGGCCACATCGTCGACACCAACCACCGTGTGCGGGTTGCCCAGGCTGAGGTGCATCACCGGTCGCACTGGATCGGTTCCGACGGTGGACCATCCGGTTGGCTGATCGAGAGGAGCCACCGCGCCCATGCTCACGCTTGCTTGCACGGTGACCGAATCGACCGGGCGCACCGACACGGCACGAAGCCCGGCGTCTGTGTGCACTGCGTACTCGACGTTGCCTGTGCGCTCCTGCGCGATATACGCGGCCTGAGCCAGGCAGCGAATGCCGTTGCCACTCATTTCGGCGCGGCTGCCATCGGCGTTGTGTAGCACCATCGTGAGTTCGGTAGCGCTGGTGATGCCGAGCAACAGCAAACCATCGGCACCGACGCCGAGCCGACGATCGCACCACTGCACGGCCAACGCAGCCCATGGCGCGTCGGAACCCACCTGCGAGATGTCGCAGACCAAGAAGTCGTTGCCGAGGCCGTGGTGTTTGGTGAGTGTGATCATGCGAGGTGCTGCCGCACGATGGGAAGCACTTCGGCAACCGGATCGGCGGTGATGTCGACCCACTGTATGCGAGGGTCGCGGCGGAACCACCGCTCTTGTCGCACCGCGAATTGGCGCGTGCGCACGATGATCTCGGCCACCGCCTGATCGATCGAGCATGCGCCTTCGAGCGCTGCGATCAACTCGCGATAGCCCAGCGCCTGGCGCGCCGTTCGCGACAAACCCTCGCTGCTCTCGAGAAGCGAACGCACTTCGCTGACCAGCCCGCGTTCGATCATGGCGTGCACGCGTTGCTCAACGCGTTGGGCCAACAGATCTCGTGGCCAACGCAGCCCAATCTGCACTGCAGGAATCTCCGGGAAGGCCGTTGCCCCAGGACCAAAGCTACTGAACAGCTTGCCGCTGCCGAGGCAGACCTCGAGCGCGCGCACAAGGCGACGCTGGTTGGCGGGCTCGATCTTGGCTGCCGCAGCGGGGTCGATCTCGATGAGACGTGCATACAACTCAGAGATGTCGGTCACTGCCTCGAGTTCGGCGCGGATGGCTGGCCACTCGCCCGGCAGCGTGAAGTTGTCGATGACCGCTGTGAGATACATGCCGGTTCCTGCGACCAAGACCGCGTTGTGATCGCGCTGAGCGATGCCCGCCAAGGCCGCTCGGGCCTCACGCTGAAACTCGGCCACCGTGAACAGTTCGTGTGGGCCGACAAGATCGATGCAGTGATGCGGCACCGCGGCTTGATCGGCAAGCGACGGCTTGGCGGTGCCAATGTCCATGCCGCGATACACCTGCATCGCGTCGACCGCCACGATTTCGATGTCGCCGTACTCGGCGCGTTCGGCGCCAAGCGCCATTGCGACATCGCTTTTGCCGCTGGCAGTTGGGCCGAGAATGACGATCTGCTTCACCGCCGCAACCGGCTTGCGTTCATGATCGCGCGAGCCGATCAGCCTGCGGCGACGGGAATGTGGATCTTGTGTGATGGCTCGGCGAGGAACTCGACCATCTCGCCACCGAGGTGATGCGGCGCCGCCGTGTCGATGCGCACGCTCACGTACGAGCCAGCGCGAATGGGCGTATCGGATGGAAAGTGCACCAGCTTGTATTGACGCGTGCGACCCGAAACGACGCCGGCATTCTTGCGCGACGGACCCTCGACCAACACTTCTTCGGTGCGACCGATTCGATCGCGATGCTTCAGCAACGCACTGCGCTCGACCACCAACTTGAGCCGGTCGAATCGCTGCGCGGCAACGGCTGAATCGACGAAGTGATCGTGCATGGTTGCGGCTTCGGTGCCAGGGCGGGGCGAGAAGATGAACGTAAACGTGAAGTCGAACTCGGCGGCTGCGGCAACCTCGAGCGTGTGCTCGAAATCGGCATCGGTCTCGCCGGGGAACCCAACGATGATGTCGGTGCTCACTGCTAGATCGGGCATCGCTGCGCGAGCCTGCACGAGGCGCTCGAGATAGCGCTCGGCGGTGTAGCCGCGGTGCATGGCGGCCAGCACGCGGTCTGATCCAGCCTGCAACGGATAGTGCAACTGCTCGCACACCGCCGCAGATTCGGCCATCGCCGCAATGGTGTCGGGGCGCATGTCTTTGGGGTGCGGGCTGGTGAAGCGAACACGACGAATGCCCGGCACCGCAGCAACAGCGCGCAACAGTTCGGCGAACATCGGCCGAACGCGCACGTCGCTGGCGCCGCCTTGGCGTTGCGCCAACGCAAGGTCGCGGCCATAGCTGTTTACGTTCTGACCAAGCAGGGTGATCTCGGTGACGCCACGCGACGCCAGCAACTCGACCTCTTGCACGATGTCGACGAACGGCCGGCTGATCTCGACGCCGCGCACGGCCGGCACGATGCAAAACGCGCACGAGTTGTCGCAGCCAATCTGGATCGTGACCCACGCGTTGAAGCTGCTCTCGCGGCGCACGGGCAACGCACTGGGAAACAGCGCGTGGTCATCGATGACG
>CANNMD010000178.1 GCA_947505655.1 Acidimicrobiaceae bacterium | reverse complement strand
TTGGGTACCGACCCCACTGTGTTGTTTGTGCGGCCGAAGCGTAGCGGCCGCTCAGGCTGCACGCACCTGCGAGCCGCAATCGCTACCCTATGCGCATGCCAACTTTTGACATTGTCTCCGAAGTGGACCACCAAGAAGTCCGAAACGCCATCGATCAGGCTCAGCGCGAAGTCGCCAACCGGTTCGACTTCAAGAACACCAACTCGTCGATTGAGCAGAACGAACTCGTGGTCACGCTGCGCACCGTTAGCGAAGATCGTATGGTTGCGCTGCGCCAGGTCGTCGAGGAAAAGCTCGTCAAGCGAGCCGTATCACTCAAGGGTCTTGAGTACGGCAAGGTCGAAGAGGCCACGCAAAACACGGTGCGCCAGACCGTGACCATCAAGGTGGGAATCTCATCGGACAAAGCCCGTGAGATCAACCGGATGATCAAGGAGAAAGGCCCCAAGGGCATCAGCAGCCAAACGCAGGGCGAAACCGTTCGAGTCACCGGCAAAAAGCGCGACGATCTGCAAGAAGTGATGGCCCTGCTCAAGGGCGCAGACCTTGAGATTCCCCTGCAGTTCAACAACTTCCGCGACTAATCGTCGCTGGCCACCGCGCTAGCGCGCTGAGCTACAGAACGTTTCGAGATCCTGCAGCGATTGCCGCAAGGTCACGCTGATTGCAACGCTCGGCTCAGCCACAATTGCCGCGATCTCGTTATCGAGCTCGGGCATTCCGTTGGCGCGATATGAGTTCACGGCGCACGCAACGCTTGGAACCGTCAGCGACATGCCCAACGCGTTGAGCTGTTGCAACATGACTTGCTCCTTGACGAGCCTCGCCTCGAAGTCGGCGCGCACCTGACTCGTTTGGGCAATCGTTTCTGGCGTTGCCGACTCACACGCAGTCACTACAACAACCGTGCCTTTGGCTTCAACCGTGGTGGCTGAATCCGCAGGGCGAGTCTGGGCCCACAGGTTCAATCCGTTGGCCAGTTCGCCAAGGCTTGCGGCATCACGGGTGGCTACCGAGGCCCGGATGCAGCCACGACCTTCGACCGTGGAGTACGTGACCGAATCGCCCGTCCATTGGGACGCCATGCGGAAGGCGAATTCGTTACCGATGGCTGGATAGAGCAGTCCGTACCAGAAGTACATGCCGAGCGACGATGCATCGGTTGTTGCTGCGCCGGCAGGTGTTTCGAGACCACGCGCCGAGTCGAGCACAGCGGCATCACTCGACGGCACATTGAGACCGGCGACGAAGTCGCCAGCCAAGGTTCGAGTGGCAACTCCCCACGAGTTCGAGGTGTGCATGTCGAACACCCCAACGAGCCATGGGCTCAAGTGCTGCGCCAACGCGTCGCGGGTCGTCACCTGAGCTGCGCGCTGAGTTGAATACTCAGCAGCAAACGCTGCGTCCTTCTCGGACTTCTTGGCGATTGCGTAGCTACCCGCCCCTTCGATCAACGACAGGTAGCCAAGCTGTTGAGCCGGCGACAACGTGTCGACCGCTGCGCCCCAACCCCTTGATTGGTCGAGAAGCGCCACGCTCAATGCGGCGAGCACACTTCCATCGTGCAGTGGTCCACTGCCGTTGGTCACGGCGTAGACAGTGGTGGTAGTGGGGTCGTAAAAGGCGGTCTGCGTGAAGCCCACGTACTCGCCCACCTGTGCCGCGCTTGGCGCTGAACCGATCAAACCAACCGCCCGCAAGCCGCTCATTTGGCCGTTCGTATCTGTTGGCACACGAGCCAACTCGTAGATGCCGAGCTTGGCCTCATATTCGGCCTGCGGCAATTCGACCAGCGGAACAGACCGATCAAACGGCAGACCGAACGTGGCCTCAACAAGCGCCGCAACTGGCTTGATCGCAACGGGCCATTGTTTGATTCGTGCCGCGTCTTGACGCTGCTTGAACAGGATGCCACCGCCAACCGCGAGCAAGGTAATGACGATGAACATCACCATCAAGAACTTGCCCTTCTTGCGAGACTTTGGCTTGTTGGTCGTGACCTTCACTTCGGTTGGGCGCTGAACCATCAGCCTGTTTGGTGCAACAACCTGTGTGCGAGCATCTGGGGTTGGGGCCTCGGCCTGCCTGGTGACCACAGGCTTGGGCAGCATCGGCAGGGCAACCTCGCATGGCGCGAGAACAGCGACCTCCTCAACGACGCTGACCTTCTCAACGACGCTGACCTTCTCAACGACGGCGACCTCGGGAAGGAGCTGAACCTGAGCTTGGGCCAAAAAGTCGGGGGTGAGCAGTTGCTCGAGACGAAACTCTGATGGGTCGACGAAGAGCGGTTCGGGTGCCACGAGCGGAGCGATTGTTGGGGCAAGCCGCGGCGCCGGGCGTGGTTCAAACTTCGGCACGCTGCTCAAGGTGCCACGCGACCCACCAAGATCGAGCTTGAGTGTGAAGTCAAATGGCGCCCGGAAGCTGGAGTGCTGCGAAGAACTCGACTCGCCCGAGCCAACACTGGCTGCCTCGGCATATTGATCGTGGGTGGACTCGCCGTTTTCAGGGGCCGCTTCGGGCAAATTGCTCATGTCATTCTTTCGGCACCGGTAGTGAGACCTTGAGCGATTTCAGACGATCGAGAGACTCAAGCGTTCTTGCAGTACGACAAAACGTTGGACATCGCCTCGGCCTGCAGCGGATCCGTGGATCCCTCAACGAAGTTTGGCAATCCGCCAGTGCGGAGCACTGCGATGGCACACGACCAAGAGCCCTGCGTTTCGGGAAGCCCCATCCGAATGAGATTCTCGCCGATGTCTTGTTCACGCATTGGGGCCGAGTACAACAGCGTCGCATCGGCAGGACCAGTGACTTGGGTGGACGGCTCGGTTGGTTCGCACACCGACACCCTGATGAGAGTGCTCGGATCGTTTGAGATCACTGCCGAACTTGAGGTCGGCAGAGATTGAGCCCAACGTTGCAGCGCCGAGGTCATCGTGGAATTGCCGGCCGCATCGAGTGTGGCAATCGTGGCTGCGAGACACGCGTGACCCTGAATCGTTGTCGTAACAGCAGAGTCGCCTGCCCACGCAAGGGCTGCAGCGCGTGCGTCGGTAGCGCCGAGCCTCGGCAACAGGGCCAGGTACCAGAACTGCATACCCAGTGTTCGCTGGCCCTCACTGGAGTTTGGTGGCGGCACGTCGATGGCCGCATTGCTCGAACTGCGCGAGGGGTCGAACATTGGGGCATCGCTACTCGGCATCACAATGTCGGCGAGGAGGCGATCGGGTTTCGAAGCGGGCGAGGTGTGTGCACCGAAGAAGTACGAGCCAAGCACAGCGGTGAGATAGGTGGGGCGAGCTTCAGCAGCAATGCCCAGGGCGGCGGTACGCGACTGCACCTCGTAGGCGACAAGTGCTTCGAGTTGCGGATCCTTGGCAAACATGGCCCGCACGACCTCGGCGCCGACCCCGTCGACAGCTGCCCGTATGCCAACCTGTTGTGCGTCGGTCAGCGTGGCGAGATCCTTCGACCAGCTGAGATTCTGATCGACCAAGGCAACGGTGAGCGCCCGCAATGTTGCCAAATCGAATGCCGGGGTACGCCCATCCATACGGTAGATGGTCTTGTCGGCCGAACTGTAAAAGGCAGTCATCGCTACTGCAGCAATATGCCCCACCATGCTCGGTTCGGGGACTCCACTCACGAGTCCCACGGCGCGCAAGGTGCCGAAGCGACCATCGGCATCGCTGTACGAGCGGGCGAGCACATCGATGCCGAGCTTCACTTCATATTCAGGCACCGACAGGGTGGTGACTGGAACGTCTTCGATGAACTTCGAATGCGTTGTTTCTTCAACGAACGTGGCCAACGGAGCAACGTCTTGAGCCCACGCGACCTTCTTGTTGATCAGGAAGTACCAACTGGTAAATCCCGCGCCGCCGAGAAGCGACGCCACCACCAGGAACGAAAAGAACGCCCGCACCGGATGACGCTTCCGCTTTTTTGGTGCCTGTGGCTCAGCGAGCTGTGCGCTCACAACCCGCGACTGCACCACACGCTGAGAGCCCGAGGATCGAGCGGGTTGGCCAAGGTAGGGAATGCTCGACCCGCCGAGGCTGGGAGCAGCGCTCACGCTGAGGTCGGCAGTAAACAACGAAGCATCGTGCTGAACCTGAGGGTGCAGCTGGGGCTGAGCGTGCATAAGCACAGCCACGCTGCCGGTGGCTGTCGGAAACTGATCAACCCCAGCGGGGATAAAGATTTGCCCGCTCAGGTTTGCGATCGGGGGTTGGAGCAGCAGCGGCGGCGGCTGCGGAGGCTGCAACAACATCGCTGGCAACGACTGAAGCGGCGCCGGCGCAAAGGGCGGCGGCGCGGGGGTAGGCGTCGGGGCTGGCGCGAGGGTGGGCGTCGGGGGTGGCCCAACATCAAAAACATTCAGCCGCACGCGAAGTCGATCACGAAGTGCACTGGTGGCGTCGGGGGTCGCCGACGAGGCGACCGGCGATGCGGTCAGTTCTCTCTCGTCGAATGGATCGGGTGACACATGGTTGTATCGGCACGCACAACGCGCAGGTTAAGGATTTCTCAATCGCATTCTGAATTGGTGTGCCGAGCAATCCACACAGAACTAGTCCTCGGCTGGGGCCTCAGCGGCGCGGCGCTGCAGCTCGTTGACCACGCTTGCATCGGCAAGTGTGGATGTGTCGCCAAGGTTGCGGCCTTCGGCAACATCGCGCAGCAGACGACGCATGATCTTGCCGCTGCGGGTCTTGGGAAGGTCGGGCGTGAAATAGATTGCCTTGGGCTTGGCGATGCTGCCGATCTCAACGGCGACATGGTTGCGCAGCGCTTGCTCGTCGCCTTCGAAACCACCTCGCAGCGTGACATAGGCAATGATCGCTTGCCCTGTAGTTGCGTCGAGCGCACCCACAACCGCTGCCTCACAGACCGACGGATGCGATACAAGCGCTGATTCGACTTCGGTTGTTGAGATGCGATGCCCACTCACGTTCATGACATCGTCGACACGACCCAGCAACCAGAGGTAGCCGTCGTCGTCGAGCTTGGCACCATCACCTGCGAAGTAGCGACCAGGGAAACGGCTCCAATAGGTTTCGCGATAGCGATCGGGGTCGCCCCAAATGCCGCGCAACATGGCCGGCCATGGCTGGGTGAGGGTGAGATAGCCGCCACCGCGCTCGACATGCTCGCCAGATTCGTCGACCAGTTCGGTGCCGATGCCGGGCAGCCCAAACGTGGCCGAGCCGGGCTTAGTGGTGGTAACGCCGGGCAGTGGGCTGATCATGATCGCGCCGGTTTCG
>CANNMD010000177.1 GCA_947505655.1 Acidimicrobiaceae bacterium | reverse complement strand
CCGAAAACTGCGTGGCCACCTTGCACAACCTCTACACCCCACGCGGTGCCGAGATTC
This sequence comes from Acidimicrobiaceae bacterium, assembly GCA_947505655.1. GTDB lineage: Bacteria > Actinomycetota > Acidimicrobiia > Acidimicrobiales > Ilumatobacteraceae > WLMZ01. Next base: position 5,313 of record CANNMD010000177.1, on the reverse strand, counting down.
GCGATGCGCTCGGATGGAGCCGCTATATCAACGAAGCCCTCGAGACCTTCCTCGATCGCAGCGACGTTGCGTTCGCCAGCCACCACTGGCCGCGCTGGGGCAGTGCCGACATCGAAGCATGGCTTGGCGGCCAGCGCGATCTCTACCGCTACCTACACGACGAAACGCTGCGCTTGGCCAACCACGGCCATACCGCGCTTGAGATCGCCGAGGAGATCTCGCTCCCTGCGGCCATCGGCGACGAGTTCTTCAACCGCGACTACTACGGCACGGTCAGCCACAACGTGAAGGCCGTGTACCAGCGCTACCTCGGTTGGTTCGACGCCAACCCAGCAACTCTGCATCCACTTATCCCTGTCGATGCTGCCAAGAAGTTCGTGCAATACATGGGTGGCGCTGACGAAGTGCTGGCGAAGGCTCGGGTCGATTTCGAGGCCGGCGAATTCCGTTGGGTGGCGCAGGTCGTGAACAACGTGGTGTTCGCGGACCCCACCAACCAAGAGGCCCGGCTGTTGCAGGCTGATGCGCTCGAGCAGTTGGGCTATCAAAGCGAGTCAGCCCCGTGGCGCGACTTCTATCTCACCGGCGCACAAGAGCTGCGCAACGGTTCACCATCGGTGCCCGGCTTTCGCGGTGCGACTCGCGTCGACGTGATGCGCGCGATGACCCCTCGCATGGTGCTCGACAATTGCGGCGTGAAGCTCAATGCGCCAGCGGCATCAGATCTGCGCTTTGTGTTCGACATACATTTCACCGACCACAACGTGCACTTCAATGTCACCGTTGCCAACGGAGTTCTGCACTACGGCAGCCGCGGTCTTGGCACCGCCGCCACGCAGATCGACACCACGGTCGAGGCCATGGTGAAGGTGAGCACTCATGTGAGCACCATCGAGGCCGAAACCGAAACAGGCGATCTCTCGATCACTGGCGACACAGCACGCTTTGGCGAATTCATTGCCCTACTCGATCAGTTCGACATCTTCTTCCCGATCATCGAGCCCTAAAGCCCATTGGGTTACGGCGCGAGCCACGACCAGATCAGGTCTTGCAGTCGGTCGATGCCGATGCCCTTCGATGCACTGACCCACACAATGTCGCCGGGCTCAAGGTTGCAGCCTTCGGAGAGTTCAATACGCCGTTTGGGCTTCTTACTCGACTTCACCTTGTCGCTCTTGGTGGCGATGACCTGATGCGGAATCTCGTTGCTGCGGAGCCAGTCGAGCATCTGCACGTCGAGTTTGGTGGGCCCAATTTCGCCGTCGACAAGAACCATCACCATCTGCAAACAATCGCGGTGCAGCAGGTAGCCCTCGATCATCTGGCCCCAATCTTGCTTCACGCGATTGGGAACCTTGGCGTAGCCGTAGCCAGGAAGGTCGACGACCGTGACGCCGGGCTCGACTTCGAAGATGTTGATCAGTTGCGTGCGGCCCGGGGTCTTGCTGGTGTGCGCAAGGCGGGTGCGATTGGCGAACGCATTAATGAGCGACGACTTACCGACGTTGGATCGACCAACTACTGCGACCTCGCGATCGGACTCTGGAAGATCGTCGACGCGCGTGGCCGACTTCAAGAACCGCAACGGAATCGGAGGCATCGAGCCAGCGTACGCTGCGGGTGAATCACTTACTTGGACAAGAGTGATCCGATGGCCCACAGCGCGGCAACGCCACCGACCAGCGTCATCATCAAACTGCGTCCAACTGGCGCCCGGGTGAGTTCGCCAGGCTTGGGTCTGGCCGGCGGCTTGAGTAGCGCGAGCAAATTGCCCACGAACAACGCGCCGCCCATTGCGAGCACCAACCAGGCCAGAAGATCGTCACCCAACAGCATGTCCCCCATCATGGCGAGCCGAAGGTGGCTTCAGTCAACGGGAAGGGCACGAAAGGTGCGAAACTTTCGACAACTTGATCCAGAGGAGTTCTGATGGGCTTTCACCACGTAGCACTGGCCACCCGCGACACCGCCGCAACTCACGATTTCTATACCAATGTGATGGGCTTCTCTTTGATGAAGGTGGTCGCCTCGCCAACGCCTGGCGAGGCTGGCGGATGGAGCAAGCACTTTTTCTATTCCACCGCTGGCGAAGGCACCACGCCTAGTGGCGATGCAGGCATGATCGCGTTCTGGGAGATTCACGACGAACAGATCGGCGACAAGTTTCCTGTTGACATCAACACCCATGCCGGTCTGCCGTGGTGGGTGAACCACATTGCGTTCGATGCACCAACGCTCGAAGACCTCTATCGCCATCGCGATCGCTGGCGCAAGCACGGCCACCATGTGCTCGAGATCGATCACGACTTCTGCACCAGCATCTACATCCGCGACCCCAACGAAAACATGGTCGAGTTCAGCCACACCACGCGGCCGTTCACCGAGGCCGAGATCGCCCTCTCAAACGAGATGCTGTTGCAGGCAAAACCCGATTTCAATGGCCACGCCAACGCCACCGTGCACGCACCACTCTGAGGTCAAAAGATTTCTCAAGATATTTGTCAGGAAGTTCTCAAGTTTCCCACGCAACGGTCGATGAATAGAGGGGACAAGCACCGCCAACTGATGGTGGGGCACTCATTGACGGGGTGAATCGATGACTGACGACGAAGGACAGCGCCGAGCAAAGGTGTTTTTGAAACAACTGCTCGGCACCACGCCCGAAGATCTTTGTTGGGACGAAACCCACCATCTGCAGGGCCACATGTGCGTAGATGGCAGCGACCTCGTGGTCATTGCGCCACGCGACGAACGCCACGAGCCAGTGGTGCTCACTGCTCAAGACTGGGACGAGATTCGCCACGCTCCTGGCGAAAGGGCCGCAGATCTGGTGCGAAGATGCGCGATCCACGACCACGATGAACTCGATGCAGCGGTTGTTCGTTGTCATCGCGGCGCCACATCGAACTGATCACCCAACTAAGACAACACGAGTCAGCAGCGCTAGAACGTTGCTGATGAACGCCGAGCCAAACGACGCCTCTGCGAACTTTGCCCACGCCGTGGCCGCCCTTGTGGGGCGACCCGTTGGATCGGGCAAGGCCTCGGTGGCACCCGACCCCGTCAACCAGCCGATGATTCGACATTGGGCGGCGGCATTCGAAGACACAAACCCGGTGTACACCGACCCGGAGTTCGCGGCTGGCACTCGGTTCGGCGGCATTGTTGCCCCACCGCTCATGCTGCAAACGTGGACCATGGCCACGCCGATGATCACCGGCATTGCCGAGCGTGGCGGCGCACCCGTTCCATCCGAAGGCACAAGCCCGATGACGGTGTTCGACGAAGCCGGTTTCGTGGGAACCCTGGCCTCGAACTCAGAGTTCGAGATCATGCGGTATCTGCGCATTGGCGAGACCATCTCTGCCACCACGATCATCGAGTCGGTCTCCGAGCAAAAAAAGACCCGCATCGGACCCGGACATTTCGTTACGTGGGTCACCACCTATGTCGACGACAGCGGCGAAACCGTTGGTATTCAACGATTCCGCATTCTTAAGTTCAAGCCCGAAGGAGTGCCGTCATGACCATGCGCCTCGCGCCGTCAATGACCCCCGATACACAGTTCTTCTGGGATGGCCTCAAGAATCACACGCTGCTGATCCAGTGCTGCACACAGTGCGAGGTGGTGCGTCACCCACCGCGACCAATGTGTCCGCGGTGCAACTCGGTTGAGTGGCACACCATCGAATCCACCGGACGCGGGCGCGTGTTCAGTTTCGTGATGCCACAACATCCGGCGTATCCGTGGTTTGAGTATCCGTACATCGTTGCGCTCATCGATCTCGACGAAGGCATTCGCTTGGTTTCTAACCTGTGCGGCATCGCACCCGAAGATGCCAGCATCGGTATGCCCGTTGAGGCGTTCTACGAGCACTTCGACACCGACCTCGTGTTGGCCCAGTTCAAACCGGCGGCACAGCAATGAAGGCGCCCATCAACATCGACTTCAGTCAGGTGAAAGTTGGCGACGAACTGCCGCAGCTGTTCATCGATGTCACCGCAACCGTGGTGGTGGCCGGCGCAATCGCCACGCGCGATTTCATGCCCGTGCATCACGACCGCAACTATGCCAACAAACAGGGCGCGCCCGAGATCTTCATGAACATCCTCTCGGACACTGCCTACTGCAGTCGATTCCTCACCGATTGGGCAGGTCCCGAAGCCATGGTGCGCAAACTGTCGATTCGCCTTGGTGTGCCGGCCTTCGCTGGATCCGCGCTCACCTACACCGGCACCGTCACCGCTGTGTCGCAGAGAGGCACCGAAGGCATCATCGAGATCTCGTTGCGAGCCACCAACGACCTCGGCGATCACGTGAGCGGTGTCGCAGTCATTGGTCTGCCGGCAAGCGGCGCTTCGGCATGAGCTCGTGGATGAAGAACCGAACCGCCATCGTTGGCATCGGTCAAACCGAGTTCTCCAAAGAGTCAGGCCGCACCGAACTTCAACTGGCGTGCGAAGCCATCAAGGCCGCGCTCGACGACGCTGGCCTGACGCCGGCTGATGTCGATGGGTTGGTTACCTTCACGATGGACACCAGCGAAGAAACCGAAGTTGCCCGCAACCTTGGCATCCCAAGCCTGTCGATGTTTTCGCAAGTGCCTTACGGCGGTGGCGCCGCCGCGGGAACCGTGATGCACGCCTCGATGGCCACTGCCACCGGTGCCGCCAAGGTGGTGGTCTGTTATCGCGCCTTCAACGAACGCTCGGGCATGCGCTTCGGCGACACCGGCCGGGCACTCACCACCATGCCGCTGTGGCTGTCGTGGTATGCGCCATATGGCCTGCTGACCCCAGCGTCGTGGGTTGCGTTGCACGCACGGCGCTACATGCACCAATACGGAGCCACCAACCTCGACTTCGGACGCATCGCCGTGGTCGATCGGCTGCATGCGTCCACCAACCCCGACGCCTGGTTCTACCAGCGACCGATCACCCTCGAAGACCACCAGGCCTCACGCTGGATCATTGATCCGGTGTTGCGTCTGCTCGACTGCTGCCAAGAAAGCGACGGCGGCGTTGCCTTGGTGATCACCACCACCGAACGCGCCCGCGACCTGCGTCAAACCCCAGCACTCATCACCGCGGCAGCACAGGGCGCCACGTTCGATAGCGAAATGATGACCAGCTACTACCGCGATGATCTCACTGGTCTCCCCGAGATGAACGTGGTGGCCAACAAGCTGTGGGCCGACTCGGGTCTCACCCCCGACGACATCTCGACCGCGTTCTTATACGACCACTTCACGCCGTTTGTGCTGATGCAACTCGAAGAACTGGGCTTTTGCGGACGCGGCGAGGCCAAGGATT
>CANNMD010000176.1 GCA_947505655.1 Acidimicrobiaceae bacterium | reverse complement strand
GCCTCGAAGTTCCTCACCCCGCTCAAGATTCGCGGACGCAACGGTGTCGATCTTCACGACGAATGGAACGGCGAAGCCCGCGCCTACATGGGTGTCACTGTGCCCAAGTTTCCAAACCTGTTTTTGCTCTACGGGCCAAACACCAACATCGTGATCAACGGCAGCATCATCTATTTCTCCGAGTGCGAAGTGAACTACGTACTCGAGGCAATTCGTGAACTGCTCGCGCACGATGCTCGAGCACTCGACTGCAAGCAGACCGTTCACGACGCGTACAACGCTCGCATCGACGAAGGCAACCAGCGCATGTCGTGGGGCGTTGCCGATGTGCACAGTTGGTACAAGAACGACTCCGGACGTGTCGCTCAGAACTGGCCGTTTACGTTGCTTGAGTTTTGGGAGCAGACCCGAACCGTGAACCTCGACGACTACGAGTTGCTGAGCTAATCAGGGTCAGGCTCGCAACAGGCGCTGCATCGTTTGCTCGGCACCCACGAGGTCGTCGCGGCGACCATCTTCGAGTCGGGTGAGGTATGAGATCGACACTTCGTCGGCTTCGACAATGCCACCGTCGCTATCGGGCGGCAGTGCTATGGCATCGCCCCAAGTCATGCGCACGTTGAACGAGCCGTCGTGCCCAGCTATGGGCTCGAGCGTTGCCCCCGACATCTTGCGCGGCGGTTCCATACCGATGCGCCCATGGCGCCAGCCCTTGATCATGTCGACCTCGACGTTGGGCACGTTGATGTTCACGACTACTGGCTCAGACGGCATGTGGGCCACGAGGCCTTCGACGAATGCGTCGGCGACCGCCGCGGCCGAGTGCCACTTCTGTCCGATGAGCATTTCGTCCCAGCCCTGACCTTCGACACCAAATCCAGAGACAGCCTGGCTCACCGCAACGCCCGAGATGCCGCCGTTGCGGGCCGTGAGCGCTGCACCAATTGTGCCCGAGTGGTACACCGAGCGACCCACGTTGGCTCCCGGGTTGATACCCGCGACAACAAGATCGAACGGCGCTCCGAACGCACCGAGGCGCGAAAACATCACGCACAACGCCGGCGGCCCGGTGACCGACCAGGCCTCATCGATGCCCTCGATCGTGCAGCGGTGCACCTCGGGCTGGATGAGGTGCAGCGCACCCAACGCTGCGCCAGCACCCGAGAACTCGCGGTCGGGGGCAGCCACCACTACCTCACCGTGCTTACGCATCGCCCGGGCAAGGACGTGCAGCCCAACAGAGTCGATGCCGTCGTCGTTGGTGAGAAGAATTCGCATGGACCCATATTGCTGCACCCCGGCTAAGGTCGCCAGTTATGCGAGTCGGATTCCTCGGCGCTGGGCTCATCGCCACCTATCACAGCAAGAGTCTTCGCCAAAGCGGCGCCGAAACCGCTTGCGGTGTCGTGCGTGCTGGTGTGTACGACCCCGATACCGAACGCGCTGCTGCGTTCGCCGCCGCATCGGGCCACACCGTGTGCGCCACCGAGGTCGAAGTGCTCGACACGTGCGATGCGGTCTACGTGTGCACATGGACAAGCGAGCACCCGCGGCTTGTTGCGATGGCTGTCGAACGCGGGCTACACATCTTTTGCGAGAAGCCACTCGCGATCTCGCTTGAGTCGGCCGAGACGATGGCCACCCTCGTCAACGCTGCCGGCGTCACCAACCAAGTTGGTCTTGTCTTACGTCGCTCCCCCGCCTATCTGTGGGCGCGCCAACTCATCAACGATGCCGCCGCTGGACGAGTGATGGCCGTGGTGTTCCGCGACGATCAATTCATTCCAACGCAAGGTCACTACGCCAGCACGTGGCGCGGCGACAAGGCCCTCGCTGGGGCGGGCACGTTGCTCGAGCACAGCATCCACGACGTAGACATGCTGCGGTATCTGGTTGGCGACATCAGCCGGGTCAGCGCCAACGAAGCAAACTTTCACGGCATCGATGGCATCGAAGACGCTGTTACCGCCACCATCGCCTTCGACAACGGCGCCACCGGCACGCTTGCCACCGTGTGGCACGACAACCTCGCCCGCCCCAGCCAGCGACGCGTCGAAATCTTCTGCGAACGCCGATTCATTGTCATCGAGGGCGACGACTGGTTCGGCCCCGTGCACTGGACCGATACCAGCGGCGCCGAACATTCACTGCACGGCGAAGCGCTTGAGGTAGCGGCAGCACCGCTCACCGACGGCAGCCTCAACCCCGACGGCGAGTTCATTCGTGCCGCCGCAGCCGGCTTGCCGTCATGGCCCACCTTCGACACCGCCGTCGACGCGCATCGGGTCGTCGAAGCCATGTATGCCTCATCACGAGCAGGTGGCGCGGCCGTTCATCTTCAGTACTGAAGCACCGCGTTCTCTCCCGCAGCAGACCACTCATGCGCCTCGCCGAAATCACCACGACCGATACATACGCGCTTCGCCAAGCGGTGCTACGCGACCACATGGACAACAAGAACGTCTCGTTTCCCGAAGACGACTTGCCCGGCGTGGTTCACCTCGGAATCTTTGACGACAACGACGAACTCGTCGCCACATCGTCGTGGGTCCCGCTCAACTATGAGCCAATGGCCCAGTGCCGCGGGGTGCAGTTGCGAGGTATGGCCACCGCCAAACACGCGCAAAGCTCCGGGCTCGGCGGCATCCTCATCGAAGCTGGCGCTGCACGTTTCGCTGAGGCCGGGTTCGATCTGCTCTGGGCCCGGGCCCGCGACGTGGCGCTCGATTTTTACGCACGCCACAATTGCGTTGCCGTCGGCGATGGTTTCCTTGAGCAGGCCACTCAACTGGCCCACCACGTTGTCGTGCGGCACCTCCGCGAGCAAGCGCTCTAAAACAGGAACCACAGAGCGGGCAACGATTTCCGCGCCACGAGTGCCAGAGCACTCAACGCTGCGAGGAAATCACATGACCACATCAGCTCCCTCTGCCGCCGAACTTCAGCAACGAGCGCTCAACCTGCGCCACCTCGCGCATCGCATCGAAAAACTTGATGCCACCGTCTTGTATCGGCGGGCTGGCACCGACACGTGGATCGGCCCAACGGCGCAACGGTGCATCGATGAGTTGACGACCGCCCGCACCTTGTTGCTGCAAGCAGCAGATGCCGCACGAGTCACCGCACGCCAACTCGAACTTCGAGCGATCAACGCATGACCGGCTTTTTGGGCTACGACAACGACCGACTGCTCAACCTCCGCAGCGCGATGGATCGAGCGTTACTCGAACTCAGCGACCTACACATCTCCGATCCTGCGGCCAATGCCACGCTGCAACTTGTCCGCCGAGCACATCTCGCCATTGCCGATCGCTGCCGACCACCCCTGCAGGCGCTGCTGTCATGCCAGGCCACAACCGCCTATGTGCCAGCACGCCTGCAGCGCAACGACATCGCCGTCGCCCGCTTGGAAAACCTTCAGCAGACACAGGGCTGGTCGGTTGTCACTGATCCGTTGGTCCCACGCCCACAGTCGATGACCATTGAAGATGCACGGGCCTTGGGCTGGGCGCTCTCGCAGACACATCTGAAATCGCTCACGAAGAACGCCGAGATCTCGTGGCTCGCAACCAACCTCGCCGAGATCGCTCAACGCCCCGAGTTGGCCGCCGCGCTTGTTGCCAACATGACTGCCGATGCATGGAAGCGCCTGTGCAATCAGCTCGGCGATGACCGCATCACGTTGCTCTCCACGCTCACCGTGGAATACAGGCTGAGCGACGACGATCGGTCGCACCTCGCAAGTATCGATGCGGTGTTTGCCCATCTTGGCGCAATCATGGCCAGCGGAACCACAACGGGGCTCCGCACCATGCACCCCTACGCGGCAGCGATGCTGGTGCAGCATCTGCACTTGCCTGCTGGTGAACTCGCTGCGCTCAGCGTCGATCTCATTCGTCACTATCGCATTGGCGGATGGGCCGACGTGCAGCGCCCCGGTCCCGGTACAGGCGACCTGTTGATGCACGCGATGCTCGACACGCCCGGCGCTCCTGCCGCTTTCATGCTGCTGATTGCCAATGACCCGGCGGTGGTTCTCGATTCGGCGCACAGCCGCGCCGTTGCCGAACAACTCATTCTCGAAGGCACCAACCCCGCCAACATCACTGCTCAACAAGCTGGCTCTGTAGTCCCTTCTCTCGCCCGCTACTTGTTGACTTCCAATGCCGCTCGGTTGGGTTTCTACGGACAACCCAGTCGCGACTGCAGCGTGTTAGCCGTCGATCTCATTGCGCCGTGGCTCTTGCAGTTCACTGCAACCCACCAAGACGACTGGCACTTCGCCACCGGTGAAGGCGCTCGCCTGCTTGCCGCGATCGTCGACGATGGCGATGCGTTTGCTCGGCTCACTCAGCGGCGCACCGAGATAGCGGCGGGCCTCAGCGGCACCATCGCAAAGGGTGGCGACAGCGGTCGTCACGCCGTCGAAGACCTCGCCGCAGTCCTTGGGCTCATCGACACCTTGGTCCGCCAACACAACATTGCACATGCCGCTGAGACTCGACAGCTCTGGGACATTGGGTTCGCGCTCATCAGCGTGGCCGCGGCACAGCTGCCTGGGGGCGCATTCACCACCGTAGGCACCGGCGTAGCGCTCGCAGGCCTGCGCAAGTTGCTCGTGCAGCACGGCATCGCCCCGAAGAACGCACAGGCCGTAGAGCACGACACGCTCTACGCACTCGACTGGCAGACCACCGTGGCCGCGGCAACTGTGGTGTGCCTCACATTCGATGAGATGACTCGCGACGGTCGCATCGCTGCGCACACGCCGCCGCCTCCGCTGCCCGACCCGCATGCAGCCGCACCCGGAGCGCGCTACAGCTCAGACTTCGAAACGTGGCTCGACACGGCCAATTTGGGTTCGGCGGCGACGGTGCTCTTCGGACTGAAGCAGACCCTCGCCAGCACTCACGAAACCGAGCGCGACGCAGCCGAACTCGCTAGGAGATAACGACTTCGCTGCTGGGCACTACCGATTGTCCGGCCACAGGCTCGATGGTGATCTTGAGCACCCGGTCACCCGCGAATCAGGTTGGTTCGCAAAGTTCCTTTGATTCGTTTCAGTGATCGTGCATTACGAGATGCCCGCTGGTTCTAGTCCAACGACGTCGAGTCGACCCCACAACCACGCCAGTCGCTGCGCTGGCGGTACCGCCAATGCCGTCGCCGGCAGGTTGGTGAGACCCATTGGTTTGCGGCTCGCCCACTGCGCGGTCATCCGCGTGAGATCGATGCGCACGTATTCGGCGGGCCAATCGACGATGCCATAGCCAAGTCCGAGATCGGCGCGATGAATTTCGACTTCACGCCAACGACGAAAGACAATGTCGAGCATCGCCACGTCGCCAACCAACGAAGCGCCTCGCCCCTGCCAGCCCTGTGCGGTTGT
>CANNMD010000175.1 GCA_947505655.1 Acidimicrobiaceae bacterium | reverse complement strand
GATTCGGGTTCGATGATCTCTGTTGATCTGGTGATGTCGCCGAGCTCGATTGAGCCGGATGCAATCGCTACGGGCACGTCGTATGCGACGTTTGATGCGGTTGGCACGGTCCGTGTTGTCATGAGTTATTTCGATGGAGGCGAGGGACTCCGGAATGCGATCGGCACTGCCACGCTGACGGGTTGTCCTGCACCAACCACTACTACTGCGGCACCAACCACCACCACTGCTGGGCCAACCACCACTGCCGCGCCTGAGTCACAGGCCCCGTTGCCAGAGACCGGCGGCGACAACTCGTTGCTTCCAGTAGCGGCTGGGTTGCTGGGCACGGGTGTCGTGCTGCTCGCAGCGCGCCGTCGTCTCAACGCCTAATCACAGGCGTCGGGTTCGTTAGCGACGAGCGAACTCGGCGCGCTTGTGGGCGCGCGCAAAGATGGTTTTGAGATAGGCGCCTTCGGCGAACTCAATCGGATGGTCCACGCCGTGCCCTGTGCGCGCCACCTCGCTAATGCGGTGACGGCTGCTTTCGGCGGCGAGATGAACTGCACCAAAGAACTCGACATCAGAGACTCGGCTTGAGCACGACGACTGAACGAGCAAGCCGCCGTCGTCGAGCAACTCGAGGGCCAATTTGGTGAGCCGCTTGTATGCGTTGAGGGCGCGATCGACATCGGCTTTGCGATGGGCGAACGATGGCGGATCAATGATGACCACATCGAAGCGTCGGTGTTGCTTGGACATCGTGCCCATGATCTCGAATGCGTCGCCAACCATCGTGCTGTGTTCGCACTTTTGCACGTTGGGGATAACCATGTTGTGCTGCATGTTGCGCAGCGCAGCCTCGATGGAGCCAGCGCTGATATCGACGCTGATCACCGATTTGGCTGCGCCCGCAGCGGCATAGACCGAGAAGCCACCGGTGCTCGAGAACATATCGAGAACGCGGGCATCACGAGCAAGGCCACGAACGCGCGCCCGGTTCTCGCGTTGATCGAGGAAGTGTCCGGTCTTTTGGCCGAGCACGACATCGGCTTCAAACGTGAGTCCGCTTTCGCGAAACAGAATTGGGGCGCTGGGCAATTCGCCAACGAGCGCCGATCCTTCGCGCAGACCGAACGTTTCCTGGCCGGCCACGTCGCGGCTGAACCTCAAGATCACAGCGGTTGGACTCATCCGCTTCTGCAGCGCAGCAACGATGGCGCTGAGATGCGGCAGCCACGCTGTGCTGTAGAGCTTGATGACCAAGGTGCTGCCATAACGATCGACCACGAGACCCGACATGGCGTCGTTCTCGCCATGGATCAAGCGATACGCCGTGGTGTCGCCGCGGGCAGTGATCACCCGGCGCTTGTCGATGGCGTTGTCGACACATTGCAGCCACCACGCCGGGTTGATATTGGCGGGCTTGCCCTGATGCAGCACCCGTACGCGGATGGGTGACTCGGGGTCGTACAGACCGATTGCCACGAACTCGCGATCTGCGTCGAAGATGACAGCAAGGTCGCCGGGGGCGCCATCGTGACTGACCGACACGACTGATCCATCGAACACCCAGGGGTGACCACCTTGGATTTGGCGGACGGCATCTTTGGTCACGCGCACGGCGAGACGGCGAGTGGATGGTGGCGGAACCTGGTCAAGAACGTTCATGGCGCATGCATCATGCCTGACGAACGTGAGTGGTCGGCGCGATTTTGCCCACAAGTAGCCGCGGGTACCGGCTTGGCTAGTGTTCAGGACAACTGCGCCGACACGTTCGTCGCGCATCCATTTCGCTCACCAAGGGGCAGCTCATGGCACACAAGGTTCAAGGCATCATCGCGCGGGGCAAAGGCCAACCGGTTGAGCTCACCACCATCGTGGTGCCCAACCCGGGCCCGGGCGAAGCGTTGGTTCAGGTGCAGGCATGCGGTGTGTGCCACACCGACCTGCATTACCGCGAGGGCGGCATCAACGACGACTTCCCGTTCCTGCTCGGCCACGAGGCAGCAGGCATCGTTGAGGCCGTTGGCCCCAACGTCACCAACGTGAAGCCCGGCGATTTTGTGGTGCTCAACTGGCGTGCCGTGTGCGGCAACTGCCGCTCGTGCCTACGCGGCAAGCCGCAATTCTGCTTCAGCACCTTCAACGCAACACAGAAGATGACCCTGCTCGACGGCACGCCGCTGGCTCCTGCGCTTGGTATCGGCGCGTTCGCCGAGAAGACGCTTGTGTCGGCTGGCCAGTGCACGCCGGTCAATCCCAAGGCATCGCCAGCCGTTGCTGGTCTGCTTGGTTGTGGTGTCATGGCCGGCCTCGGAGCGGCGATGCTCACCGGCGAAGTGCAGCGGGGCTACAGCGTTGCGGTGTTTGGCTGCGGCGGCGTGGGCAACGCAGCCATCGCTGGCGCGCGACTCGCTGGAGCCACCACCATCATCGGCGTCGACCTCGATGACCGCAAGCTCGAGTGGGCGCGCCAGTTCGGTGCCACGCACACGGTGAACGCCAGCACCACCGAGCCCATCGCTGCAATTCAGGCAGCAACAAACGGCAACGGTGCCGATGTGTGCATCGAGGCCGTTGGTCATCCCGAAGTTCTGCGTCAGGCGTTTTATGCCCGCGACCTTGCTGGCACCGTGGTGCAGGTGGGTGTACCCACCCCCGACATGATCATGCCCAACATTCCGATGATCGACTTCTTTGGGCGCGGCGGAACGATGAAGCCAAGTTGGTACGGCGATTGCCTGCCGAGCCGTGACTTCCCGCTGCTTGTCGATCTGCACTTACAGGGTCGCTTGCCACTCGAAGATTTCGTTACTGAGACCATTGCGCTCGGTGATGTCGAGGAAGCCTTCCATCGCATGGAGCGCGGCGAGGTGTTGCGCAGCGTGGTTCTGCTGTGATCGAACTGGTGACTACGTCGGGCATCTTTGCGCTCGACGGCGGCGAGTGGGAAGTAACCAACAACATTTGGCTGGTCGGAAACGATCGCGAGGTCATCATCATCGATGCGGCTCACGACGCAGCGCCCATCGTGCAGGCAGTCAACGGCCGACGCGTGAAAGCGATTGCGTTGAGCCATGGCCATAACGATCACATCAACGCGGCGCTGGCCCTGCAAGATGTCGTCGACGCGCCAATCCTGTTGCACCCCGACGATCTCATGCTGTGGCATGTGATCTACCCCAACCGTGACCCCGACGGATGGCTCACTGACGGCGGGCTACTCACCGTTGGCGGCGCCGAGTTGGGTGTGTTGCACACGCCAGGTCATTCGCCCGGCGGATGTTGTTTTCATGTGGCAGGTGGATGTGCCGATGGCACCGACGCGGTGTTTAGCGGCGACACGCTGTTCTGCGGTGGGCCGGGTGCCACGGGTCGCAGCTTTAGCGATTACGACACGATCGTTGCCTCAATTCGCCAACGCCTGTTCACCTTGCCGTCCAGCACGGTGGTGCATACGGGTCATGGCGACAGCACAACCATCGGCGCCGAGGCCGAGGCACTGCGCGAGTAGCTAGGTGGGTGATCAGTAGCATCGGGCGATGACCATCTCCACGATGCGCGACGAAGCCCACGACTATCTCAGCGATGCTGTTGCGTTGCGGCGCCAACTGCATCAGTGGCCTGAGCTGGGCAACGATCTGCCCATCACCCGCGAGACGGTGCTGTCATCGCTCGAAGGCCTGCCACTCGACCTCAAACTGCATACGACCACATCGGGAATCAGCGCGATGCTCACCGGCGGTAAGCCTGGTCCAACCATCTTGCTGCGCGGCGACATGGATGCGCTGGCCATGCCCGAAGACACCGATCTTGATTTCAGCTCGAAGGTAGATGGGTGCATGCACGCGTGCGGTCACGACACGCACACCGCCATGTTGGTGGGCGCAGCAAAGATGCTTACGGCACATCGCAGCGAGCTGGCCGGCCGGGTGTTGTTCATGTTTCAGCCTGGTGAGGAGGGCCACGGCGGGGCGCGGTACATGCTGCAAGAGGGCCTCTTGAATGTCGATCCATTGGCCGATGGCACGCCGTCGCCAGTAACCGGCGCCTTCGCGTTGCACATCACCAGCTCAATGCCGGTTGGCATGGTCAGCACTCGCGGCGGCGCCATCATGGCGTCGAGCGACCGACTCATCATCACGGTTCATGGCCGCGGTGGTCATGCCAGCGAGCCGCATCGCGCCCTCGACCCCATTCCGGTCGCGTGCGAAATCGTGCAGGCGATGCAGATGATGGTTACCCGCAGCATCGATGTCTTCGATCCATCCATCGTCACCGTCGGTCGAATCACTGCTGGCACCACCAACAACGTGATCCCAGAATCGGCAGAGATCGAAGGCACCATTCGCGCCGTTAGCGAGCGCACCCGCGCGAAGGTGCATGCGGGTATCCAACGCGTCGCCGAGGGCGTTGCTGCCGCGCACGACGCCACTGTCACCGTAGAGATTCGCTTGGGCTACCCGGTCACCTCAAACAACACCGACTTTGCTGCCTTTGCAACTGGCGTCGCTGGTGAGGTCATCGGGGCCAACCGGGTCAGGCAAATGCCGAATCCAGTGATGGGCGCCGAAGATTTCAGTTACGTGCTCGAAGCCGTCCCTGGCGCGATGATGTTCCTCGGCGGAACTTCGGCGGGCAAGAACCCTGCCACTGCCGCACCGAACCACAGCAACCGCGTGATGTTCGATGAGCAAGCAATGGTGTCGGGAATGGCGTTGTATACGGCTGTGGCCATGCGCCATCTCGATCCCACTTCTTGGCTTGATGTTTGACGTGCTCTCACCCGACTCTTACACCAGAAATGTTGACTGAGACCATGCCACTTGACACCAGTGAGGCTCCACGGCCCCGAACCCCAGTGCGTGGCCCGGCACGAGCTCTGGCTCGTCCTCGCCCGTCGGCGTTGTTTGGCACTGATATCTGGATCATCGCTGCCGCGTATGTTGCTTGCGTCTTTGGCCTGTGGGCTTGGCACGGTGGCGTTTCTGCGCTCACCAACAACTGGCTCGACGGCTGGCTGTCGCTCTCGCAGCTCTCTGGTTTGTTGTCGTCGGCATGCGGACTGTTTGGTGTGGTGCTGATCGCTCGCCCCCGCACGCTCGAGCGTCACCTTGGTCTCGACAAGATGTTTGTGTGGCATCGCTACCTCGGCGAGAGCATGGCTGTGCTTCTCGCAGTGCACATCGTCTCTGCAGTCATCGCCGGTACCGCCGATGGCACTGGTTTGTGGGCGGTTATCCGCAACTACACCGGTCGTCAGCCCTACATGGCGATGGCCACCGTCGGTGGGCTGCTCATCTTCGTGGTCACGATTACCTCGCTGAAATCGATTCGTCGGCAGATGTCGTACGAAACCTGGTACTTCGTGCACCTCACTGCGTACGCAGCGCTCGCCGTCTCGTTCGGT
>CANNMD010000174.1 GCA_947505655.1 Acidimicrobiaceae bacterium | reverse complement strand
GTTTCGCCGTTTGGAACCGCAGTGTTGAGGCCATCGAGGTAGCGCACGTCGTCGTCGGCTACGAACACGTTGACGAACTTGCGCAGTGCGCCCGTCTCGTCGAACAAGCGGTCGTTGAAGCCTGGGAAGGCGGCATCGAGATTGGCGAGCACCTCGGCGAGGGTTGCACCCTCGATCTGAACTGTGGTGCTGCCGCTTGCCAGCGGACGCATCGTGGTTGGGATTCGAACGGTGACAGCCATAGGGCAAAACACTACCGACGCGGTCGGGATTTCACGCAGTCACGCCGAATGGCTACGGGTAGCCTCGCTGGGTGCGAGTTCTGGCTGCTGTCGACAAATTTCGCGGTACGGCCACCGCAGCCGAGGTCGCCCGAGCCATTGGCCATGCGTGTTGGCAGCTTGGCCACGACTGCGACGAAGTTGGCATGGCCGACGGAGGCGAAGGCACGCTCGAGGTGCTCGGCGGTGCCAATCGCACCACGGTGGTCACGGGTCCGCTCGGCGATCCGGTGAAGGCGCCGTGGCGCCTCAGCCGCACAACTGCGGTCATCGAAATGGCGCTCGCTTCTGGCCTCACTCTTGCTGGCGGCGCCGAGCGCAACGATGCGTTGGCCGCCACCACCGCTGGCACCGGCGAACTCATTGATGCAGCGCTCGATAGCGGTGCGAAGAAGATCATCGTGTGCCTCGGCGGGTCGGCAACAACCGATGGCGGTCTCGGCGCGCTACGCGCGATCCACGCTCCGCATCGGCTGCGCGGTGTTGAGCTACTTGTGGCCTGCGATGTGACCACCACGTTTGTTGCTGCTGCCGAAGTGTTTGCTCCGCAAAAGGGCGCCACGCCAGCGCAGGTGAACATGCTCACCGGTCGCCTCGAACGTCTGGCTCAGATGTACCAAAGCGACTACGGCACCGATGTGCGCAGCATCGCTGGCGGCGGCGCGGCGGGCGGACTCGCCGGCGCGCTGGTGGCCCTGGGCGGTCGCTTGTTGCCCGGCTTCGAACTCGTGGCCGACGAACTCGATCTCTACGACCGTGTCGCGAATGCCGAGCTCATCATCACCGGTGAAGGGTTCCTCGATGAGCAGAGCTTCCACGGCAAAGTTGTGGGAGGCATGCAGGCCATGGCTCAGCGGGCGCAGCGGCCCATTACCGCAATCGTGGGCGATGCAGATCCCGACGTTGCCGACCGCATCGAGCACGTATCCCTCGTGGCTGCGTTTGGGCGCGACAAAGCAATGGCTGAGACGCAGATGTGTATCGAGCAGGCGGCGTTGCAGATGCTGCGAACGCTGTAGCTACAGAACAGTTGTGGTGGTTCCGAGCCCTGTGACTGGTGGGACCGTGGTGGACACTGGCTCGCCAGCGAGTGCGGGCAACGCCTTGCCGGCAAGGTCGGCGCCGAGCATGACCAGCACGGTGGCCTCACCGAGACCAGCGGCTTCGTCTTTGATTGGCACCGGTGTTGGCATGGCGGCGACGGCTACGCCACCCATTGACTTGGCCACTGAGGCTGCAACGAGTTCGCCGCCGGGTAGGAAGTAGACCTTGCTGACCGGGAGCTTGGCTTCGGCGCCACCAGCGTTGGTTGGTGTGGCCATGGTGAAGCCAACCTGGCCGAGCGCCTTGCTGAATTGTCCGGCCGTGCCGCTGATACCCGATGCGTTGGCCACTAACACGGTGGCGCCGGTGTACACCATCGCTGGCGCTGTTGTGGTGGTCTCGAGTGGGATGGTGGTGGCGTTGGGATCGAATGTACCGAGTGGGTTCGTGGTCTCGCTTGGAGTGCCCGCCGAGTCGCCAGAACTGTCGCTGGTGATGTTCTTGAGAATGACAAAGCCCATGATCACCGCAACGACTGCGACCACGATGCTGATGGTGGAGCCCATTGGAGCTCCGCCCGACGACTTACCAATGGACCGACGCGATGAATTGTCATTGCTCATAGGTTGGTGCCTCCGCGGGCGTCGTCGACTTGGGCTGGACCTTCAAGACGGGCACGACGACGGCGATCGCGTAGGCGAACGAGGCGCCGAACCACCAATGGCTCGTAGGCCAGCGCTGCGGGTACATCGACCAAGCGGTTGAGCTCTTGGTAGTACTCGTCGAGGCTGCACGAGAAGCGAGCCCTGATCAGCTCGTCTTTCGATGTGTCGAGTGTCCACCAGCTGCCTTCGAAATCTAAAAGGGCCCGCTCACGTTCGGTTAGCTCGATCACATTTTCCACCTGCACAGCCTGCCCGCCCGAGCGGCCAGATACAAGTACCCACGCACAATCCTGTCGAGGTTCGATCGGGGCTAGGGTCGTGGATGATGCCGAGATCCGTTGTATCGGGGTGCCGTGGCCGGCCAAAGAGGCCGGGGCACGTCCGCCTAGACCGAATCCGGGCGACGTATCTTGCAGCGGTTTCGCTGATATTGGTTGCATCGATCACGCCAACAGCGGCCAGCGCGGCGTCGGCGTCAGCGTCAGCGGCCAGCGCGGTCTCGGTGTCAGCGTCAACCGAGAGCTATGTCGTTGAGTTCACAAACGCTCGAGGCCGGCGTCAAACGGCCGCCGATGAGTCGCTACGCGGCACCGCTGTGGGCGCCGAGTGGGCCGACGCGATTGATGGCTTCGCTGCCGACCTCTCGCCCTCCGATGTGCAACGCCTGCGAAATGATCCCGATGTGCTTGCTGTTGAGCGTGATCAACCCGTAGCCGTGGCCACCACACAAACCCCTACGCCGTGGGGACTCGATCGCATTGATCAACGATCGCGACCATTGAGCAATACGTATTCATATACAACCACTGGGGCCGGCGTGACGGCGTATGTGATCGATACCGGAATCCGCAGCACGCACCAGCAGTTCGGCGGTCGAGTGGGATCGGGCTATGTGTATCCGGGCGTCGATTCGGGAATCGGTGCCGAAGACTGCTACGGCCATGGCACGCATGTGGCCGGAACACTCGGCGGCACTACCTACGGAGTAGCCAAGGCCGTCACGTTGATTCCCGTGCGCGTGCTCGATTGCTTGGGCGATGGTTCGACAACAAGCGTCATTGCTGGCATCGACTGGGTCATTGCGCACCATGCGGCTGGGGTGCCTGCCGTGGCCAACTTGAGTTTGGGCGGGCCTGGCTTTCAACCCGAAGACGATGCGATCAACAATCTCATCGCCGACGGCATCACGGTTGTGGTGGCCGCGGGTAACGCGCAGTCTCCGGCGCCGGCCACCGATGCTTGCCTCGATAGCCCAGCGCGAGTGCCGGCTGCAATCACCGTTGGCGCCATCACCAACTCAAGCAACGATGCTGTTGCGTCGTATTCGAACTTTGGTTCATGTCTCGATCTGTTTGCCCCAGGCTCGGGTGTCGAGTCTGCGTTTTACACCAGCGATATCGCGACGACAACGATGAGTGGCACCTCGATGGCCACGCCGCACGTCGCTGGCGTGGTGGCGCGCATGTTGCAGACTTCGCCGCTCAGCACGCCTGCACAAATTTGGGCCGAGATCGACGCATCGACCACGTCGGGTGTAATCACCGGAACCAGAGCGGGCGACCCGAACAAGCTGTTGTACATGTCGCCGCCCGGCTTGCCGAGCGTTCCCCTGTCGGTGTCCGCCACGCCTGCCAATGCGCGGGTCGCGCTCACATGGTTACCTCCGGCAACCGACGGCGACGCGACGATTCTTGATTATGTGGTGCAGTACAAAACAGCCGATGCAGCGAGCTGGTCCACGTTTGATGATGGTGTGTCTCTGTCGACCTCGACCACTGTTACTGGCTTGGTGAACGGCACGTCATATGTGTTCCGAGTGTCTGCTACGAATGCGCTTGGCGTCGGTCCCGCCTCAGGGGTCACCGGTGTCATTGCAGTAGCCGCAACGGTTCCTTCTGCTCCGCCTGTTATTACGGCCACGATCGTTGATCTCCATGTTGAACTGTCGTGGACTACGCCCACCGACGACGGTGGCTCGCCGATTTCTGGCTACACCGCGTCGGCCAGCACCGACGGTCTCGCATGCACAACGAATGGCGCGCTGTCGTGCGCTGTCACGGGCTTGCGGCCCGGCGTCACCTATACCTTCACCGTTGTTGCGCACAACGCTGTTGGCCCAAGCCAGCCAAGTTCGCCGGCTGCTGCGGTGGTGTTGGGATCGGGTTATTCGGCGTTGACGCCAATGCGCATTTTCGATTCGCGACCGGGCGAACCACAAGGTGCAGTTGCTATCGCGCAGCAGCGTTACGGCGGGGCCAACATATTGGGAGTCCACGTTGGCGGCGTCGGTGGAGTGCCGGCAAGTGGCGCTGGTGCCGTTTCGTTGAACGTAACAGTGGTCGATCCGATAGGTCCGGGATTCGTGACGGTGTATCCGTGCGGTGCGTTGCCGTTGGCGTCAAGCGTGAACTTTGTTGCTGGCGCCACGGTTGCAAACGCGGTGCTTGCTCCGTTGTCCCCTGCGGGCGATGTGTGTTTCTTCGCTTCGGTCGACGCATATGTGTTGGCCGATGTGAACGGATGGTTCGTGGCTGGCGACGGCTTCGCGTCGTTGACGCCAACTCGAGTGTTCGATTCGCGTCCCACTGAGCCCCAGGGTGTCGTTGCCGTTACGCAGCAGCAGTACGGCGGCGCCAACGTGTTGCGTGTTCGAGTTGCTGGCGCGGGTGGCGTGCCGTCCGCCGGTCTGAGTGCCGTTTCGCTCAACGTGACGGTGGTCGATCCGATTGGTTCGGGGTTCGTGACGGTGTTTCCGTGTGGTGCGTTGCCGTTGGCATCAAGCGTGAACTTTGTTGCTGGCGCTACGGTCGCGAACGCGGTGATTGCCCCGCTGTCTGCTGCCGGCGATGTGTGTTTCTTCGCGTCGGTCGACGCCTATGTGCTGGCCGACGTAAACGGTTGGTTTGTATCTGGATCGGGGTTCACGGCACTGTCGCCCGCCCGAGTGTTTGATTCGCGCCCGGCTGAACCACAGGGTGTCGTGGGTGTCGCTCAGCAGCGTTACGGCGGCGCGAATGTGTTGCATGTGGCTGTTGCTGGCGCGGGGGGCGTGCCGTCTACTGGCGCGGGCGCTGTGTCGTTGAACGTGACCGTTGTCGATCCGGTTGGCGCTGGGTTTGTGACGGTGTTTCCGTGCGGTGCGTTGCCGTTGGCATCAACCGTGAACTTTGTTGCTGGGGCCACGGTTGCAAACGCGGTGATTGCCCCGGTGTCTGCTGCCGGCGAGGTGTGTTTCTTCGCGTCGATCGACGCCTATGTGCTGGCCGATGTAAACGGCTGGTTCGCGAAGAACTAGCGAGCGATCAGCGGATCTTGAAGATGCGCCCAAGTTTCGCTTGCCGACCGGAGCGCGAGGTGGGGATGCCAGTGGCTTTGGCGATTTTGCGCTTGAAGCTCGTGACTCCGAGTGCGCGCTTCCAAGAAAATGACAGGCCAGGTCCGAG
>CANNMD010000173.1 GCA_947505655.1 Acidimicrobiaceae bacterium | reverse complement strand
CGCCAACCCCCGCTCGCTCTCCTGAGCCAATCGCTGCGGCCGATGTTGAGGTCGAGGCCGAACCAGCGGTCGCGGTCGAGGTCGAACCAGCGGCTGAGGTCGATGTCGAGGGTGAACCCGAATCGTTCGAACGGCCTCGCTTTCGCGACCGTATGGCAAAGTCACGCGCAGCACTTGTGGGCGTGTTCAGCGGCGTGCGCGGGCGTGCCGGCATCACCAACGAAACGTGGGACGATCTCGAAGAAGCCTTGCTGCGCGCCGACGTTGGAGTTCGCGTCACCGATGAGCTGCTCAACGGGCTGCGCGCCCGGGTGAAAGCTAAAGAACTCGCCGATCCTGACGCGCTGCTCAATGCCTTGCAGTCCGACATGATCGGCCGTCTCAGCGCCAGCGATCGGGCGCTGCGGCTTGAGCCCGGCGATGCCGATTCTCCAAACGTGTGGCTCTTTGTTGGCGTCAATGGTGTGGGAAAAACCACCACCATCGGCAAGGTCGGCGCTCAGCAGCGCCAGCTGGGGCGCACTGTATTGATGGCGGCGGGCGACACCTTCCGCGCCGCCGCCGCAGAGCAACTTGCCACATGGGCGCAACGCTCGGGCAGCGAGCTGGTGCGAGGTAACGAGGGCAGCGACCCCAGTGCAGTGATCTTCGACGGCATCGAAAGCGCAAGCGCGCGCAAGATCGAACTGGTGCTGGCCGACACAGCTGGCCGCTTGCACAACAAGACCAACCTGATGGAAGAACTTCGCAAGGTGCGTCGCGTCGCTGGCAAAGGTCGCGGCCGTGTCACCGAGGTGTTGCTGGTGATCGATGCCACCACCGGCCAAAACGGTCTGGCGCAGGCTCGTCAGTTTGCCGAGGCCACCGAGGTCACCGGCGTGGTGCTCACCAAACTCGACGGCTCGGCCAAGGGTGGCATTGTGTTCGCTATCGAGACCGAGCTTGGCCTACCCGTGAAGCTCGTTGGTTTGGGCGAAACCATCGGCGACCTCGTCGAGTTTGATCCCACCGAGTTCATCGAGGCGCTGTTCTCCGAGTAAGGCGTCTCTGACAACCAGCCGCGGCCGCTAGCCTGAGCGGGCATGTTTGACACACTGTCCGATCGTTTTGATGGCATCTTCAAGAAGCTGCGCGGCAAAGGCCGCCTGACCGACAGCGATGTCGACGAGGTCTTGCGCGAGATCCGCACAGCGCTGCTTGAGGCCGACGTCAACGTCGCTGTCGCCCGCACCGTTGTCGAACGCATCCGCGAGCAAGCCGTGGGTCTCAAGCTGTCGCAGGCGCTCGATCCGAGCCAGCAAGTCATCAAGATCGTCAGCAACGAACTCACCAACATCCTTGGTGGTCAGACACTCAAGATCACCTACGCCGGTCGGCCGCCAACTGTGGTGCTCATGGCCGGTCTGCAGGGTTCTGGTAAGACCACGAACTCGGCGAAGTTGGCGAAGTGGTTTAAGAGTCAGGGGCGCCAGCCATTGCTGGTTGGTGCCGACCTGCAGCGCCCAGCAGCCGTCGAGCAGTTGCGTGTGCTTGGTCGTCAGATCGATGTTCCGGTGTTTAGCGAGGCTGGCGATCCGGTCACGGTGGCGGCTCGCGGTTTGGCCGAGGCCCGCCGATTGGGCCGCGATGTACTCATCGTCGACACCGCCGGTCGCTTGGCTATCGATTCCGACATGATGGCTCAGGTCCGTCAGATCAGCCAAGCCATCGAGCCGCACTACACGTTCTTGGTCATCGACGCGATGACCGGTCAAGACGCCGTTGGGGTCGCCGAGGCATTCCACGAAACCCTCGCCATCGACGGCGTGATCTTGTCGAAACTCGATGGCGACGCCCGCGGTGGTGCGGCGCTCAGCGTCAAAGAGGTCATTGGTCGGCCCATCGCCTTTGCGTCTACCGGCGAGAAGCTCGATGCGTTCGAGCAGTTCCACCCCGACCGTATGGCCAGCCGCATCTTGGGTATGGGCGATGTGCTCACGCTCATCGAACAGGCCGAGAAGGCGTTCGAGAAGGATTCTGCTACCGAGGCTGCTCAACGGCTGATGGATGGCGAGTTCACGCTCGACGACTTCCTCGACCAGATGCAGCAGCTCAAGAAGATGGGTCCGTTGTCGGGTCTATTGGGAATGATGCCGGGCATGCCCAAAGAACTCAAGAACGCCAAGATCGACGACGACGACCTCAAGCCAGTCGAGGCCATCATCCGCTCGATGACTCCTGCCGAACGGCGCAAGCCCGAGATCATCAACGGCAGTCGGCGTAATCGCATTGCGGTGGGCAGCGGCACGTCGGTGGGCGAAATCAACCGTCTCGTCAAGCAGTTCAGCGAGATGCAAAAGATGATGAAGCGCATGGGCCCGATGACCATGGGCAAAAAGGGCAAGAAGAAGATGCCGATGATGCCGGGCGGTTTAGGTGCCCTCAAGGGCCAAATGCCGGGCGCTTTTAGCGATATGCCGTTCAATCAACGCTGAGTCATCTGTCGGTTATCGCTGCGTCGGGTGTGTACCCGTCACTCTGGCGCTAACCTTTCACAGTTCTGTAGACCAATCAGGAGTCTGTATCAAATGTCAGTGAAGCTGCGCCTCACCCGAGTCGGTAAGACCAAGCAGCCGCAATATCGCATCGTTGCAACCGATAGTCGGTCGCCGCGCGATGGTCGGTTCATCGAAATTGTCGGCCAGTACAACCCTCGTGCCGAGCCCAGCGTCATCACCATTGATAACGCCAAGGCCGTCAAGTGGTTGATGGACGGCGCACAGCCAACCGATCGTGTTCGCAAGCTGCTCGAAATCTCTGGCGCATGGACTGAGTTCGGCGTCGCACGGGCTGCCAAGTGAGCAATGAGCTCGACGGCGCCGAAGATGGCGTCGACGCTGGCAATCAAGTCGCTGCACCAACCGCAACTGCGGTTCTCGTGCATGTCGTGCGTTCAATCGTCGACGATGCCGAGGCTGTTCGCGTCGAGGGCATTCCCTCGAAGGGTCGCATCAAGCTGCAGGTCAAGGTCGGTCCTGGAGACCTCGGCCGCGTGATCGGCCGTCGTGGCCGTACAGCGCAGAGCATTCGCACCGTCGTTCGTGCCGCCGGCACTCGCGATGGCGTCGAAGTCGACGTCGACTTCGTCGATGACTGATCGACCTCGCTCAACTGGTGGCGACATGCCAGCAGGTCTCGTCGAAGTCGGAGTCATCCGGCGCCCACATGGCGTCAAGGGCGACACATACATAGATCTGATCACTGACCGCGAGGATCGTCTCGCGGTCGGTTCGCGTCTGTGGGCCAACGGCCAATGGCGCACGCTCGCATCGTCAAAGCGGTTGCCGCAACGATGGCTGGCTCACTTTGTGGGCTTCGACGATCGCACTGCGGTCGAGTCACTCACCAACGCCGTGCTCTTCGCCGAACCCATCGACGACCCCGATGCGCTGTGGGTTCACCAACTGCTCAACGCCGAAGTCGTTGAAGCCAATGGAACCTCACGCGGCCGCTGTATCGGCGTGTTGGCCAATCCGGCCCACGACATTCTCGAACTCGACACGGGGGCCCTGGTGCCCATCACATTCGTGGTGAGCTGCATCGATGGTGTCATCACCATCGATCCGCCCGACGGCTTGTTCGATCTCGATTCCTGAGATGCCCCTAGAGTTGGCGCCGATGCGAATCGACGTCTTCA
The DNA here is from genome assembly GCA_947505655.1 of Acidimicrobiaceae bacterium. Classification (GTDB taxonomy): domain Bacteria; phylum Actinomycetota; class Acidimicrobiia; order Acidimicrobiales; family Ilumatobacteraceae; genus WLMZ01. Next base: position 1,809 of record CANNMD010000173.1, on the reverse strand, counting down.
CCATCTTCACCGGACTCGTCGACGACTTCTGCAGCGAAAGCTTGCTCGGGAAGTGCCGTACCAACGGCCTGCTCGATCTGCGCTGCCACGATCTGCGCGAGCACACCACCGATGCGCATCGCACCGTCGACGACTCGCCGTTTGGTGGCGGCGCCGGAATGGTGATGCAGCCCGGCCCCATTTTTGCTTCGGTCGAAGCCGCTGACCCGCCTCGTCCGTTGTTTCTGCTCGGCCCGGGTGGTCGCAGGTTCGATCAGCGCATGGCCCACGAGCTCGCCGAGAGTGGTGGCTTCAGCCTGCTGTGCGGGCGCTACGAGGGCATCGACCACCGCGTGCGCGAGCACCTCGTCGACGACGAACTGTCGATTGGCGATGTCGTGCTGTCGGGTGGCGAAGTCGCTGCATGCTTGGTGATCGAGGCCGTCACTCGGCTGTTGCCGGGCGCAATGGGTAACGACATGAGCCCAGTGACCGAGAGTTTTGGTGCATCGGGACTGCTCGAAGAACCTCAGTTCACCCGCCCCAATGAGTTCAGGGGATGGGCCGTACCCGAGATCTTGCGCAGCGGCGATCACGCCAAAGTGGCCCGCTGGCGCCACGCTCAGGCGCTGCATCGCACCCTTCGGTATCGCCCCGACCTCATCGAGGCGCGTGGCGGACTTTCAGATGATGACCGTCGTTTGTTGGAAGAGTTCCCCTCCGCGGCCTATCCTTGAGCGTTCGCCACTCAGGCTCCCGTTTCGGGCTGTTACGAAAGACCGCGTCATGAAGTCCACCGATCTTGTAGACAACCAGTACATCCGCACCGACATTCCTCAGTTCGGTCCTGGTGACGAAGTGAAGGTGCACGTCAAGGTCATCGAAGGCAACAAAGAGCGCATCCAGATCTTCCAGGGCAACGTGATTGGCCTGCACGGCAGCGGCGTTGCCGAGACCTACACGGTCCGCAAGGTGAGCTACGGCGTTGGCGTCGAGCGCACATTCCCAATGCACGCCCCAACCGTGGCCAAGCTCGAAGTTGTGCGTCGTGGCGACGTGCGTCGCGCCAAGTTGTACTACCTGCGTGATCGCTCGGGTAAGGCAGCCAAGATCAAGGAAAAGCGCGACCGCTGACCATTCCGGTCGGAGGCCGATTATTCGGTGAAAGCACCCTCCATTGAGCTCTGACGATCTCGAGAACTACGAGTCCGAGCGAGAGCTTCAACTCGCGCAGGAGTACCAAGACGTCGCGGGCATGTTCCGCTTCGCCGTTGAGACCGAGCGCCGGTTTTATCTGGCCAACGCAGTGCAAGTGACTCAACTTGGCGATGCGTCGCGGCCCCTCATCGAGGTGGTGCTCACTGACGCATGGGTTTGGGACATGTACCGCAAGACCCGCTTCGTTCCGAAGGTTCGGGTGCTCACGTTCAAGGACGTGAATATCGAGGAACTCCCTCCGATCGACCTGTAGACCTGTCGCGCAATGCGCGCGGGCGTTGGGGAGAAGATCAAGCAGCGCGGTGGTATCGCACTCAGGGCTACACGGTGATCGATCGCAATTGGCGTGCACCCGGTGGCGAACTCGATCTCGTGGTGCGCCTCGGCAATCTCGTTTCGTTCGTCGAAGTGAAGACCCGCGCAACCGATGCATACGGAGATCCGGCGCTGGCTGTGACGCCGCGAAAACAGATTCGACTACGGCGTCTGGGGGCCGCGTGGCTTGCGGCGCACGCAGTTCACGGGGTCGAGGTTCGCTTCGATGTGGTGTCAGTTCTTGGCGTCCGGGTACGCGTAATCGAGGGCGCCTTTTGACGTTTCGTCATTGCCTCG
>CANNMD010000172.1 GCA_947505655.1 Acidimicrobiaceae bacterium | reverse complement strand
CGGCCATGTGATTGCCCCTTGTGCTTGCCGGCGGATGTAGACAAGTATAAGACAAGTGTTTTTGATGGTCAAACCAACCGACCAAAGGTGGTGACACAACGATGAGAACAATCAGGTACCAACAGATTGCCGATGACCTCCGCGGCCGCGTCGCCGCCGGAAGTTACGCAGCAGGTCGTGTGCTCCCCAGCGAAGCCGAACTGTCGGCCGAGTTCGACGCCAGCCGGGTCACCATTCGGCGCGCGCTCGAGACGCTACGAGACGAAGGACTTGTCGATGCTCGCCAAGGTTTCGGGTGGTTCGTCGCGGCGGCGCCGTTGCGGCAAACGCTCGGACAACTCGTCACCATCGAAGGACAAATGGCCGAGAGTGGCGTCGAGCCGCAACGCAAGATCATCGAGTTCGCGTTTGTCCCTGCCCCAGGTCGGGTTCGCGCAGCGCTCAAATCCGACAACGTGTTGCGCGTGAAGCGCATCAACCTCGCCGATGGCGAACCCTTCGCCGTGGTCACCGTGTGGTGCCCGGCCGAGTTGGGCCAACACCTGTCGAGGCGCGATGTCGAGCGGTCGCCGTTTTACGAGTTGCTTGGCATTGCCCTTGGCGGCGCGACGCAAACCATTGGAGCCGACTCGGTTACTCCTGCCGACGCGGCCTTGCTCGGTGTGCCTGTGGGCTCGCCTGTGTTGTGCTGCGAGCGACTCACCAAAGACACCCACGGTCGCCCTGTGCTGTTGTCTGAGCACGTGTTCCCAGCGCACCGCACCGAGTTCGTTGTCGATCTGCCGCACGCTGCGGCGTCGGTTGCCCCAAGCGGGCTGCGCCTCGTCGAATAATCTGCAGTCACCCTTTGTTTGAGCTGACACACTTTGCTGATGCTCAGTCGTAGGTTCGTTCAAGTTGATGTCTTCACCGCTGAGGCCTATCTCGGTAATCCATTGGCAGTTGTGTGCGATGGCGAGGGGCTCTCGACCCATGCGATGCAGCGCTTTGCCCATTGGACGAACCTCTCCGAGACTGCGTTCCTGCTGGCGCCATCAAGTCCGGAGGCCGACTATCGAGTGCGCATCTTCACGCCCACGGTTGAGCTTGGATTCGCTGGCCACCCAACGCTGGGCTCGTGTCACGCGTGGTTGCTTGGCGGGGGAGTGTCGAAGCAGTCCGGAGTGGTGGTGCAAGAGTGCGGCGCCGGATTGATTCGGGTGCGGCGATCCGATCAGCAACTGGCATTCGCTGCTCCGCCGCTGCGGCGTGACGGCCCCGTGGACGACGCGACTGTGGCTCAGATTGCGAGAGCGCTCAACATAGAAATCTCCGCCATCATCGACAGCCAATGGGTTGACAATGGTCCGGGCTGGGTGGCAGTCATGCTCCGCGATGCTCAGGCCGTGCTTGCGCTCAAGCCGGCGTTTGTTGAAGGCCTCGACATCGGAGTCGTTGGTATGTATCCGGCTGGTTCGCCGTGCGCGTACGAGGTGCGCGCATTCTTCGCGAAGGATGGCAGCACGGTAGAAGATCCGGTTACCGGAAGTCTCAACGCCTCGGTCGCGCAATGGCTGCTACGAACATCTCGCGTCGTTGCCCCCTACATGGCAAGCCAGGGAGCCGTTCTCGGGCGCGCCGGGCGCGTGTACATCAGCGCCGATAATGAAGGCGCCGACATTTGGGTGGGTGGGCACTGCGTTACCTGCGTGAGCGGCACGGTTGAGTTGTAGGCCGCCGAGTCAGGCGCGTTGGAATGCGTTTCCAACCAGTTCGGCAACGACCTCGGTGACATCAAGAGCGGCGCTGGTGGCGATGTCGTCTTCGCAGCCGCGAGCAAGTAGTTCTCGGCCCGAACCCGATGCGCACAGAGTGTCGAACAAGCGTGGGCGGGCTTGATGAAAAGCGGCACGCGCGGCGGCAGCCTCGGGTGAGCAACATGGCGTTGCTACGGCGCCCGAAGGGTCGAGTGCGTTGAGCACAGCGCCCGCGCCGATGAGGTCTTCGACGGCTGGCCTCATCGACCCGGCAGGGTCGCCCCACCGTTCGCCTGCAGCGATCACGCCGATTGAGGGTTGGTAATCCTTGCCCCCTCGGGCGATAGCGAGGGCGTGGCGAGCGGTGGCGGTTGCGTTGCGTAGCGATCCGGCCAGCACGCGATGGGCTCCCAATTCGCGGGCGACAAACGACAGCGCTGAACCGTTTGGCGATGGCAACACGACGCGCGAACCAGATTGTGACGTCAGCAGGTCTGTGGGCGACAGCGAGTAGCCGCCGTGTTCGCGAAGCCCACCGAACGCGGCGTTGTTCGCTGCGGCGTATGCGTGCAGGTCGTCATCAGCCCATGGATACGGAAGCACGGTGCAACCGCTCTCGATCGCGGCGCATACAGCGGTGGTGAAGCGAAGGATGTCGACGATAATGACCACATCGACATGTGGCGCCAGGGCGCGGAGGCCTTCGGTGCCCCAGTCGAAGCGATACGCGAAGCCGTGCTGGCTGTTGTGCAGGTGACCTGCTGTCACCATTTGTCCCAGTGCAGCACAGGAGCGAGTGGCATGCGCTTGGCCGACTTGAAGTCGGTGCCGATCGTGTACGCGATGGGGAACAAGCCGCCCTGAGTGACTTCGTCGAACGGGATACCGAGGATGTCGGCCGCTTCGCGCTCGCCGTTGTTCATCAGGTGAATGGTGGTCCACGCCGAACCGATGCCGCGCTCGCGGGCAGCGAGCATGAAGCTCCAAACGGCTGGCAACAACGAACCCCACGCGCTTGCCGCGGCCATCACCGGAGCGTTGTCGAGGCGGCCCGTGATGCAAGGAATGAGCATGAGCGGTGCCCGGTGGAAGTTCTCGGTGAGGTACATCGCTGATTCGGTGACGCGGCCAGCCTGCTCGGCGCGCATGTCGCCTTCGGCGTATCCGGCACTGCGAGGGTTCTGCGCATACTGCATGAAGTTGGTCTTGTAGATGTCGGCGAGGGCCTTCTTCTTGGCCGCATCTTCAACAACGAACCAGTGCCAGCCTTGGCTGTTTGAGCCGGTTGGCGCCTGCAGCGCGATCTCGAGACACTCTTCGACAACCGTGCGCTCGACAGGCCGATCGAAGTCGAGGCGCTTGCGTACGGAGCGTGTGGTGTTCAGGACTTCATCGGCCGAGAGGTTCAGATTCATCGTCGCAGTGTGCCATGAACAAGCCTGCTCTGCCAGACTGAGGAAATGTCCGACCGCGTATCGATCTCTATTTCCAACGGTGTTGCCGACGTTCGTATGAACCGGCCCGACAAGCGCAATGCTCTCGACGGGGCCATGTTCTCGGCCATCGCCGCAGCCGGCGAGCGACTCAAGACTGAGCCCGGCGTGCGCGTGGTGGTCCTGTCGGGCGAAGGTGCGTCGTTCTGCGCCGGCCTCGACTTCAGTTCGTTTCAAGCAATGGCTGGTGGAGCATCGGCCGATGATGCCGCAGCCGATGGCGACAACGGCAACCCTGGTGCGATGAAGGCTGGCCGCATTACCCACCTTGGTCAGCAAGTGGCTTGGGTGTGGCAGGAGATTCCTGTTCCGGTGATCGCTGCCGTTCATGGCCACGCGTTGGGTGGCGGCATTCAGATCGCACTCGGTGCCGACATTCGTATTGTGCATCCCGACACCAAGATGTCTGTGCGCGAAGTGCACTGGGGTCTCGTGCCCGACATGACCGGCACACAGGTGCTGTCGTCGTTGGTGCGCCCCGACATCGCTAAAGAACTCACGTTCACGGCGCGGGTGTTCAGCGGCCGCGAAGCCTTCGAGTTGGGCCTGGCTACCCGCCTGAGTGATACGCCGCTCGAAGATGCCTTGGCGATGGCCCATGAGATCGCAACCCGCAGCCCCGGCGCAGTGCGCGGCTCAAAAGAGCTCTTCAATCGCATTGCCAATGCTGGTGCCGCCGAGCAGTTCGCCGAAGAGCGTCGCGTGATCGGTGCCCAGATCGGATCACCAAACCAAGTTGAGGCTGTCACGGCGAACTTCGAAAATCGTGAGCCACGCTTCGTCGATTGAGCAATGGGCAACGCTGATGTTGCCGAATAATTGATTGTCGAAAGTCCGCCGTTCCCGTAGCATGACCTCGACCGTTCGGGCCAGCGTCGTCCCGAGCGTCCACCAAGCCAAACCGACTTCAGTGGATGTGGACGATGCACAACAATTACCCCGCGCCCTATGGGCTCTATGACCCACGGTTCGAACACGACGCCTGCGGCGTGTCGTTCGTTGCCAACATCAAAGGTGTGCCCAGCCGCGCCATCGTGTCGATGGGAATCGCCGCCCTGTGCAACATGGAGCATCGAGGCGCAACCGGAGCCGAGGCAGATACCGGCGACGGCGCCGGAATCCTGATCCAGATCCCCGACGCGTTCCTGCGCGCCGTGGTCGATTTCGAGCTTCCCGCTGTTGGCAGCTACGCAACCGGCCTCGCCTTCTTGCCGGCCGATGCCCACGACGCAGACAAGGCTGTGGCATCGATTGAGTCGCTGCTTGCCGACGAGGGTCTGCGCGCCCTTGGCTGGCGCAATGTGCCGGTCGATCCGTCGTGCCTTGGTGCCGGTGCCCGCCAGGTGATGCCGATCATTCGTCAGTTGTTCGTTGCCGACACCGGCACGGCCAACGGTCTCGACCTTGATCGCAAGCTGTTCGTTGCTCGCAAGCGCATCGAGCACGAGCTTGCTGCTGAACAGGGAACGTATTTCCCATCGCTGTCGAGCCGGACAATGATCTACAAGGGCATGTTCACCACGCCGCAGCTTGCGGTTTTCTTCACCGACCTGAGCGACCAGCGAGTCGAGAGCGCGTTGGCCTTGGTGCACAGCCGATTCAGCACCAACACGTTCCCAAGTTGGGCGTTGGCGCACCCGTACCGCTACATCGCTCACAACGGCGAGATCAACACAGTGCAGGGCAACCGCAACTGGATGCGTACGCGCGAAGCGTTGCTCGGCAGCGGCATGCTGCCCGGCCTCGAGCGCGCCTTCCCGATTTGCACCCCTGGCGGATCTGACTCGGCGAGCTTCGATGAAGTGCTCGAACTGTTGCACCTTGCTGGCCGCTCGCTGCCTCATGCCATGTTGATGATGATCCCCGAAGCGTGGGAAAACAACACCAACATGGACCCGGCGCGGCGTGCGTTCTACCGGTTCCATTCGTCGTTGATGGAGCCATGGGATGGCCCCGCCAACGTGGCGTTCACCGATGGCACAGTGATCGGATCGGTGCTCGACCGCAACGGGCTTCGCCCAGGTCGTTACTGGGTCACCGACGACGATCTCGTGGTGATGGCGAGCGAGAGCGGCGTGATCGACATCGATCCAGCGCGCATCGTGAAGAAGGGTCGCTTGCAGCCTGGGCGCATGTTCCTCGTGGACACCGCGCAGGGTCGCATTGTGAGCGACGACGAAGTGAAGAGCGGTCTGGCCAGCGAGCATCCATATCAGGAGTGGCTCGATCAGGGTCTCGTTGAGCTCAACGATCTGCCCGCTCGT
>CANNMD010000171.1 GCA_947505655.1 Acidimicrobiaceae bacterium | reverse complement strand
CGTGGTCACCACACACGGCTCATCGAAATGGATCAACGCTCTCGAGGGCGAAGGCGGCAAGCGAACTGCACTGCGCAGTCTGCGCGTACTGTGCTCGCCGCGTTGCCGCACGAGTTGGATCGCGCTCTACAACATCGATCGCTCCACCCTCGAGCAACGCAACCAATTCTTGCGTCGGGTTACTGCCCGACTTTCGAAATAGCGCACGCCACCTGTGCAGCGACGGCTGCGTTGTTCTCGGCCAACGCAAGGTTCGCCGGGATGCTTCGTCCGGCAGTGGCCTCAGCGATGCGACCCAACACAAACGGAGTAATCGCGGCTCCCGTTACGCCCGCAGCGTCGCAATCGGTCAGCGCTTCGGCAAGCACCGCGTCGAGCATGTCGGTATCGAGTTCGTCATTGAGCGGGATGGGAACCGTGAGCAACATGCCGCTGTTCACACGGCTACGCGCGGCGAAGATGGCTGCCACTTCGTTGCCCGACTCCACCCGATGGGTCAGCTTCAGCCCAGCACTGCGCGTGTAGAACGCTGGGAACCAATCGTGCTGCCAGCCAAGCACCGGCACGCCCACAGTCTCGAGATACTCAAGCGTGCGCGGCAGATCGAGAAAGGCCTTAGCCCCTGCGCACACGGTGATCACCGGCTGGTGAGCCAGCGCATCGAGGTCGGCAGAAATGTCGCCGGTGATCTCAGCGCCACGATGCACTCCCCCGATGCCGCCCGTCGCAAACACGTGCACGCCCGCCGCTGCCGCCAACGCAACCGATGCAGACACCGTGGTGGCTCCGAACTCCCACCCTTGGCCGATAGCTACTGCAAGATCGCGTTCGGCAACCTTGTGGCCCGCACCCAACACCCGATGATGCTCGGTCTCGTCGAGACCAACGCGCGCGATGCCATCGAGCACTGCGGTTACGGCTGGCACGGCTCCCCCTGCGCGCACCGCCGCGAGACAACGCTGCAGCGCGTCGGCATTGAACGGCGATGGCAATCCGAGATTCGAAAAGATGGTCGACTCCAGCGCGACCACGGGCAAGCCATCAGCTACAGCGGCAGCAACTTCGAGCGACAGAACAGGTTTGAGCACGTCGCAAGTGTGCCACTTGCGCACGTGCGATGTCGCCACCGTTGAGGCCATCTACGCCGACGATGCCACCATCTGGCACAACTTCGACAAGGTCAATCAAACTCGCGCTGACAACATCAAAACGCTGCTCAGCTTGCACCGCTCGCTGACCAACATGCGTTACGAAGAAGTGCGCCGCACCATTGTCGACGACGGCTACTACCAACAGCATGTGCTGCGCGGCACCGCCAAGAACGGCGAGCTCGATCTGCCTGCAGCGCTTCGTGTCTACGTTTCAGACGGGCGCATTACGCGTCTCGAGGAATACCTCGACACCGCCCAAGTGGCAGCTGTGATGCGCTGAGCCGTCGCTGCTTATACGCGGTCGAAGCGAGTAACCGCCTCGATGTGCGACGTGTTTGGAAACACATCGAACACCTCGGTACCGCGGTGGGCATAGCCCGCGTCGCGCAGCAATCGCGTATCTCGGGCCAATGACCCGGCATCGCAACTCACGAGCACAAAACGATCGGCACCCGTGTCGGCAAGCACTGCCACTGCAACTTTGTCGAGGCCGCTTCTCGCTGGATCGGCGATCACCACTTGGGCATCAACCGGCTCCCAATCTTCGAGTCGGCGCTCAACGACCTCGGCGCGACCATCGGCTCGCTGCACGGCCAGATTGTGGCGAGCATCGGCACATGCACTGGGCGATGCCTCGACCAACACCACTCGGCCAGCAGCGCCAGCCACCGTGGCGGCGAAGAGCCCGACTCCGCCGTAGGCATCGATGACGGTTGCCTTGCGCAGATCGATATCGGCACACGCCCGCGCCACGGACTGAACCAACAGTTCGGCAGCCGCTGGGGACGACTGGAAGAACGAGCCAGCAGACACCTGAAAGCGATGCCCCGCAACAACCTCGTGCACCATCGCGTGCACGCCGTGGGTGATGCCCATGCCAAGCCCAAAGATCTCGCCGCCCGTGTCGCCCCACGCGGCAGGTTCGTCGTTACCGAGGCCAACCCGCAACGTGATCTCGTCGGTTCGGGTAGCCGTAACAACCGCCAACATCTCATTGATCAACGGATGCGCCACCGGGCACGCCTGGGTGAGCACAAGATCGTGCGAGCGCCGTGACCGGAACCCGACGCGCCCCGATGGATCGACCGCAAGGCGCACGGTGGTGCGATACCCCCACGGCTCAATCGATGCACCAATGGTGACAACAGGCTGATCGATCTTGGCGGTGCGGGCTAGGGCTTCGCGCACCATGTCGGCTTTGAACGCAAGCTGAGCCTGTGGCTCGATGTGCTGCCAATCGCAGCCACCGCATCCGCGTTGCCACGCCTCACAGGCGGGCTCAACGCGGCTTGGCGATGCCGTGATCACCTCGATTACATCGGCGGTTGCGAAGTCTTTCTTGGTCGTGCGATACCGCACACGAACCGTTTCTTCAGGAAGGGCTCCGGCCACAAACACCACGCGCCCGTTGGCGTCTCGCGCAAGTGCATCGCCTCCGACCACCATGTGCGACGTATGGAGCTCATCTGATTCCATGGTTCGATCGTAGGCCGTTTCGACATGCAATACGTCCGGTTGGGTAGCGTCATGGGCGATGCCTCGTCCGATCGCAATTGCACCGTCAGTTCTGCCCGTCGATTTCTCCGAGCTTGGTGCTGCCGTCACAGCGCTCGAAGCTGCCGGAGTCGACCGAATTCATTGGGATGTCATGGACGGCCAGTTCGTGCCCAACCTCACGTTTGGTCCCGACCTCATTGCCAGCACCCGACGCCACACCACGCTGCCCTTCGAGGCCCACCTGATGGTGTTCACCCCCGATGTGCTCGCTGGCGCATTCATCGATGCCGGCTGCGAGCGACTCATCGTTCACGCCGAAGCCTGCACCCATCTGCATCGCACGCTCGGCAACATCCGTTCGCTCGGCGGCAAAGCGGCCGTGTCCATCAATCCCGCCACTCCCGCCAGCGCCATCGCGCACGTGCTCGACCTGGTCGACCTGGTGCTCGTGATGACCGTGAACCCCGGCTTCGGCGGGCAGTCATACATCTCCACGATGGAGCCCAAGATTCGCGAAGTGCGCGAGATGATCACCGCCGCCGGCCTCGACGACATTGTCGATCTCGAAGTTGATGGCGGCATTGCTCCGGCCACCGTGGCCAACGCCACCGTCGCAGGCGCCAACGTGTTCGTGGCAGGCAGCGCGTTGTTCCGCGATCCGCTGGGCCTCACCCATGCAGTGGCCGACATACGCGGCCGGGCGCTTGGCGCGCTCAGCGCCTAGACACACTGCGCCGCATTGCCGACATGCGCTCGCCTGCCGCGGCGCGCCGCACGGCAACCAGCATCGCGGCTAGCAACCACCGGAATAGCACCAACACAATGACCACAACGAAGGCCCAAAACACGGGTACCGCTACGGCCATCACGATCTGACGCTTGGCTCCCCCAAGACCGTTCAGCACGCCGCTATCGATCTCGCTGCCGTCCACATGCAACGCCCGAATGGGGTCGTCAACTGTGGGGCACTCAAGGGTCTTGTCGTTCACGCCGATCACCGCGTTGCCGCCGAACAACGGTTTCGAATCACGCACCTTTGATGCCAACACAAGGCTGCCATCGAGCGGTGCGGCACCAACGAGATAGCGCTGGTCGGCCGAGAGAAAGCGAACGTCGTCGTCGAAGCGCACATCGATGAGACCATTCGCGGCATAGCTCTCGGCGCTGCCAGCGCGAACTTGCTCAAGGCGAAAGCGTGCAGTGCGCGCGTCTTTGGCCACCATTGATCCCACGAACACAACCGTTGCCGATCGCGGCGCGGCGCATCCGGATGGAATCGCAACGAGCGGACCGCTGACCGCAGCGCCACTCACCACTTGGGCAGGCGGTACCTCGATGCCGAGGATCGACTCATCGAGCTCTGATGGCACTGAATCTGACGGCACGGCGTCGGGTGGCGCGCTGGCGCCCGCTGACCCGGCAATGGCCGGTATCCACAACGCTGCCGCACAGATCGCGGCGGCTGCCACCAGTCGTTTCACCTGCACCAAACTAGTGGCACGCCTGCGGTGCCTCGCCGTCATCGGCCCTTGAAGTTGGGCTCACGCTTTTCCATGAAGGCCATGATGGCTTCGGGCGTGTCTTTGGTGCCGAAGTTCACGGTCTGCGCAGCACCCTCGTCGTCGAGCGCTTCTTCCATGGTCACGTTCATCGAATTGTTGAGCATGCGCTTGCTCTGCGCGATCGCAATTGGTGGCGAAGCCACAAGGCGCGCCGCCCAGCCGGCGACAAACGCATCGAGGTCTGCATCGGGGAGCACGCGGTTGACGAGGCCAAGCTCTTTTGCCTCGGCAGCATCAACGATGTCGCCGAAGAATGCGAGTTCTTTGGCGATGTGTAGGCCAACGCGGCGAGGCAACACCCACGAACCACCGAAGTCGAGCGAGAGACCGCGACGCGAGAAGATCTCGGAGAAGCGTGCTGTCTCAGACGCCACCACCAAGTCGCATCCGAACGCAAGGTTGCACCCGGCACCAACAGCAACGCCGCGTACCTTGGCGATGGTTGGCTGGGGCATGCGGTGCAACGACAGCGCCACCTCGGTGATCTGGCGCATTGCGCTGAGCTGGTGGCGTGGTGGGCCATCGCCAGGCGCGGCCCACAGGTCGGCGCCAGAACAGAACTCGCCGCCTGCGCCAGTGATGATGACCGCACGGTCGTCGGCCCGGCCGGAGATGTCACGGAAGGTTTCGAGCAGCTCGATCCACATCTGATTCGTGGCCGCGTTCTTCTTTGCCGGGCGGTTGAGCATGACTGTGACGACGCCGTCTTGGCGTGAAACTTCGATTGTTTCCATGTCTGGCGACGATACTTACGCAATGGGCTATAACCCTCACCGAAAGTTCATTCCAAAACGTGGCGACCTCGCGCTGGTGGCCGCCTCGATTGTGGTCGTGCTCGTGCTCGTGCTGTGGGCATTCTCGGGCTGACCATGGGACTATGGGATGGCGGCTACGGCGCCGTCGAGGTTCGCCGTATTCATCCCTACGAGGCCACCAAAACCTACCTGTGCCCCGGATGCCATCAAGACATTGCACCCGGCACCGGGCACATCGTGGCAGTGCCAGCCGAAGCCACCGACCTACGCCGCCATTGGCACAAGCCATGTTGGGTTCAGCGCGAGGCAATGACGAAACGTCAAAAGGCGCCCTCGATTACGCGTACCCGGACGCCAAGAACTGACACCACATCGAAGCGAACCTCGACCCCGTGAACTGCGTGCGCCGCAAGCCACGCAGCCCCCAGACGCCGTAGTCGAATCTGTTTTCGCGGCGTCACAGCCAGCGCCGGATCTCCGTATGCATCGGTTGCGCGGGTCTTCACTTCGACGAACGAAACGAGATTGCCGAGGCG
>CANNMD010000170.1 GCA_947505655.1 Acidimicrobiaceae bacterium | reverse complement strand
GCAATGCGTCGAGCATTTGACCCAACAGCACTTGCGAACCCAACCAAGGTGCTGCCCAGCGCATCAGGTTGTGGCGATGTGCATCACGTTCCCGAGGGCGCATGGATCTGACATCGTTTGCAGGCGAGGTGGGCGGGGTCAACGACGGCCCAGTCGCGATCGCTGGTCTGTCCACCCGTGGGGGAGCCCTCGCAGGATGCCGTGTTGTGGCAGCCCCGGGCGGAATCGAATCGATTCAACCCGACGAGATGATCGTGCATTGCGGCGCAGGCACTGCGGTTGTTGAGCTGAATCAGGCTCTGGCGGCCGTTGGCCAATGCGTCTCGCTGCCTGCATCCGGAACTGTTGGGGGCGCACTGGCTCGCGGTCTCAGCGACACGCGTCGACTCGGCTATGGGCCGCTGCGCGATGCTCTGCTTCAGGCGCATTACGTGTCGGCGGCAGGTCATGTCGTGAAAGCCGGCGGACCTACCGTGAAAAACGTGTCGGGTTTCGACCTGTGCCGGTTGCTCGTGGGCTCGCAGGGCACACTTGGCTTTCTGGGCCAAGTCATCTTGCGCACCCGACCGCTCGCTGCGGTGTCGCAGTGGTTCTCTACCGTGGCCGATCCGTGGGTCACGTTCGCCACGCTGTATCGCCCTGTAAGCGTTCTGTGGGACGGCACCACAACGTGGGCGCTGCTCGAAGGCCACGCCTCTGACGTCGCCGAGCAGGCGGCTCTGGCGGGATTGACACCGGTCGACGGTGCGCCTGCACTTCCTGGCGCGCATCGCTGGTCGGTGGCGCCATCAAGCCTGCGATCATTAGCGGTCACGGGCGCGTTTGTGGCCGAGATTGGTGTTGGTGTTGTGCACCGCAGCGACCTCGCCCAGCCACGAAAGGCCGATGCGTCAATCGCTGCGCTGCACAAGCGCCTCAAACACGAGTTTGACCCGACGCTGCGGCTCAACCCTGGGGTCGAACCGCTCAGCGTCTAAATCGGGCGTGGGTCAGCGACCCCAGCCATATGGTGTCCACGAACTGTGGGTCAGCTTGGCCACCCGCACGTCGCCAGTCGCGAGGGCGTCAACATAGGCGATTACAGGGTTGGCATCGCCGCCAATCGCCATTGCCTGCGAGCCAACGCCGCCATCGAGGTCAACTGTGAGCGGTGCCTTCGCTACGGTGCACGCTGTGTTTGCGCAGCGAATCACCGTGACCACGCCGTTACTCGTGTAGCTCACATATGGATTGCCATCGGCGCTGATCGCCAACGACGTCGTGAATACTCCGAGAGCATTGGCATCCAACGTGACGGGCGTGACCGCACCGGAGCACGCCTGGTCGACGCAGTGAACAATCTTGAGATCTTGGGTGTTGACATCGGCGTACGAGATCACTGGGTTGGCATCGACACCGATAGCAATCGACGTGTTACCAAGAGCGGCCGAGTCAAGCGTGACCGGTGCTCTGTGAGTCGTGCAGGTTGCGTCGCTGCACTTCACAACCTTGACCCCAGCGGGAAAGTCATAGTACGAGATCACAGGGTTCCCGTCGACGCCAATGGTGATCGACGAAAAGGAGCCGGCATCAACAGCCGGATCTGCGACCGCAGGATCGACAGTGACCGGTGTAACAGGGTCAATGCACTCGGGATCAGGACAATGTGCCACTTTCAGCGAAGCTGTCACCGAGTCGTAGTAGGACACGATTGGGTTGCCATCAGCGCCGATCGCAATCGCCGGATCCAGCGCTGCAGTGGCGTCGAGGGTCTCGTCGGGTCCGAAGCTGATGCAGTTAGGCGTGGTGCACTTGGTGACTTTGAGAGCTCCAGCGACGCCACTGAACGCCACAATCGGGTTTCCATCGGCGCCAATTGTTATCGAGGTCAGATGACTCAATATGCCGGTATAACCCGTGCTCACTGGTGTCACAGGAGAGCTACACGCCGGGTCGACACACTTCACAATCGTCAAGTCGCCGTTCAACGGGAACAAAGGATCGAACGGCACCAAGAACGCCAACACTGGGAAACCGTCGGCGCCTACGGTGATCGAGACATCATTGGGCGCTGGGACACCAACGCCAGCAACAAGGGTGGAAACTGCAGCGATGTCACGGCCGTACTGGGCTCCGGTGACGCCGTTGACGCCGTTGACGCCGTTGATGCCATTGATGCCGTCAACCCCGTCGACGCCGTTGGTTCCATTGGTGCCGTTGACGCCATCGATGCCGTCTACGCCGTTGGTTCCGTTGGTGCCATTAGCGCCAGCGGTGCCGGGTGTGACTCCAACGAAGTATCCGGTGATGTCGAGAATCGCGTTGAGTGGTCCAACTTGGTTGAACAGCTTGATGCTGCCAGTTGCCGAGAGGCCAACGATGCCACCGTTTGCCTTGGTGCCAAACAGCGCCGACGTGTTGATTGCGCTTGCGTTCGGGACGGCAGCGTCACCCGGATACAGCTTCACGAATCCAGTCACGATGGGGTCGGGCACAGTGAGGTTGTACGAAATGCCTGTAGCAGTCGATGGGATGGCGCAGGCACCATTTGTTCCCCACACCTGGCGCTCGAACGTTTCGCCTGTGCCGAGTGGCGTAGACCGGTCGCCTACGGTGTCGCCGCCAGCACGGGTGTCGAACAAACGACACGGCGCGATGTTCACGAACGATGAGATCGAATCGACCGATGTCGCATGAGCAACCCATCCAACGCCACCAGCGCCACAAGCCACTGCAACTGCGGCTCCAATTGCCGCCCACCTCGAACGCACAACTGACCTTGCGAACCGATCACCGAACATGTACAAACGCCCTTTCCACTCTGGCCGCCACGACCAGACCGAGGAAAAATACTCGTTCTCAGCGCCGAATAGTTGTCAACTCGACACTAAACCCAACATCTACACAATTTCTTGACACAACAGATTCAGCGCCGTTGGCAGGTCGGACAGAAGTAACAGGGGCGGCCAGCAAGCTCGACTGTTTGGATCGGAGTGGCGCACTTTAGGCACCGATCGCGGTGGTACACGAACGTGGCCTCGCCCCGACGAAATGCTCGGCCCTTGATGTGGGCGATGTGTTCGGGGCCCACCGTGATGATTCGGTTGTCTTTTACTCCTTGACGCAGCATCGCAACCACGGTGTCCCACAGCATCTGCAACTCGGCGCGGGTGAGCGCAATGCCGAGCCGTGACGGATGTATGCCACAGACAAACAACGCCTCGGCTCGGTATACGTTGCCCACCCCACAAAGAACCTTTTGGTCAAGCAGCACGGCGCCAATGGCTTGCTTCGACGCACCCATTCGATCGATCGCCGAATCTGAGTCGGCCTTCTTGCCAAGCGGATCGGGCCCGAGTCGCTTCAGGATTTTGGCGCGATCATCAAGCGTGCCAATCGAGCACTCGGTGGGGCCAGCGAGATCGATGGTGGCCCGACTCGATTGCATGCGCATCCGCACCATGCCAACGACATCGGGCGTTTCTGGGCCCTTGGCGACCCGAAACTTTCCGAACAGTCCGAGATGCACATGGCCAATGTCGCCGTTCTCGAACCAATAGAAAAGATGCTTACCAACGGCCTCGAGATCAGTCAGCACCAGCCCATTAACCCGAGCGGCATCGGCGGCGAAGCGGCCCTGGGGCGACGTGACCCGTAGTGCCTCGCCGACAAGGAGCCGTCCATGATCTCGAGCGATTCGGTGGACTGTGTGACCTTCGGGCATGCGTTCGTATGTCTCTCAACTGGTATCGGGCTACTACGGTGAAGCGTTGATGAAGCTACAGCTCAACGAAGCCGAACTAGCGAGCTGCGTGGGCTGCGGTCTATGCCTGCCACATTGCCCCACCTACCGAGCCACCGGCGAAGAGAGCTTGTCTCCACGTGGACGCATTACGGCGATGCGCGCGGTCTTCTACGAAGACGCTCCCGTAGACGATGCGTTCGTCGAATTCATGGAAACGTGCGTGCAGTGCCGCGGCTGCGAGCCAGCGTGCCCGTCTGGCGTGCACTACGGACACCTCATCGAAGACACTCGCGAGTCGCTCGCCGCCAACCATTGCAGTACACCTCGCTGGCAGCGTCTTGCATTCCGTGCGCTCGCTCATCATCGCTTGCTGCTCGTGGGCTCCACGCTCATCGCCGTGGCCCAACGATTACACCTTGTGCCCAAGCGCGCCGGGCTCACCAAACTGGCGCTACGCCGCGGGCCTGCCATCACGGCTACCGGCACCGATGTGTACGTGTTCACCGGATGCGTCATGGATGCGTGGCAGCGGCCCACACATCGCGCAACGCAGCGCGTCATCGAGTCCACCGGAGCCACGTGTGCTGTGGCGGGCAAAGGCGGTGAGTGCTGCGGTGCTCTTCATTCACACGCAGGCCTTACATCGCAGGCACAACGCCTTGCAATCCGTACCATTGCGAGCATGCCCGGCGACGCGCCCGTGTTGGTCAATTCGGCTGGATGCGGTGCAGCGATGAAGGACTACGCGCACCTGCTCGACACCGATGCAGCTCGGGCGTTTTCCTCACGCGTGCTCGACGTGCACGAGTGGCTTGCCGACCGGGTCGATCGTCTGCCTGCCGCCGACCCAACCCGAGCCCGTCCAAGCATCATCGTGCAAGACCCATGCCATCTACGTCACGTGCAAAAGGCACACCTGCCTGTGCGCACGGTGCTCGGCCGCTACGCCGACATTGTCGAACTCGACGACGACGGATTGTGCTGCGGTGCTGGCGGCGCGTACTCGGCGCTGCAGCCCGAACTTGCCGGCCAAATTCGCGACCGCAAGCTTGCTGCAATCGCACGCGCAACGTCGGCCACTCAAGCAACTGTGGTTGCCAGCGCGAACCCTGGTTGTGCGATGCACCTTGCGGCGGCTTCAGTAGTCACGATGCATCCGCTCGATATCGTCGCCGAACTGTTGCCATGAGCGAGCAGTTCCACACGTTGGCAGACCGTCTCGATGTCATCTCCGAAGAACTCGCCGAGGTCGCGCTAGCCGAGCTCAGCCAAGCCATTCGGGGCGGCGCGAGCAAGCGTCCTGCTGCCGAGCGAGCCGTAACTCAGGCCCGCCGCGCAGTGGAGAAAGCAGCGCATCTGTTGCGATCGATAGACGCCGACAATGAGTCGGCAGGGTCACACGAACTCGACTGAGTCACCGATAGAGATTGGTCCGGTTCGCACAACCGTCGCGTACACGCCAACGTTTTGATCGAGGTTGCGCACGACATGGCGCAGCACCGCAGAGTCGTGAGGCAGATCAGGCGCGAAGTCGTTCGCAACCGCAGCACAGCGTGGACACCCCGACAGAATCTGCACCTCGGTTGCGCCGATAGCGATACGGCGCCCAACCCACTCGAACTCGGGATGGCCCGCAGCATCGCCGGTATCGATGACCAACGATGGCCGAAAGCGTCGCTCGTCGATGGCCGAGTTGGGCAGTGCATCGCGCAGTGCAGCAAGCGCTGAGGTAGACATGATCATTAACGGGTAGCAATCGAAGTAGTTGCCCGGCGGATACTCGAACTCGAGCATCTCGGGCGGGAAGATCGATAGATCGGGCAGCGGCTCATCCTCGAGACGACCAAAG
>CANNMD010000169.1 GCA_947505655.1 Acidimicrobiaceae bacterium | reverse complement strand
GCTGCGAGCGGAGCGAGCGCGTAAATCACGAGCACAATCGCAACGCTGGTGCGCGACAACGCAACCACCATGCCAACCGATGCACCCGAGAACGCCGCGCCGACCGCCCACCCCGGCTTGCCCATCTTGGCAATGACCTGCAGCGAATTCTTGCGCTCGCGCCACACGATGAGGATCAGCAAACTGACAGATGCTGAGACCGACCGCCAGAACACCGTTGTCCACGCATGCGGATGGTCGAGGCCACGAACGAACAAGGCGCCGGTGCTAAAAATCAGCGCTGAGACGACCACCAAGAAGATCGACCACGCTGATGATCGATCAGTGTCAGAGACATACGAGACGGCAACGCCACCTTCACCCGCAACAGCCGTAACGCTCTGCGCGATGTGATCTTCGGAACGTGGCACGGCACGCAGTCTGACAGCAGCACTGGCCTTGCCCGCGGCATCGACCCGCTCAGCTACCGGCCGATGAAGCTCGCCTTGCCTGGACCGTGCTCTAAAAAGCTCTGCACGCCGATGCGGCTATCGTCAGATTCGAAGACCGCAGCAAACGCTCGCTGTTCAAGCGCGAGCCCATCGGCCAACGACATCGACAATCCAGCATCGATCGTTTGCTTGGTAATGGCCTGTGCCACCGTTGCTCCTTTGGCAAGCTCGGCGGCCAACGCGATCGCACGTTCGTGCAACTGGTCGCCAGCCACCAGTTCGTCGACGAGACCAATGCGCAACGCTTCGTCGGCCTTCACCTGACGCCCGGTCATGCACAGCTCTTTGGCGCGGCTGGCGCCAACAGCGCGTGCTAGGCGTTGTGTACCGCCGCCGCCGGGGATGATGCCGAGCAGAATCTCGGGTTGCCCAAACACAGCGCGCTCGCCGGCGATGCGGTAGTCGCACGCCAGCGCGAGCTCGCACCCGCCGCCAAGGGCGTAGCCGCTGACCGCTGCAATCACGAACCGAGGGATCGCTGCGATTGCGTCGAGCGCTCGGTGAAAGCCAGCCGTGATGGCCACAGCCTCGGCGGATCCGCCGAACTGGCTGATGTCGGCGCCGGCAGCAAAGATTCGCTCGCCGCCTGTAACCACAACAGCGCCAGCGGGATCGGTAGTGAGCTCGTCGGCGACCTCGGCCAAGCGCGCCAGCAACTCTTGCGACAACGCATTCACCTTGGGGTTGTTCAGGGTGACAACTGCAACGCCGTCGTCGCGCCGATCAAGGTGAACTAGCTGCGCGTGCTCGATGCTCAAAGATTCCATTCGTCAAACCTAATCAGCGCGCCACGCGATTGAAGCGGCGAACGGGATCAGGCCAACCCAGCAAGCATCTGATCGGCAGCGCCCCACGGATCGAGTTGGCGATGCAGCACATCGCTCTGCAACGACTCCCAGCGATCGCCACCACAAATCTCGCGAGCGCGTTGATGTAGTCGGCGGGCCACGATGTCGCGAAGTTCTTCGCGTAAACGGAACTCGCGTCGCTGTTCGAGCACACCATGATCGGTAATGAACTGGCGATGTTCGAGCACTGCGTTCCACAGTTCGGGCACGCCCTGAGCAGTGGTGCCCACGGTGGTAAGAATCGGTGGGGTCCAAGCGTCGTGCGACAGATCGGAGAGTTCGAGCATCTGCTCAAGATCTCGGCGGGTCTCGGCGGTTCCCTTGCGATCGCTCTTGTTGATCACGAAGATGTCGGCGATCTCCATCAGGCCTGCTTTGTTGGCCTGCACCGAATCGCCCCAGCCTGGGTTGACCACAACAACGGTGGTGTCGGCTTTGCCTGCGATCTCGACCTCTACCTGTCCGACACCAACGGTCTCGACCAAGATCCATTCGCGGCCAACCGCATCGAGCAAGCGAATGGCTTCAGGCGTAGAAAGCGACAGGCCGCCAAGATGACCACGCGTTGCCATCGAGCGAATGAACACACCGGGGTCGGTGGCGTGATCTTGCATACGCACGCGATCGCCCAAGATGGCGCCGCCGGTAAACGGCGACGACGGGTCGATGGCCAAGACCGCGACCTCGAGTTGCATCGAGCGCAGATGTCCGATGGTTGCTGATGTGAGCGTGCTCTTGCCTGCACCCGGCGCACCGGTGAGCCCCACGGTGTAGGCGCGGCCGCCACGTGGATACGACAGGCGTCCGATCGTGCGGGCTTCTTCTTCGCCACGCTCGATGAGCGACAGCAAGCGGGCCAGTGCGCCACGGTCGCCATCGCACGCGGCGCTAAACAATTCTTCGACGGGTCGATTCTGGCGAGCCACGAAGTTAGACCGCCACAACCTCGGTCACACCGTCGACACGGTCGCGCATGATGCGCTCGATACCGGCCTTGAGGGTCTGCGTGCTGGCTGGACATGTGCCACAAGCACCCACGAGGGTGACGGACACAATTCCGGTGACCTCATCGACATCTTTGAGTTCGATATCGCCACCATCGGCCTGAAGAGCAGGCCGGATGATCTCAATACATTCTTCGACTTGGGCGCGCATGTGGTGTTACCTCTGACTTGACCGCGCTCTATCTAAGCACGGCGCTGGGTAGATTTGTCGCTCGTGACAACATTTCGCTCCATTGCACTGGCTCCACATGCAGCCCCGAACCTCGCCTCTGTTGTGGCGCATCAGGGCGGCTGGGACGAAGGCCTGCTCGTCGCTGGGCCGTTGTTAGTAATTGTTGGCTTGTTGTGGTTGGCTCGCTACCGAGCCTCGAAACTCGAGCACCCGCAGCCACCCGCTGACAACGCCACCCCGTCGAGCGACAGCTAACCCAGTTACACCCGTCCCCATCTCGCCCCGCCCTCGTTGCACCCGTCCCCATCTCGCCCCGCCCTCGTTGCATGGGCGCGATTTGGGACAGCAGCTGTCCCAAATCGCGCCCATGCGGGCTGTGCGGACGTGGATGCCGCGGCGGATTAGCGGCGGGTGATGTCGGCGCCGAGGATCGCCAGTCGACCAACGAGATCGTCGTAGCCGCGGTCGATGTGATCGACACCGGTAATCACGGTTTCACCTTCGGCAACGAGACCAGCCACCACCAACGCTGCGCCCGCACGAATGTCGGGGGCCTTCACTGGAGCACCCGACAATCGGGCCACGCCACGAACTACGGCATGATGACCATCGGTGCTGATGTCGGCCCCAAGGCGCATGAGCTCTTCGACATATCGGAAACGGCCCGGATAGAGGTTCTCGGTAACGATGCCCACACCATCGGCCACGGCAAGCATGGTCACGATAAGCGGCTTGTAGTCGGTAGCAATGCCCGGATACGGCAGCGTGGCCACATCGACTGAACGTAAGCGCTTGGGGGCGAACACCGCAATGCCCTGCGTCTGCGGAGTGATCTGCAGACCCATGTCGACAAAGCGACGAATCAACATCTCCATATGTTCGGCCCGAGCGTTGCGCAACGTGATCTCGCCACCAGTAACAGCAGCCGCAGCAATGTAGGTGGCCGCCTGAATTCGATCGGGCACGATCTCGTGAGTAACGGGCCGCAGCGAATCGCGCTCAACGCCGTGAATCACCAACGTGGACGAACCAATGCCCTCGATGTCGGCGCCCATCGCCACAAGAAATTCGCACAGGTCGCCAATCTCGGGCTCACGAGCCGCGTTATCGATAACGGTGGTTCCCTTGGCAAACACGGCCGCAGTGAGCAAGTTTTCGGTGGCCCCAACGCTGGGGAACTCGAAGGTGATCTTGGCCCCATGCAGACGCTCGGCACGCGCCTCGAGGTAGCCGTGGTGCAGTTCGAATGTGGCACCCATTGCCTCAAGGCCAGACAGGTGCATATCGATGGGCCGACTACCGAAGTCGTCGCCACCAGGCAGCGACAGCCGCACCTCGCCGTAGCGAGTGAGCAGCGGGCCGAGCACGTTGATCGAGGCACGGATTCGTTCGACAAGTTCGTACGGCGCCACCGGAGTGATCACACCGTGATGGGTGAGCACCAACGTGGTGGGGTCTTTCGGGTGACGAGCCGACGACACGCCGATCGCGTCGAGCAGATCGCCCATGATCGCAACGTCGGCGATTGCGGGAACGTTGGTGAGCGTGGTGACACCGTCGACCAACAGCGATGCAGCCATCAGCTTCAGCACCGAGTTCTTCGCGCCCGGCACGGTGATCTCGCCCTCGAGCGGACCACTGCGACGAACCACAATCTGTTCCGCGCCCGAATCCATCGCACCAGTATGCTCCCGATGTGGTGGGGAGTCAGCGCATTGTCCGAGAACTGCCCGCTACCGAGGCCAACGCAGCTCACGTACTTGCCCCGCGCAACGACTTCGTCAAAGAAGCTGTCGCCATGAGCAATGCTGACGTGCACACATTTTCCCAGGCCGAGGGACCGTTCACGCACTACGAACGCACCGTAGAAATCGACGCCACAACGGTTCGCGAAACAACGCGTTATGGCCTCTCGATCCCTTGGTTCGGATGGTTGTTCAGGCGCCCAGTGCGGCGCACGATCGGTCGGCACGGACGAGTCAGCACCCACGGCGCGCAACCCTGGTGGGCGCCGCCTGACCGCCTCGATCCTCGACAGGCGCTGTTGCTCGGTCTGCTCGCCGCAGCCTCAATGAGCTCGGCGTTTGCCAACACGCTGTTCACGCAGACCGCCAACTTTGCCGCCAAAGATTTCGGCATCGGCAAATTCGGACAGGGCGTCGGCGGTGTAATCGTTCGCGTTGGCATCGTGTTTGCCCTGCCGATTGCCTTCATGGCCGACCGTGCCGGACGACGACGAATGATCGTGCTCGCTGCCTGGCTGGCTCCGCTGTTCTCGGCTCTTGGAGCTCTGGCGCCAAACTTTGGTGTGCTGGTGGCCACGCAATCGATCGGCCGCCCAATGGGCCTCGCGCTCGACCTTCTGATCGCTGTCGCCGCAGCCGAAGAGATGCCACGCAACAGCCGCGCATATGCGATCAGCGTGCTTGCTATGGCCAGTGGTCTCGGCGCCGGCATTGCAGTGATGGGTCTGCCACTTGCCGACCTCGGTGACGCCGGTTGGAGGCTCATCTATCTCATCGCGCTGATCTGGTTCGCTGTCGCATTCGATCTCCGGCGCCGACTTCCCGAGACGCGTCGCTTCGAGCGACCACACGTGATCGCGCCGCGTCTCGACCGCGTGAGGTTCGGTCAGATCGCGATGGTTTCGTTCTGCGGCAACATGTTCGTGGCCCCGGCGTCGTTCTTTCAGAACCGCTACCTCGACGACGTGCGCGGCTTCTCGGGCGGGGCGATCAGCCTGTTCACGTTGGCCACCGCCACGCCAGCCTCTATCGGTTTCATCATTGGTGGCCGCATCGCCGACATCCGCGGACGCCGCCGCGTGCTCGTGATCGCTGCCCCTCTCGGTACCGCGTTGCTGATCTGGTCATTCAGCGTGGCCGGCGCCGGACTCTGGCTCGGAGCGTTCGGTGCTGGCCTTCTGGGCGGCATCGCCTATCCAGCGTTCTCGGTGTACCGAACCGAAATGTTCCCCACTGGTAACCGGGGTCGCGCCGCCGGGCTCATCACTGCCGCAGCGTTACTCGGCGGCTCTATTGGCATTCTGCTCACCGGCCAACTGCTCGACCGCGGTTGGTCGTATGGGTCCACCATCAGCCTGATGGCGATCGGCCAATTACTTGC
>CANNMD010000168.1 GCA_947505655.1 Acidimicrobiaceae bacterium | reverse complement strand
GGTGCAGGTTGGCACCACAGTCACATGGTCGCTCACCGATGGCGGCAAGCACCGCATCCGGTCCACAGCGGGCCCGACCCCGTTTGACTCTGGCGGGCTAAACCCGGGCGCCTCATTTACCGTCACGTTCGATGCGCTCGGAACATCGATCTACCGCGACGAAGAGAACAAAAACGTCGCTGCCTACAACGGTGTCATCACCGTGGTTGCGCAAGCGCCACCCGGCGGCGGGGGCGGCACAACGCCGACACCAACTCCCACGACAGCTTCGGTGAATATCGCCAACCGCGCCTTTGCTCCTGCCTCAATCAGCGTGATCACTGGTGCAACGGTGGTGTGGTCAAACAACGACAAAGATCCCCATACCGTGAGCCAGACAGGCGGCGGATTTAACAGCGGCACATTCGGCACCGGGGCGTCGTACCGGCGAACCTTTCCGACAGCGGGAACCTTTCAGTACTTCTGCGAAATTCATCCGAGCATGCTCGGAGTGGTCGCGGTTTCGGCACCCACTTCAGATGGCACGACACCACCACCGCCTCCTCCCCCACCACCAGCTCCACCACCGCCCGTCGTTGTCCCCTCAGGCCCCGACACCATCCGCATTGTCGATTACGCCTTTCAGCCGACAACGCTGACAGTGCGCGCTGGCACGTTGATTACGTGGGCCAACGCCGGTCTCGCTCGGCACACCGTGGCCGCAAACGACGGATCGCTGACGAGCCCCGATATTGCCTCGGGCGCCACCTATCAGCATCGCTTCAATCTCCCAGGCACATTCTTGTACTACTGCGACATTCATCCAGAGATGAAAGCAACGATCACCGTTGATGGCGCCGGAGGCGAACCAGCCCCACCGCCGGTCACCATTGACCCACCCGCGCCGTATTCAGGCGATGTCCAAATTGCTGACTACTCGTTCACGCCCTCGACGGTGACCATCACCGAGGGCGCATCGCTCACCTTTGTGAACAGTGGCCTTGCCCGGCACAGCGCTACGGCGAACGACGGCTCCTTCGATACCGGGTTGTTGGCCCGCGGCGCTCGGTCGACGCAGGTCTTCGGAGCCCCTGGCACGTTCCTGTATTTCTGCACAATTCACTCGGACATGACCGCCACAGTCTTGGTGACCGGAGCGAACGGAAGTCCTCCGCCGCCACCACTCGAACGACCCGTTGTTGCCGCCGCAGCAGGAACCATTCAGATGGTTGACTTTGCGTTCAGCCCAACACGGATCACTGTGGCCGCTGGCGGCTCGGTGGGCTTTGTCAATGCTGGAGTTGCCCCACACACCGCAACCGCACTCGACGCTTCCTTCGATAGCGGCGTCGTGGCTCCAGGGCGCTCGTTCCGAGCAAGCTTTGCGGTACCCGGCACCTTCCCGTTGTTGTGCACGATTCATCCCCAGATGTCGGCGACCGTTGTGGTGGTCGGCGCCGACGGCACGGCACCGCCGCCAAATGCAGCGGCAACAACTGCTCCGCCATTCGCCGTCGATGTACAGGTCTTCGATGACTCCGTTAGTCCGCCCGATGTGCAAGTCGCTCAAGGCGGAGCCGTCACATGGACCGCCATGACACTCAGGCCGCACATCATCAATGCCGACGATTCGAGCTTTGAGGGAGTCGTGACGGGAACAAAGACGTTCCGGGTCACCTTTGAGCAGCCCGGCACATACCTCTATCACGACGTCTTGACCCCCACGATCACTGGCTCCGTCACCGTGATTGCCGATACCGCCTCGATCACTACGGGCACCACCTCCGGCGGCTCACAAGCCTCAATTCGGATCATCGACCTTGATTACGACCCGCGTGAGGTGACGGTGCGACAACACGCCACGGTCACATGGACCAACGCCGGGCGAGCACCGCACACAGTGACAGCGCGAGACGGGGCGTGGACATCAGAACTACTGCAACAGCGCGATCAATACCTACACGTGTTCGACTCAATCGGACGGTTCGAGTATTTCTGCAGCCTCCACCCCGACATGGTGGGAACCATCGTCGTGACCGATTCGGCTGGCTCAGCACTGGGCACTTTGACTGAAGCGCCAACTGCAGCCCTCGGCAAGATGCTGAGCGACCACATGGGCTTTCGCCTGAGTGCAGCCCAGTTCCTTACGTTCGTTCTCGCAACGCTCGTGATCGGTGGTGCTCTCGTGGCGTTACGAAGCGTGGCGGGCCAGCAGCGACAGCACAACGTAGAGAATGCCGACAATCGCTGACGCCGCGGCATAGGAAACATGGAGGCGACGCCGGGAACCGGGTGGCCGCCGCGGTCGTCGTAGTCACCTGACGAGTGCGGAAAATCCTGAAAGAAATCGGACGTTGGCAGACATGGACCTTGCGTGAACGATCGCCGAGCGAGATTCGAGGTGCTGTTCGGAGTGGTGTACGAGCCATTGCAGCGCTACGCATTGCGACGTACCGACCCCGCCACCGCCGATGACGTGGTGGCCGATGCGTTGCTCGTGCTGTGGCGCCGACTGGATGAGGTGCCCGATGACGCCGTGTTGCCATGGTGTTATGGCGTGGCTCGCCGCTGTCTTGCGAACCGGCGGCGCAGCGCAGACCGGCAGGCAGGTTTGATGGATCGCTTGATGGGCGAGCGCCCGTCCTCGCCGGTGGAGGCGGATCCTGCGTTGGAGGTTGCCCTCGCGTCGCTCGACGCCGACGACCGCGAGATCGTTCGGCTCTGGGCGTGGGAGCAGTTGCCGCCTCGGGAGATCGCTGTAGTGCTCGGCATCAGCGCCAATGCGGCGTCGATTCGGATCCACCGTGCAAAGGGCCGGTTGGCCGTGGCGCTCGGCCGAAAGAACGACGCCGGTGCCGGACACGAAGGGGTCGGGAACACTCCCGTCGAGCGTCAGAAGGAGGCGACATGAACGGCGACATGCAACACGACGAACTGTTCGAACGGATCGCCCGCCTGGACCCCGCTGGCAGTGCACCCATCGAATCAGCCACCGGCCCTCGCGCCGCAACACTCAGGGAGCAGATCATGCAGACCAACATCACGCCCACAGCACCAGTGCCGTCGCCAGCTCGCCGCCGCCGCCGCCCACTCATGCTCGCCATCGGCGGGCTAGCGCTGACCGGCGTGACAGCCCTCGGATTTGTCATTCTCCGAGGCGACGACGCTCAGGCTCCCACCACGATCGCATTGGCGTTCGCTCCGCCGTCGCCGGCAGGTGCCAGGTGCATGCAACTCGATGCATCGATCCAGCAGCCCGACGGCACGGTGGCATTCCGCGGCGCTGTGGTGTCGATTGTGGGTAACACCGTCACGCTCGATGTCGCCAAGTGGTACGCCAACGGCACCGCCGATCAGGTGGTGGTTACCACGGGAACCGCCGACGGCACCGTGGACCCTGAGCTCTCAGCCTCGTTCGAACAGGGCGGCGACTACCTCGTGTCAGCAGTCGATGGACAGGTCATGGGCTGCGGCATGACCGCCCAGTACAGCACCGAGCTCGATGCGCTTTACCTGGGATGGTTCCCAGCTCCGTAGAGCAACCTCATGCCATGCGGCGACGAGGCCGCTACGGCAGGGGCTATATGGAGGCGACGCCGGGAATCGAACCCGGATACACGGCTTTGCAGGCCGTTGCCTGAGCCATTCGGCCACGTCGCCGCGAGATCACAAATGTGAACATCGGCTCCGGCACGATACCGCCTCAACGGCTCGTTCGTCAGAACTATCACCACAACACGATGAAGGTCGCACATTTCTGTCACGATCATTTGATGCGTATTCACCCCTCACTTGTTGCAACGGTCGCCGCACTGGGCTTGCTCACCGCTGCGTGCAGCAGTTCGTCGCCATCGGCCTCAACCGCCGACGCCACAACCACGCCGGCCACAGCAGCCGAAACCACAACCACCACCATCGACCCGGCTACGCAGAGCGATGCCTACGTCGAGCCGGGTCCATACCCGGTGGGCGTCACCACGGTCACCATCGCCAACGACATCAAGGTTGAGATCTGGTACCCAGCCGTTGCCGGCAGCGCAGGCACCGAGACATACGACATCCGCGATTTCGTTGCGCCGGTCATCAAGTCGATCCTCACGGCCGACATCCCCGCTACATACAGCTACCCCGGCACACGTGATGCAGCCGTCGCCGACGGCAAGTTCCCCGTGGTGCTCAACAGCCACGGCTACTCGGGTGTGCGCGTGGGTAGCGCCTTTCTCACCTCGCACCTCGCCTCGTGGGGCATGATCGTGGTGTCGCCCGATCACCCAACCCGCGACCTGTATCACGCAGTGGCTGGCCTGAAGCCCGATGTACCCACCGATCCAGCCGACGATCTGCTCGGCGGACTCGATTACGTCACGGCTCAGAACACCACGGCCACCAGTCCTTTCGCTGGCCATGTCGATCTCGATCGTGTTGGCGCGCTTGGCCACTCGGCCGGCGGCGGCACCATCTTGAAGGCATCGCTCGACCCACGCATCGACGGCTACGTCTCGATGGCCTCCGGCATCCTCACCGGCGCTAGCGCCCCCGCCGAGACAACCCTTCCCGACAAGCCAAGCTTCTTTATGTCGGGCGCCATCGACCAGGTCGTGCCGCAGGGAACCACTCGCGATGCGTTCCTCAAGGTGCCTACTCCGTCGCTGTTCTGGCAGATCGACGGCGTCGGCCACAACGGCTTCGACGACTTCTGCACCTTCGGCGAGGGCAAGGGAATCATCGGCATCGCCGAGGCCTCAGGCCTTGGCGCATTCCTCGATGCCCAACCTCAGTTCCGCAAGCTTGGCGCCGACGGTTGCGTTCCTCCAGCCGTACCGGTGGCCACCACCTTCCCGATCATCCAGCACGCTGTCTCTGCCTGGTTCTTGAATCTGTTCGGCGTCGATTCTGCGCCCAAGGGACTCGGTGCCGCAGTGGCCGATTCGTTCGCCGCAAAGGTGACTATCGAACAGCGTTGATCCGCGCGATCACCCCCTTGAGGTGCGCTAATGTCGCGTTCGTTGGTCACGGCGGGCTGTCCGTCGTTATTGAAAGAAGAATGAAGTGGCACAAGGCACCGTCAAATTTTTCAACACCGAAAAGGGCTACGGCTTCATCTCCCGCGAAGGCGGCGCAGATGTTTTCGTTCACCACACCGGTATCGCCGGCAACGGGTTCAAGAACCTCGAAGAGGGTCAGGCCGTCGAGTTCGACGTGGTGCCTGGTCGCAAGGGCGACCAAGCCGAAAACGTACGGGCGCTCTAACAAGCGCATCTGCCGCTCGCTCGCCGAGCGGTACACAATTCACCCGTTTGGGTGAGGGGGAATCTCGACAGCGCCTCGCTCGCGCGCGACGCCACGTAAGCTCACGCCCGTGCAGATCTACGTAGGCGCCTCCGCCCGGCCCGGCCTGCCCACCAGAGTCCAATCGTTACGCCGACGCGTCAGCGGGCATCTGCAAGCCGCCTACCGCCCCTACATCGAGTGGTGGATGTCTCGCCAGCGCACCACGCGTTACCGCGGTCTGCGCATCACTGTTCCTGTGGGTGTGTTTCCCCCACGTTTGTTCTTCTCGACCAAGTTGGTCTGCCGCACCGTGGCGCACCTGGAGCTGACCGACAAGTCGTTCGTCGAAGTGGGCTGCGGCTCTGGTGCCGTGTCGCTGGTGGCGGCCAAGGGTGGCGC
>CANNMD010000167.1 GCA_947505655.1 Acidimicrobiaceae bacterium | reverse complement strand
GCCACCGCAGATCCAGAGTTTGTGGCATGGAGTCGAACCGGCAGATGGGACGGCATTCCGGGCGCCGAGGGCGACGATGTATTCCGCTCACGTGTTGCGGCAGTCATCAATGAGTTAGCCGTGCGTCATTGCGGCGAATCGATCGCTGTCGTGGCCCACGGGGGCACAATTGGGTGCTATCTGGCCAGCGTGTTAGGTATTCATCGCTCGCTGTGGATGACAGTAGAGAACACCAGCATCAGCGTGGTGCGCATCGCTGACTCGATTCCGACCGTGGTCGCCGTGAACGACTGCCACCACCTGTACGACCCTGTGCTTGGTCAGTGACCGCCGAGGTACGCAGCTTGAACATCGGGATCGTTGAGTAGCTGATCGGCCGGAGCGCTCTTCACCACGTGCCCGGTCTCAAGCACGTATGCACGATCAGCGCGTCGCAGTGCCTGCGTGGCGTTCTGTTCGACGAGCAAGACTGTGGTGCCCTGCTGGTTGATCTCGGTGATGATGTCGAAGATCTGAGCAATCAACATTGGGGCTAACCCCATTGAGGGCTCATCGAGCAACAGCACTCGGGGCCGCGCCATGAGTGCGCGACCGATGGCCAACATCTGCTGCTCGCCACCGGACATCGAGCCGCCAGCTTGTGTCTTTCGTTCGGCCAGGCGCGGAAACAGTTCGAAGACACGCGCCAGGTCGGCGCTACGAGTGCTCGACTTGCGATCCTTGCGGACGTAGCACCCCATCTCAAGGTTCTCCATCACCGACATGCCGGGGAAAATTCCTCGACCCTCGGGTGCCTGTGAGATGCCAATCTCGGTGCGCTTGTGGGCAGGCATCTTGGTGATGTCTTTGCCCTCAAAGATGATTCGCCCCTGGGCCACGGGCCGCACGCCCGAGATGGTCTTGAGCGTGGTGCTCTTGCCCGCGCCATTGGCGCCGATGAGGGTGACGATTTCACCCTCACCGACCGTGAACGAGATGCCCTTGATCGCTTCGATACGACCGTAGAACACATGGAGGTTCTCTACTTCAAGAAGCATCGGCCGGCTCTCCTAGGTAGGCGGCGATGACCGCAGGATTGGCCCGAATCTCGGCAGGGGTGCCTTCGGCGATCTTCTTACCGAAGTCGAGCACCACGATGCGGTCGGTAACTCCCATCACCAAACTCATGTCGTGCTCGATCAACAGCACCGTGTAGCCCTGATCTCGAATCGCCCGAATGAGGCCCATCAGTTCGATCTTCTCAGCGGGGTTGAAACCGGCAGCTGGCTCATCGAGACACAGCAACTTAGGGTTCGTTGCCAAGGCCCGAGCGATCTCAAGTCGGCGCTGATAGCCGTATGGCAAGTTGCGCGCGGCGTCGTCGCCTCGATCAGCGATACCCATGAACTCAAGTAACTCAAGCGCCCGCTTCAGCCCCTGCTTTTCTTCAGCCTTGTGCTTGGGCAGGTGCAACATCGCCGACAGAACGCTGGTGGTGTGATGCGCATCGGCACCAACCATCACGTTCTCGATGGCGGTCATATCGGGAAAGAGGCGGATGTTCTGAAAGGTGCGCGCAATACCGAGCTTGGTGATTTTGTGCCGCTCGGTCTTGGCGAGGTTGCGACCTTCGAACCGGACCTGACCGCCAGTTGCTTGGTACACGCCCGTGACCACGTTGAACAGCGTGGTCTTGCCGGCCCCGTTTGGACCAATGAGACCAAGGATCTCTCCCTGCTCGATCGAGAAATCGACATCGCCGAGGGCAACGAGTCCACCGAACTGCATGGTCACATGATCGACCTCAAGCAGTGACTGTTCCATGAGGGCCTCCTTCAAGATCAGGGTCGCCTTCGCTCACGTCGACGAACGCAGGCACATCAGAATCACGCGGCCTGATTCGCTCTCGAAGCTTGCGTGGCAGCAAACCTTGCGGCCGGAACACCATCATCACCATCAACATCACACCGAACCAGAAGTAACGACTGGTGTTCAGGAACCGCAAACGCTCGGGCAGATAGCTCACGGCCACTGCGCCGAACATGACGCCCACCATGTTGCCAGGGCCACCAAGCACCACAGCAGCAAGAAACAGAATCGAGAGCTTCAACTGAAAGTTGTCGGGGTTGATAAAGCGCACGTTTGAGGCATACAGGGTGCCCGACAAGCCGCCGATGCCGGCGCCGATAGCGAACGCCCACAACTTGAACTTGAACGTTGGCACACCCATGAGTTCGGCGGCATCTTCGTCTTCTCGAATAGCAGTCCAGCTTCGACCGACACGACTCGACTCGAGTCGACGCAGGAAGAAGAAGACCACGATCACAAACGTGACTGCGAGATAGTAAAACGCGATGTTGCGTTCTTGGATGGTGCCCGAGAACTTGATCGGACCAATGTTGGGTGGCGACTTGATGTTGCCAATGCCGCTCTGCGCACCCATCCAGTCGGATGACTTGGCGAGCAGACGGATGATCTCGCCGAAACCCAACGTGACGATTGCGAGGTAGTCGCCGCGCAACCGCAAGGTTGGTGCGCCGAGCAACAGACCAGCGAGCATCGAGATACCGACTGAAATCGGGATTGAGAGCAGCCATGGAACCGTTGCGTGCTGCGAGGTGAGAATGGCAAGCGAATACGCGCCCACTGCGTAGAAACCTACGTAGCCAAGGTCGAGCAAGCCGGCCATGCCGACCACCACGTTGAGTCCGAGCGCGACGAGCACATAGGGAACGATGATCATCGCGAGCAACGCTGTGAAATCGGAAGACGTTGGGATGATCGGAAGGTGCAGGCTCGGGAGCAGATAGATGAACACCACCAGCACCAACACCAACAAAGCCCGCGCTGGCCGTGGAAGTGCCTTCCAGCGGGATTCGATGGTGCGCCTGCGCCGCGCTGCCGCAATGAAACGTGAGCCAAACACCAACTTGGCAGCGGCGGTGGGTGGCGGTGTGGAGCTGGTGTCTTGGCTCATGCCTTGCTCCGACCCAGCGACTCGCCGAGCAGGCCGCTCGGGCGGACCATCAACACCAACACCAAGGTGACGAAGGCAGCGACGTTGCCGATGTTCTGGTCAGACCCGAACAGGCTGGAGCCCCAACTTTCGATCAGGCCGAGCAACAAGCCGCCGAGCAGTGCGCCGCGTACGTTGCCAATGCCACCGAGCACAGCTGCTGTGAAGGCCTTCACGCCGATGGAGAAGCCCACGTCGTAGCGGGCGAACGGTGTGTGGATTTCGTACAGGAACGCTGCGCCGCCAGCCATGAGGCCACCGACGAGAAAGGTAATCAAAATGATGCGGTCGACGTTGACGCCCATCAACTTGGCGGTCTCGGCGTCTTGTGCCACCGCACGAATGCCGCGACCAACGCGACTCTTACCCACGAACAGCACCAGCGCCAACGCCATGATGGCGGCGCCGACCACAACGATGACATTCGAGTTGTAGACGTCGGCGCCGAAGATCGTGAACAGTTGTTCCTTCTTGAAGAACTTGGTCAGCGCGTATTCCTTGCGTTGTTGAGGGCCCCATTCACCAACAGCCTCAGAGATCGCGAAGCTCGCGCCAATGGCAGAGATAAGGAACACCAATCGTGGTGCGTTGCGCTGGCGCAGGGGTCGATACGCGACCC
Organism: Acidimicrobiaceae bacterium; assembly: GCA_947505655.1. Lineage (GTDB taxonomy): Bacteria > Actinomycetota > Acidimicrobiia > Acidimicrobiales > Ilumatobacteraceae > WLMZ01. Next base: position 2,100 of record CANNMD010000167.1, on the reverse strand, counting down.
GCTCGACGACTACCGCAGAAACGCCGCCGATGAGCACGGAGACCAGGAGACACAGAGCAAGGATGCCAATGAGTTCCCATCCGGTCTTCACCGGATCTCCACCGCTGGCGAGGCGTTGGGGAATGTCGAGGATCTCAATGGTCAAGAACGAGCCAAAGGCCGAAAGCATGAACACTTCGGAGTTGGCGAAGTTGATGAGGCGCAAGACGCCATAGACCAACGTGTAGCCGAGCGCCACGAGCGCGTACACCGCGCCGAGCACAAGGCCCGTAATAGTTGACGGCCAAAATCTGGAAAGAAAACCCGCGAAAGTCAAAAAGCCCCCTTAAGGACGACGTCAACGAACTGTATTGAATGAGTCTGGCTTGAGCAAAAAAAGGGGTCGGGACCTTGCGGTCCCGACCCCGTATTTCGTTATCTCAACAGTTGATCAGGGAACCAGGCCCTTGGAAACCAGCTTGCCGGCTTCGACGATCGTGTAGAACACGGCCGAACCCTCTGGCTCGCCAGTGGCATCAAACTTGATCTGCTTGGTGATGCCAGGTGCGTCGTATGCATCGATGAACGCAGCCATGTCGGCGCGGGTGACCTTGCCAGCAGCAATAGCGGCGAGGATGACCTGTGCGCAGTCGTATGACTCTGGCGAGTACAGACCTGGCACGGTGCCGTATGCGGTGTTGAACTTCGCAGCGAAGTCAGCGTTCACGTCTGGTGGTGCACCGGTGGCGGTGAGGTACGCGCCGTCGGCTGCCGCACCGGCGCCAGTGATGAATGCTGGGTCGAGCGAGCCGTCGCCGGAGACGAACGTTGCGGTCACGCCAGCGTCACGGAGCTGGGTGAGCATCTTCGAAGCCTCGGCGTAGTAGCCGGAGTAGAACACCGTGTCGACGCCAGCGTCCTTCATTGCGGTGACAGCGGCCGAGTAGTCAGCAGCCTTCGGGTCGATGGTTGCATCGGCAATGTCAAGGTCTGCGAGACCGGTACGAACCGAGTCGGCCAAGCCCTTGCCGTAGTCGGAAGCGTCATCGATGACGCCGACCTTGGCGGACTTGATCGTGCCCTTAATGAGCTGAACGATTCCTGGAGCCTGCTTGTCGTCGTTTGCCAAAATGCGGTGGAACATCTTCCAACCGTTGGTGGTCAACAAAGCGTTGGTGGCCGATGGGCTGATCACTGGCAAGCCAGCGGTCTCGAATGTTGGCATGGTTGCCTTCGACTCGCCCGAGAAACCAGGTCCGATCAGAGCAATGATGCTGGCGTTGTTGGCAAGGGTGGTTGCCAATGGTGTTGCCTGGGCTGGGTCGCCCTGTGAGTCCTGCTTGTCGAGCGACACTTGGCAGTCAGGGTTGGCTGCATTGAAGTCGTCGATGGCGATCTGGGCGCCGTTGACCATGTTCTGGCCAAGCGCACCGTTGTCGCCCGAGAGGGCACCAAGGTAACCAATGGTGATTGCGTCGCACGTGACGCCAGTGGCTGCGCCGCTGGTGCCTTCGGTTGATGCACCGGTGGTGGCTTCGGTTGTTGCGTCTGGTGTCTTGGCGTCGCTGCCGCAAGATGCGATAACAAGTGCCATTCCGAGTGTGGCCGCGGCTAGGCGACCAAGCTTTGATTTCTGCATGTGCTGATTACTCCCCTTTTATATACCGGCATGGCGAAAGTGCCATGCCTTACTTGGTAGTGCCTGAAACCCTAGCAGTCTTGCTAGCGGCGCCGAACGACACCGCTCAGCGGCACGCCGCCACTGGTGCGATCCAGATCGACTCTGCGCACTACGGTCGAGCGCATGACTACCGCTCCCGCATCATCCGCCAACGGCCGCCCGGCGCCACTCAAGACCCGCATCACAGAGATGCTCGGCATTGACTACCCCATCGTGCAAGCACCCATGGGCTGGATCGCTCGGGCGCAGTTGGCCTCGGCCGTTTCGAATGCGGGCGGACTCGGCATCATCGAGACCTCATCGGGCGAGCTCGACACCGTGCGCAAGGAAATCATCAAGATGCGCGAACTCACCGACAAGCCATTCGGCGTGAACATTGCCCAGTTGTTTGTGCGTGACCCTTCGATCGTGCAGTTCGTGGTGGACCAAGGCGTCAAGTT
>CANNMD010000166.1 GCA_947505655.1 Acidimicrobiaceae bacterium | reverse complement strand
GAGTGATACGTGCGATGGGCGAACCACCATCGGTTTTCGAGGCGGACAAATTTGTCGTGGTACACGCCGTAGACCTGCGACCAGTGGCCGGCCGGAGTCTGTCGTAGCTCGGTCATGTACATGCGGGCCGATGCAGCGTCGGGGTCACCATTGCTGCGCAGGTGCACGCGGGTGCCGAGAATACCGAATTGGAAAAACTCGAATTGGGCCACCGAGCGCCCGATGAACTCACCGATCTCGTTGGGCCCCTCGAGTCGCATTGTCGAGTCGCGTAGATCGAGCTCGAGCACCACGGTTGGCAGGAACAAATCGGTCAACTCGCTCCACTGGCGGCGTGACACGGTGTCGGCGTAGGCGTCTTGCAGTCGGCGAATCTCGCTGTGATCGAGGGCATCGGCGAGGCGTTGATTGTCGGTCATCGAGCGGGTCCTCGTACGGTTTGGGAGCCGGTGGGATGACAACCAATCGGTTGACCTGCGGCCCGGGCGAAATCATAGGTGATGAGGTCAACTCAAGCGTCTGTGGGTGGGCTGTGAGCAACGTAACGTGGTTGAAATTTGAGCCACGGCAAGGTCGAAATTTTGGGCAAAACCGCAGGTAGGGCTTTGTTTAGAGTTGGTCAAGATCGCTACCGGTGGTGAATAAGTCGTGTGTATGATCGCCGGGTCATCGCCATTTTTGGCTGTTTTGCGATTGCCCGAGTCACCCCGTACAACGGCAATGTTGAGCGCCAGACGGCGATGACAAACCGATCGCCAGCACCCCCCGACAGACCGAAGACACACTGATGACACGTTTCATGTGGACTGCACAGATGACGACACATATGTCGCTCTGCCGCGCCACTCGGACGTACTCGCGTGCGCCGGGTGGGTTGTCATGAATGTCCCCGTTCTGGGTAGGGCCGCGAGGTTCTGGCGATGGTTGCGCCGCAGCATCGCGCTCGTGATAGCCGGCGTTTCAGCCATCATCATTGGCTATGCCGTCGGCGTGTTTGTGTCGAGCATCAACGACTCAAACTCATCGGCTCCGCCGCCTGCAGTCGACCCAACCGTCGATCCGGTCAGCCTGCCAACGCGTTCGTCGTTCCCGTGGCTCGCCATCGGCATTCCGCTAGTGGTCGTCGTGCTGATCTACTTGTTCCGCAAGCGTCGCCCTGTGCGTTGGCTGCTGCACCGCGCCAAGGCTGCCGCCGAGACCTACTCGCTACCTATTGGCGACGAACTCACGGCGCCCATCCTTGCGCGTTCTGTGACACCCGTTGCGACCGTGGCTGCTGCTGTTGTTTCTACAACACCCGAGCCTGCGGTGGTGGTGGCTGCGCCTGCGGCTGCCGAAACCGTCGGCGACGACGACTCTCTCATCAGCGTGCTCACCTTTCGTCACGACTCTGTGGGCGGCGGTTCGGTGCAGCGGAAGATGTCGGTGGTTCGTGGGCTTCGTGCGAGCATCAACGCGCTCACCGAGGCCATTGGAAGCAGCGGTGAGTCGTCGCCAGACCGACCGATCATTGATGTTGTATCGGTGTTCGCCGTCGATCAAAAGCGGCTCACTCGGGCATACGACGCCAGCATCGATCTTGGTCGGTGGATCGAGACGCAGTGTGGCTTGCGCCTTCTTGCCGCAAACGGCCGACCAGCTCGCGTGCCTCAGTTGCCGATGCCTGATGGCGAAACTGTGGATCCATTTCAGAACGTCTTCTTTGGTGCGGCCAATACCGGTATCGAGATGGGTGGGCTGATTCCGCTTGCGGTGTATGCGCGAGTCGACCTGACCGTGGCAACGCCCGAGGTGGTTCCCGCTGCGAGTGATTTCGCTGCGCCCGAACCAGCAACCGCGGCCGCTGCATTTCCGCCGCCCACTCCAAAGGTTGTGCAGCCCGTGAACGTTGTCGCAGCACCGGTTGTCGCAGCACCGGTTGTCGCAGCACCGGTTGTCGCCGCAGCGGTGGTCGACGATCGCAGGATCGACACAATGTTCGACATGTTCAACGAACTGCTGGCCATCGGGGGCTCCACTGAGTCCGACGACTCTCACCTGGTTTCCTAGAACCAGAGCCCTATGGGCATCGCTATTGTCGGGACTATGGATGTGCCTGTCATCGATCTGCAACGCTGGTTTGACGGTCACGGTGCTGAGGTCGCCGAGGCAGTGGATCAGGCATGCCGTTCATTGGGATTCATGCAGGTTGTCGGCCATGGCATCGAGCCCGATGTCATCGACGCGATGCTTACTGCTGCCGACGAGTTCTTCGCGCTTCCGCTGACCGTAAAGCTTGCTGCCGCCCCCTCGCACCCGGGGGTCAATCGCGGCTACGCGGCAATGGGCACGGAGGCCTTGGCCTACAGCCTTGGTGTGCCGTCGGCTCGCCCCGATCTGTTCGAGGCGTTCAACATTGGGCCTGACGACGTCGATCGCTCCGACCCGTTTTATGCCACGGACCCGTACGCGTTTTTTGCTGAGAACGTGTGGCCAGATGCCCCGGCCCGCTTGCGGCCGGCTCTGAACACATATTTCGAGCAGGCCAATCGGGTGGCGTTGCAGTTGACCGAAATCTTTGCCGCCGCGCTCGGGCTCGAGTCCGGATGGTTGTCCCCATTCGTCGATCGATCTACAGCCACTATGCGCGTGAACCATTACGAGCGACGGCCCGAAGATGCGCCCCCCGATTCCGAGCAGATGCGTATGGGCGCGCACACCGACTACGGCATCGTCACCGTGCTCTACGCCGACCCTGTGTCAGGCCTGCAGATCGTCGGTGCCGATCGACAGTGGCACGATGTCGTGCCGGTAGCGGGCGCGTTGTTGGTGAACCTCGGTGACCTCACCGCGCAATGGACAAATGATCGTTGGAGATCCACGCTGCATCGAGTGGTGCCGCCACCCGCCGACGACTCTGGCTCTGCCTTGCGGCGATCGGTCGCGTTCTTCCTCGACGGAAACTACGACGCCACTATCGAGTGCCTTGCAACGTGCAGTTCGCCCGACAACCCGCCGCGTTATTCGCCCACTACTGCCGGCGAGCACTTGATGGCCAAGCTGCTCGGTCCGCGCACGTTGACCACGTGCGTTGCTACCGACACCGTTGGTGATCGTCTCGAGACGTTGTAACCCGTTCGGGAGGGAGCCGGGCGTTCGCTAAGGTGCGGCATGACTTCAACGAAGAATGTCGAAACGATTGAGCGGTTTATCCCCGCCCCACCGGCAGCGATTTTCGATCTGCTTGCCGATCCATCACGTCATCGCGACATCGACGGCTCCGGCACGGTGCGCGAGCGCACGGCGGGGTCCGAGCGCATGGCTTTGGGATCGCGCTTTCGAGTGAACATGAAGATGGGAGTGGCCTATTCGATGGAGAGCACCATCATCGAGTTCGTCACTGATCGGCGCATTGCTTGGCAATCACGCTCACCCAACAAGGTGATTTCTTCGTTCGGCGGCGGTCGCATCTGGAGCTACGAACTCGAGCCCGTCGATGGCGGAACATTGGTGCGTGAGAGCTGGGACATCAGCCAAGAGCGCGGTGCTCGGATGCTCGTGCGCCTTCTCCGCAAGTCCACTCGCGAAGCGATGATCAAGACCTTGGCTCGCATCGAGGAAATCGTCACCGCCTGAGTTTTTGAGTGCACGTATGAACGAGTTGAGGGGTCGCTGCAATCGATGGAAGCGGCGACGAGTTGTCGTTATTCTTTGGCCATGACTGAAAGCCTCTACCTGTCAGGCAACTACGCACCTGTGGCCGAAGAGGTCACCGCTGTTGATTTGCCCATCATTGGTCGACTGCCCGCTGAACTGAACGGCCGCTATCTTCGCAATGGGCCAAACCCGCTTACTGCAGTAGACCCCGAGGCCCATCACTGGTTCATGGGCGACGGCATGGTGCACGGTGTGCGGCTCCGTGACGGCAATGCCGAGTGGTACCGCAATCGTTATGTCGGCAGCAGTCGTTTGAGTCAGCACCGTGGCCAGCCGGACATTGGCGGCCGCAACTGGAACAACAGCGACATCGGTCCGAACACCAACGTTGGTGGGTTCGCTGGCACCACATTCGCCATGGTCGAAGCCGGTGGTTGTCCGGTTGAGCTCACCTACGAACTCGAGACGGTGGGGCGCAACGACTTCTCTGGCACGTTGCCCGGAGCATTTACCGCGCATCCCAAGATCGATGCCGACACGGGCGAGATGCACGCCATGGTCTACGCATTGCCCGAGTGGATGGACCATGTGCAATACGTGGTTGTGGCTCCCGATGGCAAGGTGCGTCGCGCCGTCGACATACCGTTGGAGCAGACAACGATGTTGCACGACATGTCGCTGACGCAGCGGTATGCGGTTGTCTACGACTTCCCGGTTCGTCTCGATTTCGATCTCGCATTTGCCGGCCGGTTCCCGTTCAGGTGGCAGCCAGGCACTGGTTCTCGCGTTGGATTGTTGCCACGTGAAGGTGATGCCGCCGACATCGTCTGGATCGATGTGCCCGAGTGCTATTCGTTCCATCCCATGAACGCGTACGACACTCCCGAAGGCAATGTGGTCATCGATTTGTGCGTCTACTCAAAGATGTTCGCTGCCGATCTGCTCGGTCCGTTCGGCGACAACATGGCTCGCTTCGAACGCTGGGAACTCAACGTGGCTCACCGCACATCCAGCGTCACGGTCATCGACGACACTCCCCAAGAGTTTCCGCGGCACCGCGGTCGACTCACCGGTAAGCCGTATCGCTTTGGCTACTGCGCTTCACCGTCGCCCAGTGATCCAGAGTGGAAGACACTGAAGCACGACATGGTCACCGGCGAGCGATGGGAATTCGATCACGGGGTTGGCCGCGGTGCGGGCGAGCCTGTGTTCGTGGGGCGCGAGGGTGCTACCGCCGAAGACGATGGCTGGCTCATCACCTTTGTTCACGACGTTGCTGCAGACACTGCTGAGTTGATTGTGCTCGATGCTCAAGATTTCAGCCGTCCAGCGGTGGCACGAGTGCTGCTACCGCAGCGAGTGCCATACGGCTTCCACGGCAACTGGGTCAGCGACCGCGCCGTTCCACCAACGCAGTGACGCTGTAGGGCAGGCTGTACGCCGTGCCCCACGTTCTTGCCATAGATCTCGGTACCACTGGGCTCAAGGCCGCCGTGGTGCGCGACGACGGCGTGGTCCTCGGGATTGCGTCGCGTGCGATCACCACTCACTTCGTTGCCGACGGCGGTGTTGAGCAAGATGCTCACGAATGGTGGCGGCTCATTGTTGAGGCAACACGCGAGGTGCTCGGACTGACCAACGAGGCCGCGAACGTCGGCACGATTGTGTGCACGAGCCAGTACATGTCGGTGGTGCCTGTGGCCGCCGATGGTGTTCCCGTGGGGCCAGTCATCATGTGGATGGATAGTCGCGCGGCCGAGCGCACGCGTCACCTGCGGCATCGCGAGAACATCATGGTGTGGCTCGAGCGTCACGGGTTAGCCCCGTTCGGCTCCGACGATCTGGCCCACATCGTGTTGCTGCATCACGAGTACCCGCAGGCGTACGAACGTGCTGCTGCCTTCGTCGAGCCAGTTGATGCAATCACGGCTCGGCTTGTCGGCGTCGTGACGGCGAATCAGAACACGGCGTTCCCGTTGCTCTTGGTTGATAACCGGGTGCATGGTGCCGTGCACTACGACACCGACCTCATCGAGCGCGCCGGTGTGGATCCGCACAAGCTGCCAGCGCTGGTGCCGATGGGCGCTGTTGTAGGCGTGGTGCGTCGCTCAGTTGCCGACGAACTCGGTCTGCGCTCCGATGTCGTGGTGTTGAGCG
>CANNMD010000165.1 GCA_947505655.1 Acidimicrobiaceae bacterium | reverse complement strand
TGTCAGATGGGTGCGTAGACGCTGACGTGTCGGGTGCTGTCGGGCGTGAATGGGTCTTTGTCGAAGGTCTGCCAACGGTAGCGACAACTCAATCCGGCAGCGGCCGCCATGACGTCGAGTTGCGACGGCGATGTGTAGCGAATGCTCCATGGGCGCAGGCGCACGCCGCCTGTCTCGGTGAACTCGACGAACTGTCCCTCGGCCGATTGTTCGTCGCCGTCGTAACGGGCAACGCTGAGCACCACCCGGTCTCGTGAGAGCGACTTGACGTCGACCGAGTTGCCGGTGCGCGGTGGGTCTTCGGGAACAAGGGCTTCGATCACGAGGCAGCCGTTGGGGCTCAGACGTTGGGCGACGGCGTGCATGCACGAGCGCTGCAGTTGCTCGGAGCCAAGGTTGAAAAAGGTGTTGAACGCGACGAAGACCACACCGAGGGGGCCGTCGGGCAACGAGTCGATCATGTCGCCGAGCACGATGCGAGGGGCGTGTTCAAAGTTTTTGGCTGCGAGCTTGTCGAGCATTGCGGCGCTCGAATCGATTCCGATGACCACCGTGGGATGCACCCGTTGCGCGAGCGGTATCGCAAGTCGCCCGGTGCCGACGCCGAGCTCAACAATGGGTAGTGACCCGGCGTCGTGGGCAAGTTGCGCCAATGTCTCGACTGCAGCATCGACATCGCCGATGTCGCTATACCAATCGTCGTATACGTCGGCGAATGCCTCGCCATAGCTGGTGTTGTCGTAATCCTGCATCGTTCCTCAGACCCGCTATCAGACCCATTGCCAGCGTCCGTGCAAGCTATCCGCTCACCCCAACCGTCCCGCACCCAACCGTCCCGCGCTGTCATTTCCCGGTTTGTTGAAGACAACAGGTCAAACCCCAACCAAAAGTCTTCAACAAACCCGGGAGTGGGGGCGGAGTGAGGGGGAGTGGGCCCGGGTGAGGGGGACGGGGAGGGGGCGACCTGCACCTGTACCCTCATCACAGTGAACGAAGCCGCCACGCTCACCTATCTCGATCATGCCGCCACCACGCCGATGCGTGCTGAGGCTGTCGAGGCGATGCTGCCGTTCCTCACCGAGCGGTTTGCAAACCCAAGTGGCTCACATCGCTTCGCCCGCTCAGTGCGTCAGGCAGTTGATGAAGCCCGTGATGTGGTGGCCGATGTCATCGGTTGTCAGCCTGGCGAGGTTGTGTTTACGGGCTGCGGCACTGAGGCCGACAACGCTGCCATTGTCGGAGCGCAGGGCCGCTATGGTGGGTTGGGCGTGTGCGTCGCGACCGAGCACCACGCTGTGCTGCATGCCATCGAGCATGGTGGTGGTCGCGTGGTCGGCGCAGACTCATTGGGGCGCGTCGATCTCGATGCACTCATTGCGGCGCTCGACGATCAGGTCTCGATCGTGTCGGTCATGACTGTGAACAACGAAGTGGGCTCGATCAACCCCATGGCCGACGTTTCGGCCGCTGTGCGTCAGCACGCCCCACGTGCGTTGCTGCACACCGATGCGGTGCAGGCGCCATCGTGGCTCGATCTCCGCGAGGTCTTCCCGCACGTAGATCTGCTGGCGCTGTCGGCGCACAAGTTCGGCGGGCCAAAGGGAGTGGGCGTGTTGGCGCTTCGCCAAGGCACCGTGCTGGCGCCGCTGTTGCAAGGCGGTGGCCAAGAGCGCGACCGCCGCAGCGGCACGCACAACGTGGCGGGCATCGTTGCTATGGCCGAAGCGTTGCGTCTCACCGACCTCGAGCGTTCAACAGAAGTCGAGCGTCTCGGCGCGTTGCGCGACCGACTCGTCGACACATTGCTTGCCGAGTTGCCCGATGTCATCGAGACGGTGCCTCGTGACGCGAAGGTGGCTGGGTCGGCACACATCTGCATCGCCGGCATCGAGAGCGAAGCACTGCTGTATCTGCTCGACGAAGAAAGCATCTGCGCGTCGGCGGCTTCGGCGTGCGCCAGTGGCGCCATGGAGCCGTCACACGTACTCGCGGCGATGGGCGTAGAGCGCCGCTACTCGTTGGGTGCGTTGCGATTGAGCCTTGGCCACACCACTACATCGGCCGACATCGATCGAGTCATCAGCGTGTTGGTGCCAGCAGTGCGCCGTCTTCGGGGGACAACGAAATGAAGGTCATGATCGCGATGAGTGGTGGAGTCGACTCGTCGGTTGCTGCTGCGCTGTTAGTTGAGCAAGGCCACGAGGTCGTCGGCGTCACGATGCGTCTGTGGGGCGGTGAGAGCGACACCGGCTGTTGCAGCGTGTCCGATGTCGACGATGCGCGTCGCGTAGCTCAGCAACTCGGCATCGACCATCTCGTGTTCAACTTCACCGAAGACTTCAACGAGCATGTCGTGGCTCCCTATGTGCAGGCTCACACCGTGGGCATCACGCCGAACCCGTGCATCGAGTGCAACCGCCACGTGAAGTTTGCTCGGCTCAGCGAGCGCGCCACGTTGCTTGGTTTCGATGCAGTTGCCACGGGGCATCATGCTCGGGTCACAGCGTCCTCCGACTCATCGCTGGGCGAACTCGAACTCGAGCGCGGCGCCGATCGAGCCAAGGACCAGAGCTACGTAGTGCACATGATCGATCAGGCCGAGCTGGCGCGCACGGTGTTTCCTGTTGGCGGCATGACCAAGACCGAGGTGCGCGCCCACGCTGCGCGGCTGGGTCTGCGCACTGCTACCAAGCCCGATAGTCAAGACGTGTGTTTCATCACCAGCACGGGTGGTCGCACCACGTTTTTGGGCACTCGCATTCCATTTCGCTCGGCCACTGTGGTCGATACAGCGGGCGTCGTCGTTGGCGAGGTGCCGGCCGTGGAGATGGTCACGCTTGGTCAACGCCGAGGCCTCGGTCTCGCCGGTGGGGGACCCAAGCGGTTTGTGGTCGACATCGACATCGAGAAGTCGGTGGTCACTATCGGCGACGAATCCGATCTACTCACGGCCGGACATACTGTTCGCAACATGACCTGGGTTCGTTCGCCCGAGTTCGTTGCGGGGTTCGACACCGTGCTGCTGCAGTGCAGCGCCCACGGCACACCGCAGCCGGCCACTGTTTCGATCAGCGACGATGGCCTCACTGCCGAGGTGCGCTGGACACAACCGCAGCGACGAATTTCGGCGGGTCAGAGCATGGTGCTCTACGACCCAACTGACCGATTCGTTCTCGGTGGTGGCATCTGCGCGTAGCCGTGCTTAGCCCACGGGTATGCGCCGCGCTGCGGCCGCCTGCAACGCTTGTCCGGGTCGTGTTGGACTCACGAGAATGCTCAGCACATGCAAGGCAGTTCCGGTTGGGTTGTCGCGGGTGCCGGTCTTGACGATGGTGTCCATCTGATGCAACACGATCTCGACCACGACACCCGCTGTGCCGCCGGTGAGATCGGCCGCTTCGGTGTCGGCGGGCGCAAGGTGTACCGCTGCGAGTTGGGCCGAACGAAACAGAGCGTTCTCGGTGAGCATCATCGGGTCGTGCACGACCAAACCAACGGGAACGACAACTAACCACCTGCGCGCCAACTGGTGAAATCGTGGAGCCACGAATCGTGATGCTGTCAACGCGATGCCGAGCACCACGGCGCCAACGATCCAGATTCGGTTCGCCAGCAACACGATGGCGCTCAGCGCTGCAGCGGCGGTGACCAACCACGACACGAGCATTGGGATGAGCAACGGCACCGGCGGCTTGAGCGGGAATCGTTGTTCGGCTCCGTACGCGGATCCTTGGGCAAACGCCACGCCGGTTTCTCCGCTGGACCACACCAGCAGCGCAACGACAGCGGCGCCGGTGGCTGCGGTGAGCAAGACAGCAGTGACGCCAGCAGTGGCGCACACCGCCACGGCGATGAGTTGCAGCGGCACCATCATGCGCGCCGCAGTGAGGCTGACGGTGCTGGGCACAAACGCAGCGAGCAACACAGTGGCCCACGTGGCCCATGCAGCGACAGCGACGAGCATCCGCCCGCTCTGCGCGAGGTGCTCGGTGGCGTGAGTGAGCAACGGTACAAATGCGAGGGGCTGCAGCAACCAGACTGCGCGAACCAACCACAAGACGGTGACGTTTCTACGCATCACGACGGGCTACCACAGACAGAGGCGATTCGTCCATACAGCGGAGTTTGCATAGTGATGGTTCGACTCGTCATCGTTGAGGAACATGTTGGGCAGGAAGGGTTCGGCGTTACGCCGCACCGCTGTGCAACGATAACTGCTAAGTCATGCCCCCACCTAGGACAAACACTTCCCGCGGAAAGGAGAAGCGATGCCAACTGAAACCGATCGGCGTCATCTCTCTGCCCCGGGTCGTGAGTCGAGTCGGGTGCAAGGCGGCATGTCGATGGCCGTCGGCAGCTTGCCGCATCGCTCCGTAGCCGCCGCCGTGGCGCTCAGCATGTCGTCCACCGACATCGTCACCATCCCAAGTTTGCCCAAGCGGTCGCCGGCCGAAAGCATGATCGCTCAAGCATTGGTCGGGCTCGATGGCGTCACGGTTGGCCAATATGGTTCGCTCGCTATCGATCTCGCCCGCATTGATCCGCTCGCTGCGGTGCGCACCGATCTCGAACACGATGCTTTCGCCGGGTTTCGCGGCTTTCTCGCCGCCGCTGGCGATCTCGTGGGTCCGGTGAAATGGCAATTCGTTGGTCCCATCACTCTTGGGTTGGCACTGCAACGAGCCGGCGTTCCTGCGAGCACAGCGTTCGATGTCGCCGTGCGCGCCGTGCGCGCTCACACGCAGCATCTGCTCGATCTTGTTGCCGAGGCATTGCCAAATTGCGACCAGATCGTTGTGCTCGATGAACCCGAGTTCGGCGCCGTGATGGAGCCTGGCTTCGCGCTGGCCCCCGACGTTGCCGTCGACTTGCTCTCGGGAGCGCTCGCAGTCATCGAGTCGGTTGCTGTGGCCGGTGTGCATTGCTGCTCCGAAGCCGACCTGTCATCGCTCATCGCCGCAGGCCCGCGGCTGCTGTCGTTGCCGGCACATACCTCGATGGTCGAGAGTGCGGGCTATCTGCAGCGCTTCCTCGAAAGCGGCGGATGGATTGCATGGGGCGCCGTTGCCACCAGCGGCCCGGTTCCGCACTCTGCCGAACGGCCATGGAAGCAATTGTGTGCGTTGTGGTGCCAACTTGTCGAGCGCGGTTGCGATCCGGCATTGCTGCGCCAGCAAAGCCTGATTACCCCCGAGTGCGGTCTGGGCACGCATAGCACCGATCTGGCCGAGCGGGTCTTGCTCATCAACGCCGAACTGTCGCGGCGAGTGCGTGACCAAGCATCGGCCACGCGTTTTGCGTTTGGCGCGTAACACCCCTTCTGTAGGGTTCAGCTGTGCCCGTACCCGCTGATATCGAAGCTCGTCTGAGCGACTTGCGATCGCAACTCGTGCATCACATGCATCGCTATTACGAACTTGATGAACCCACAATTAGCGATGCCGAGTTCGACGAACTCATGCGTGAGTTACTAGATCTCGAGCAGCTATATCCCGAAGCGGTCACCGACGATTCACCCTCGCGGCGGGTGGGCAGCGCCAGTTCGGCCACGTTTGCTCCGGTCACGCATCGCGTGCCAATGACCAGCCTCGACAACGCGATGAATGTGGCCGAACTCGAGGCATGGGGCGAGCGAATCGCGCGTGGCCTCGAAGGTGAAGCGGTTCAGTTCGTGTGCGAGCTCAAGATCGACGGGTTGGCAATCAGCCTGCGTTATGAGCGTGGCGTGTTGGTGCAAGCAGCCACACGCGGCGATGGTCGCGTGGGCGAAGACGTCACGGCCAACGTGCTCACGGTGGCCGC
>CANNMD010000164.1 GCA_947505655.1 Acidimicrobiaceae bacterium | reverse complement strand
TGGGCCGCGAGCACGAGTTCGAACGTCTCGCCAACCTTGTGGGCCACGCCGATTGGGTGACCGACGCACGCTTCGCCACTCGTGCCGGCTGGCGCGAACACATTGATGTCATTCGCGCTGGCGTGGGCGAATGGGCGGCAAACATGACCAACATCGAAGCCTGCCAAGCGTTGTCGTCTGCTGGCATTGCGGCCGGTCCGTGCCTCAGCGCGCAACAGGTGATCGACGACCCACACGTGGCGGCGCGCAACATGCTCGTGGCCATGCCACGCACCGACGGTGTAGCTGAGCCAGTGATCTCGCCTGGCAACCCGGTGAAGATGAGCGCCGTGGCCGACGGACCCGAAACTCGAGTGCCGTGGTTGGGCGAGCACACCGACGCCGTGCTGGCGGCCGAACTTGGTCTCAGCGAAACCGAGTTGGCCAACCTGCGCAGCGCCGGTGCGATTGCCTAACTTGAATCGGCCCGACCGGCCGATTCAGTTCAAGGACGATATGGTCGCGTGCGCCGACGAGTACGCCTGCGGCGTACTCAGACGAACGGACTGATCTCTCAGACAGTCACCGATGGTCAATCGGGCCTACTCAATGTTGCGGCAAAGTCGTTGGCGATCCCCTCAGTCCCGAACGACACCGAGATCGACTTGGCGTCGCCATCGGGCAGACCCAACGACCAATCAAACCGGTTGAGCACCACGGAATCGAATCGAATTGCAGGGGCCGTTTCGAAGTGGGTGGTCGGCTTCTCCGATGGCACGATTGCGACAAGTGTCCACGTGGAACCAACAAGCAACGAAGTGATACTGCCGACCAGCGTGTACGGCGCACATCCCACGGCACCGGCGCTGTCGATAACGCACACTGCTCCGGCGGTGCCACGTCCACCGACGTGGCGCTCGATTGTTCTGCCAAGGATCCGGGCGGAGTCGATGAGCGGGGTCGACCTCAAGTTCGTTTCGATCAACTGACGAATAGCCACAACTGGGTCTTTCGAAATGCTACGAACATCATCCCGGAGAGCCTCCACTAGGTCGGGAGGACCGATGAGACTCACCACGTACCCATTCTCGATCCACCGAATCTGCTGAGGATCGCCCGCGACAGCAGGCTCAACCACGAACTCCATCTTGCCTCGACGTTGGATGAACGTACGCGCTGACAGCACATCATTTGCCTGAACCTCGGTTGAATTCGCCGCCGGGTTCACCACCAGGGTGATATCAATTGCGCCGTCGGAGTACGTGGTCGAGTAGCCAACACCGACCCCGCCGGGCGAGTTGCGATCTTGGAGATCGAATTGCGCTGCAACTTCGCGCACGACGGCATCGACATTCAAGTCACCCGATGCCTTCGCTAGTGCGTCAGTAATGTCGTCACGCACCGCTCGGGCGTGTAGCACTCCCGACAAGGTGACCGTTACTTGCCGGGTGTTGGTAACAACGACTGCTTGACTGTGCTCGGACGACGGGTCGGTAGCGCCGACAACCTCAGTGCTGGCGTCACTCGAGATTCGCTCATCCACGATCGTCAGGATTCCCCCGGCGGGGTCGCGGAACACTTCGATCACGATGCCCTCAGCAACGTCGGGCCAACCGCGATTCGTTGCGACAGCAACCGGTACGAAATCAGATGAAGTCAGCACGAACCCGGACGTCAGAGCCGGTGGGTCGGTGCGAGAAGACAGACTGATTGGCGGATTTTTCCCGCCAGAGTCGAAGGTGTCAACACTGGAGGGCTGTGATCCACACCCCGTGCCAAACAATGCGCACGCTACAAGCCAAGCAGTCCCAATTCGTTTCATCGTTGCCTCTATCAATAGTGCATGTAGGTGGCAACCCACTGGTTGTAGGTTCGCGCACACGTCTGCGGGTATTCAGTCGGGCGGTCGAAGCCCGTCACGGTTGTTACGGGTACGAGGTTTCCTCCGATCGTCTTGAACGGAACGATGAACTCACCTGACGGAGTTGGCGCGGCGCACGTTCCGCCCGTAGCGAGCGGGATCTCCAAGAACGAAGACGCTCCTTGAGTTGTCCCATAGGCGAGCGAGTAATACGAGAACGCGGCGATCTGAGTTCCCGCGACTAACCCTTGGGCCACCGTGCACGAAGGAAGCCCCGGCGTACACCAGTCGGGCGTCGTAATGCCGTAGTAGTAGTTGATCGTAAAGCGGTAGGTGGTGTTGACGCCCCACCCGAAAGACTTCGCACACGAGAGGCCGGGAAGTCTGTCGGCTCCGGCCGAACAGTACGTGGGCTCCAAGTTGAAAATCGGCTGCCCATTCCCAAACATCGAGAAGTGCACGCTCTTGGACACTACTTCGCCATTCCGAGCGCCCTTTAACGTGCCCTGAGTCTGCATTCCCAGGTACTGAGACCCTGAAGTCAGCGTCGCGTTGTAGGCCCAGAACTCGACGTAGCTTGCATGCTCACTTTGCGCCTTGATGTCCTGGAAGGTGTTGGACGGTCCGCTGTTGTTTGACCACAAATAGTGGATGTTTAGTGTCAGCCACGGATCGACCGGTGTGCCCGACCCGGCAAACGCCGAGCTTGGAGCAAACGTTGACAACAAGATACCCAACGCCAACAACGCGCCAACTTTTGCCCTTGGCCCCGAACGGCTACTGGGGTCAAGGCTGCACGACATTGCTATAAAACGGCAATCACGCCATGGCGGCTGACGGCACCGCTGACCCCTTGACGCTTTCCCTGCAGTCCGTCAGCGCCCAATGCATGTCCCCTCTTCGCAGTTGCGGAGTCGACTGCTGTACTCGCTAGAGAGAGCACGGCCCAACCCAAACTTAGCAGGGGGTGGAGGCTGTCCGCTTCACACGCTTGATCAGATTGTTAATCGTTTTCTGGAGCGGGTTCGCTGGGAGTCTTGTTCTGCAGGCGCTGTGCGTCGTGGACATGTCGCCGGCGTGAGGTCTCGAACCTGCACACGTTCAGCCATCCACCAATGAAAACAGATCCAACAGATCAAATGGTGGACGCGACCCCCGCGACGATCCCGGTCACGGCCCTAGCTGCGCTCGTCGCGCAAGGCGCTGCGGCGCACCTTGCCGGCGTCGTCGCGAACCACAAAGTCGACGAAGTCGTAGGTGCGCGGAATCTTGTAGCGCACGAGACGATCGGCAAGAAACTTGCTCATCTCATCGGCCGTAATGGGTGCACTGACCTGAACCACTGCGTGGATGCGGTTGCCGAGATCTTCGTCGGGCAAACCAATCGCTGCACACGAAATCACGCTGGGGTGCTCGTCGATGGCCGACTCGATTTCGGCCGGATAGATGTTTGCGCCACCCGACAAGATCATGTCGCTGCGGCGGTCGGCGAGATACAGGTAACCGTCTTCATCCATGTAGCCCATGTCGCCCAGGCTCTCCCAGCCATCGGGGCTCACCCGTGCCTCGGCACCGATGTATTCGTAGCTCTTGCGATCGCTACCGGTGCGCATGAACACCTCACCGATCTCGCCAGCTGGCAACACGGCATATGTGTCGGGGTCTTGGATGCGCATCTCGCCACCAACAACCTTGCCGACCGAACCGCGATGCGCCATCCACTCGTCGCCGCGAATGATGGTGACCGACTGCGCCTCGGTGCCGGCGTAGAGCTCGAAGATCTTGTCACCACCGAGCCATGTGCACCACGCCTCTTTGAGCCATGGCGGGCACGGCGACGCCATATGCCACACGGTCTGCAACGAATCGACGTTGTAGCGGTCGCGCACTTCGTCGGGCAGGCGGGTGATGCGTTGCATCATCGTTGGCACCAACAGCATCCAGTCGGGACCGTGCTTGTCGATGGCCGCGAGTGTTGCCTCGGCCTCAAACTTGGCCAAGATCACCACGTGGTTGCCGTGCATGAGGGCGCTTGCCGCAAAGCTAAACGGGGCGTTGTGATACAGCGGTCCGGGGATGAACGCCACACCATCGCGACGCTGGCCCATGCCGGGCGCTTCGGTGTTGGTGACGCCCGGGTCTGAGGCCACGATGAGCTTTGGCCGACCGGTTGAGCCGCCCGATGTTGGAGCCTTCCAACGCTTGGCGATGATGTCTTCGAGCTGCGAATCATCAAGCGATGGATCGGCCTCGTAGCCGATGGGTACGACCTGGCGATTGGGGTGGGCCTCGGGCACAGCACCAACCACAAGCGACGACTCGGCCAGCTCGACAATGGCTTGGCGCTCGCGGTCGGGCAAGCGGTAGCTAATTGGCTGAGGTGTGGCACCAAGTTTCCACGTGGCAACGCATGCCTCGAAGAACCCAATTGAGTTCGGTAGGCCAATGGTGACGAACGAACCTTCGGTGACACCAAGGGCTGCGAACGCGCGAGCCAACCGATTGGTGCGGGCCTCGAACTCTGCCCACGTGACCGACTCGTCGCCACAGGTGATCGCGATGCGATCGGGCTGACGAGCCGCATTGTCCGCAATCGCGCGGCTGTAGGACAACATAACCATGAGTGTTCCTCCGTGAATTAGCTCTCGAGCGCTGATCGCCAGGTGGCGTGCCAGTGCTGCAACATTGGTTCTATCTTGCCGAACACGAAACGGTTCAGACCCGCCTCGGCCCCGCGTTGGCATTGCTCGGCCACCGGGAAATCCTCGGTGCCCACGATGAGTGCGGCGAAGTCGCCACCGCGCTTGCGCGCCTCACGCTCTTCGTCGCTTTGCACCGGGCGAAGGCTCGCCTCGGTGAGTTCGACCGTGCACTCACCCGCGTGTCGACCCGGGTAAATGCGAAACATCTGACAGCTCACCGGCGTCTCAAGCAACACACACGATGGAAAGAACGTGTGCACCACAGTAACGAGAGCGGGTTCTGGCCATTCGGCCTCGGGGAGGTCGACCATGACGGCGGCGGCACGGGTAGGAAATGCCCAACGCGCATGCCGACCAAACGTGTCGTGCACTGCGTTGTTCATGACCAATGGGTTCAGCGTCTCTCGGTGCAACGAAGCAATGTGATACGCCTCGAGGTTGACGTCGAAGGCGATCTTCCAGTTGGCCTGCAGAGTCCACGAGTGGCTTGCCACAACCTCGTGGGTTGCGTAGCCATAGCCCTCGAGGTGCTCAGCGATATCGGCATAGGCGCCAACCGGATCGACGTCGTCGGACAGGCCCACAACCAGCAAGCCCGCAATGCTCGCGATGGGCAACTGCTGCAGTTTGAGCGTGGCCCGATCGATCTCGTCGAAACCCCACGCCTCTGGCTGACCAACGAGTTCGCCACCAATGTCGAACGACCACGCGTGATACGGACACGTGAGCCGGCGAGCCTCGCCGCAACCCGTGGCCACCTGTGCGCCGCGATGCGTGCATGCATTGAGGAAGGCACGCAACTGACCATCGCCGTCGCGAGTGATGAGCACCGGCACACCAGCTACATCTTTGGTGACAAACGTGTTGGGGCCAACCAGTTCGCCTTCCCAACCAACCACGTGCGCGCCGTGCCGGAAGAACAGCTCACGTTCACGTTCGAACTGCACCGGGTCGGTGAAGATTGAGGCGGGCTCAGCCATCGCGTGAGGCGCCGTG
The DNA here is from genome assembly GCA_947505655.1 of Acidimicrobiaceae bacterium. Classification (GTDB taxonomy): domain Bacteria; phylum Actinomycetota; class Acidimicrobiia; order Acidimicrobiales; family Ilumatobacteraceae; genus WLMZ01. The sequence continues at coordinate 289 of CANNMD010000164.1, read as the reverse complement.
TCGAGCGAGTTCTCGGCCATGCGCTGCACGATGCGACGGGTGAGATCGCGCGGGAATCGGGTAGCTCCCGAGACGTGCGGATCGGCGACAACACTCATATCTGACAGTGTGTCAGAAACTGTCGGAGGTGCCTCTAGACGGAGCGTTACTTATAGCCCTTCATGATGTGTTCGAGCCACCAAGCGGGGGCTGCGGCCATCAATTGGCCGATGTCAACGTAATCCCACCACCGTTCGATGAATCCGTTCCGCACCTCGTGAACGCTGCAGAAACGCACGAGGTGATGCTC
>CANNMD010000163.1 GCA_947505655.1 Acidimicrobiaceae bacterium | reverse complement strand
TCGCTCGCTGCCGTTTACTACACAGAGGGCGGCGCGTTATCGAACCGTGGACTTGGCGCCACCGGCCGCAAAGCACTGGCGGCAAACGCCGCGCTACCGCTGTGGTCCACCGTGTTTTGCTCGGCCATATTGGGTGCCATTGCGCTTGCCTCGATCAGCATGCTCGAGCGCGTGCTGTTGCGCTGGCACGCTTCGCAACGTCGAGCAACACGTTGATTCATTGAGCCAGTCGCTACGGTCTATGCGATGAGAGGCCTCCCAGAACTCCGCGCTGAGATCGATGCGCTCGATCGGCAGCTCGTGCAAGTGCTTGCTGCACGAATCGACATCTGTCGCGAAGTCGCCAAAGTGAAAGAGGGCTCCGACACTCCGGTCATCCAGCCAACTCGCGTTCGCGATGTGCTCACCAGTCGCCGCCAGTGGGCAATCGATATTGGCGTCGACCCCGATTTCGCCGAGCAGGTCTTTCGCGTGTTGCTTGGCGAGACCCATCGCATCGAGGTTGCAGGCGCTCGCCCCGATGCCGCTCCCGACAAGGCTGCCGCCCCCGAAAGCTCTCGTTCGGCACTCGACACCGTGGCCACTCGCATCGACCACGTGGTTATTGCGGTGCACGATCTCGATGCATCCGAAGCAACGTTCACCGAACGCCTCGGTTTCCATAGGGTGAACCCACTTGAAGGCCACTCGGTAGGCATGCGCGTGGTTGCCGCCGGTGGCGTCACCATGGTTCTCGTTGGCCCCGAAGCAGGCGATGCGGTGAAGGCCTATCTCGCCAAGCACGGCAGCGGTATTCAGCACTTGGCTATCGATGTGCTCAATGCCGGTTACGCCCGCGCCGCCCTCGCCGCAGTCGACGCACCCCTACTCACCGACGTCGTTGTCGACGCCAATGGCCACGAACAGTTCTTCACGCTGCGCGACCCCGACTTGGGCGTGCAGCTTGGTTTCATCTCGCGCACTGGCCACCGCGTCGGCATCGGCGCCGCCAACGTGCTGGCGTTATTCGAGACGTTGGCCGAGCGCGACTGATCTCGTAATGATGTGACCAGCGTCACAGTCCTCCATCGAACGCAAAGTAATGCGATCCATTACTTCCCACTGTTAGGGTTACCTTCCATGAACCTCAAGCGCATTGCAGCCATCACCGTTGCCCTGTCCGTCATAGCCGTTTCGTGCGGTAGCGACTCGAACGACACTCCTGCCGCCACCGACGGCACGACCGTGGCGACCACGCAAACCGACAGCACCACAGCCGACAGCACCACAGCCGACAGCAATACGGTCACCGCCGACGCTCCGTTCCCCGCAGCGCGCTGCGAGGCCAACAAAGCAGCCGGCAAGATCACCTACCTGTCGAGCTTCGACTTCTCGGCCTCGGCCAGCATCGTCGATGTCATCGTGGCCAAAGACAAGGGCTACTTCGACGCTTTGTGCCTCGATGTCGAGCTCAAGGCAAGCTTCTCTACGGCCAACTACCCGCTCATTGCCGGCAACGAAGCCCAGTTCAGCAGCGGCGGTTCGTTTAGCGAAGTCGTTTCGTTCGCCACCGACAACGCCGATGCCGATGTTGTCGCTCTCGCCGTTGAAGGCCACACCGGCATCGATGCGCTCTTCGTGAAAGATGGCGAAGCCACTCAGCTGAGCGACCTCAAGGGCTCGACTATCGGCGTGAAGGGCAAGATCACACCCAGCGTGCAGGCAATGCTCGCCAAGGCCGGCCTTATCGAAGGCACCGATTATCAAACCGTGCCAGTCGAGGGCTTCGACCCACTCGTACACATGGCGCTGCCAAACATCGTTGGTTTCCCCGGCTACAAGAGCAACGAAGCAGGCAAGCTCGAGCGCGCTGGCATCAAGTACACGTTGTTCGATCCTGCAGCCGACGGCATCCCGGGCAGCTTCGGCGTCCTCTACACCAACGGCACATTCATGAAGGACCACCCAACTGCTGTCGAGGACTTCATGCGAGCCACGATGCTCGGCCTCGCCGACGCAATCGCCGACCCTGCAGCAGCCGCGAAGATCGCACTTGCTCTCATCGACAGCAACGGCAACCCCAACTTCTTGTCCCCAGAAGGCGAAAACTTCAAGTGGGCCTCCGAAGCCAAGTTGGTCACCGATTCAACGCCTGCGGGTAGCCCTGTGGGTCTCGCCGATGCCGCCGGTCTGCAAAACGAAGTTGATGCGTACGCAGCGATCGGCTTGTTTGGCGGCACCGCCCCCGACATCTCGAAGCGCTTCAATACCTCGGTGCTCACCTCGATCTACGACAGCGCCGGCAAGGTCATCTGGCCCTCGAAGTAGTTCAGCGCCCTCACAGGTAACCGACTTCTCCCCTCAACGCGAGAAGGGCCATATGGCCCTTCTCGCGTTGGCATTTGTGGGCGTATGGTGATCGTCGAGGGGGTGCATGTATGACCGCAACTTCGGCGACTGAGGCCCCGTCGCCCAAACGGCGCGCCTCAGCATCGGATCCCGCGTCGCACATTCCCCATGGCACACGAATCGTGTTGCACAAGCGCGGCACCACGTTTGCGCGAACCATCAAAGGTCCGCCTGGCGCTCCAACCGTGGTGCTCTTACACGGATGGTCGGCCACCGCAGCGCTCAATTGGTTCCAGGCGTTCGAACCGCTCGGTGAACACTTCAGAGTGATCGCACCCGACCTGCGTGGCCACGGGCGCGGCATTCGCTCGCACCGTCGTTTCCGCTTGGCCGACTGCGCCACCGACGTGGCCGAAACCTTGCGTCGCCTCGATGCGGGTCCAGCGATTGTGGTTGGTTACTCGCTCGGTGGACCAGTGGCGCAGTTGATGTGGCGCGACCACCGCGAATCGGTAAGCGGATTGGTGCTGTGCGCCACCGGCGCCGAGTTCGTTGCCGGCAACCGCGAGCGTTACGCGTTCGCAGCGTTGGCTCAGATTTTGGCGGGCACTACGCGGCTCGGTTCGTTGGCCAGTTTTGTGCCGGCCGCGTTGGCCCGACGGTTACTGAATCTGCGACCAAGCGAGCGCGATCCGGTGCTGGTCGACTGGGCGCGGCGCGAGATGAGTAAACACAATCTGCGCATGCTGCTCGAGGCCGGCCAATCGCTTGCCACCTACAGCTCGCGTGACTGGTTGCATCAAGTAGATGTGCCCACGTCGGTGTTGGTCACCACCCAAGATTCGGCGATTGAGCCAACGGCGCAGTTCCGCATGGCGGCCACCATTCCGTATTCGCACATCAACCTGATGGCCGACGGACACGTGGCTTGTATGAACCCCGACTTCGGCCGCAAGGTGACTGAGAGTTGCCTCGACGTACAACGCCGAATCGAAGCCAAGGCGTTGGGTCACTGGCCCAACCCGGCCCACAGCGTCGACTAGCGAGACCGCACTGCGATCTCAGGCGATGGCCAGCGACCCCTCAAGCTCGATCAGCGCTTCGAGCAGACCATCAGCAATGCGCTGTGGGTCGGCCACCAGATCGGGACACGAGAACACGCTCACATCCATCTGACAGTTGTGGCTGAACGCCGTGATGTTCAGTCCCATGCCCAGCAGTAACGGGCCCATCGGAAGCATCTGCTCAACCTCAGCACCAGCCACATACAGCGGCAGCCGAGGCCCGGGCACGTTCGAGATCACAAGGTTCACGGGCGCCGGAACACGGTCGAGGTGCATCGCTGTATACACCCGAGCGAGCAACCCAATCATTCCTGGCGGCGCCGTCTCCGTAACGCCAATGAGATGATGCTCACCAAACTCGCGCTGCAACTTCTTGCCCGTTGTCGCACTCGCAGCAATGGCCTCAAGGCGATCAATCGGGTCGTCGACATCGGTGGCAAGTTGCACAAACATCGAACCCACTTTGCTGCCAACACTGTCTTTGTCGTCGGCCTTCCGCAACGACACTGGGCACTGCACAATGAGTGGGTGCTCGGGCAGGTCGTCGGTCTCGGCGAGATAGCTGCGCAACGCTCCGGCGCTCAGCGCAAGTACCAAGTCGTTCATCGTGACGCCAAACGCCGCTCGCACTGCGGCCAATCGGTTCATGTCGAGCGTGACTCTGCCCAGCTTTCGTCGCGCTGTGAACTCTCCGGTGAGGTGCGTTCTCGGCGCGGTGTATGGAATGGCCGCGGGCGATATCGACAGCAGATTGCGCACCGTGGCCACGCCTTGCATCACCGCCTGCACACCGAAGCGAGCAAACCGTAGTGGCGTCTCTACCGCTGTTCGGATGAGGCCCGTTCCGAACAACTCGGCGGGCGATGGCCGAACGTTATCGAGCATGAGCCGACCATCAGTTGGAGCTTCACGCGGCTCTTGGGTGATGTCCATCAGCACCTCGCTGAGACCCGCGCCAGAGATGCCATCGATGAGCGCGTGATGCACTTTGGTGAGCACAGCCACTCGCCCACCTTCGAGGCCGTTGATGAGATAGATCTCCCACAACGGCCGCGATCGATCGAGCTTTGTGGCCACCAGTTCACCGACGAAATTCGACAGTGTTTCGTCATCACCGGGTGCGGGCAGGTCGACCATTCTGATGTGATAGTCGGGGTCAATCGGCGGGCCCTCAATCCACCCAGGCAGGTCGACGCCGAACGGCACATCAACGAGTTGCCAACGGAACTGAGGCATATGCGGCAAGCGTTCGAGGGTGAGCTCACGAACCCGCTCGCGGCTGAACCGACCTCCGCTGGTTGCCGGATCGACGATTGCCAGCGACGCCACGTGCATGTGCCATGCTTCGGTTTCGCCGTACAGAAAGGCTGCGTCTTGACTCGACATTCGTTGCATGCGACATCGTCCCGACTCATCACGTCGCTCTCGGCGACCTTCTTTGTTGCAAGCTACGCCGACCACCGATTCAGGGGCAGGGTCTTTTGTCATTAGTTCTGTTCATCTGTGGCGCTCTCGCGCTAGCGGCCACGTTGCTCGGCATCGTGAGCCCACGCCACCCGTATTTCGCGATACCGATCACGTTCTTCATCGCGTGGATCGCTGGCGATCTTGCGATGCTGCATCTCATCGCACAGGTCATCACCACTGCCGTGCTCGTCTCGTTTGGAGCCGCTCACACAACCATCGGCCAAGTTGGTGTTGGGCTGATGGTGCTGTCATGGCTCGGCCTCGCGCTGTTGCTTCATCGGCACCGCTACGCGGCAGCACCGCTCGATGCTGCGCTGCGAAGCCTGATCGGCGACAGCGAACCATCAGTGGCTGCAGAGCCAGTGCCGCTGCGCTCATTACTGCAGCCGTTCGTACCCAGCGCCCGCGGCATCCGCATCACTCGCGACATCGCATACGGCGACCACAAGCGCCACCGACTCGATGTCTTCGCGCCGGCCGACGCCCGCGCTGGTTGCCCCGTGTTGCTGCAGATTCATGGCGGCGCCTGGGTCATTGGCGACAAGCGCCAACAGGGTCAACCGCTCATGCGTCATCTCGCTCGGCAGGGATGGGTGTGCGTTGCCATCAACTATCGGCTCAGCCCCAAGGCCACGTTTCCCGATCACCTCATCGACGCCAAGCGGGCTCTCGCGTGGACCCGCGAACACGCCCACGAATTCGGCGGCGACCCAACGTTCCTCGCCGTTACCGGAGGCTCAGCCGGAGGTCACCTTGCAGCACTCGTTGGTCTCACCGCCAACAACCCTGCGTTCCAACCGGGGTTCGAATCGGTAGACACCCATGTCGACGCGTGCGTGCCGGTCTATGGCGTGTTCGACTTTCTCGATCGGTCGGGTCTGCATAAGGGCCGGCTCGAACCGATGCTGACCAAAGTGGTGATGAAGCGCAGCCCAGCCGACGATCCCGACGCATGGCACGCGGCGTCTCCCCTGTCGCAAGTTCATGTGCATGCTCCACCATTT
>CANNMD010000162.1 GCA_947505655.1 Acidimicrobiaceae bacterium | reverse complement strand
GAACACCTACGGATTGCAGCGCACGATGATGGAGCGATATGTGCGCGCTGTCGATTACGCCACGTTCGAAGAGTGGAGCGGGGCAACCCAGCGCTACCAGGCAACGCTGTTGCGCTATCACATCGAAACCATGCGCCGGCTGAAGTACCGACCCAACGGCGGTTTCTGTTTGTTCATGCTCAACGACTCAAGCCCGATGATTTCGTGGAGCATCCTCGACCACACGCGAGCACCAAAGCTGGCGTTTCAGGTGGTTGTCGACGCGTGTCGACCGGTGATCATCGTGGCCGATCGTCTGCCCGCCACCGTGGCACCAGGAGATGCAATCGCGCTCGATGTGCACGTAGTGAACGACCTACACGAGCCACTGGTAGACGCCGTGTTGCACGCCCATCTGCAATGGGCCAACGGCGAGCACAAATGGACCTTCGTGGGCACCAGCGAAGCCGACGATTGCACGCGCATTGCCACGCTGCAATTTGTGGTGCCCGACGCGGCCGGGCAATTGGTGCTTGACCTCACGCTCGATGCTGGCAGCGTTGCCGCCGCTACAAACCGAGACGAAACACTGATTGCGTAACGCAGCGCGGCCACGAATGGCCGCGCCGACTGCTTACGAGCGAGCGATTTCCTTGCGGTTCGCGAACTTGGCCTTGCGGTAATCCTTGTTCATCAACGCGATGACGTCGATGGAGATTTCCTTGGGGCACGCTGCCTCGCACTCGCCGTGGTTGGTGCATGAGCCGAAGTATTCGTCCATCGTCTCGACCATCGACTCGGCGCGGGCGTGACGCTCGGCCTGACCCTGCGGCAACAGGTTGAGGTGAGCAACCTTGGCAGCCGTGAACAAGTTGGCAGCGCCGTTAGGGCACGCTGCGACGCAAGCGCCGCAACCGATGCACTCGGCGGCGTCCATTGCGGCATCGGCCACAGGCTTTGGCACAGGGATGAGGTTCGCATCGGGAGCACCACCGGTCTGAGAGGTGATGTAACCACCCGATTCGATGATGCGGTCGAATGCGCTGCGATCGACCATCAGGTCTTTGATGATGGGGAACGAAGTGGCGCGCCATGGCTCGATGACGATGTTTGCACCGCTCTTGAACTTGCGCATGTGCAGCTGACACGTGGCGGTGCCGCGCTGGGGACCATGGGCCTGGCCATCGATCATCAACGAACAGCTGCCGCAAATGCCCTCTCGGCAATCGTGGTCGAAGGTGACCGCATCGCGGCCTTCATCGATCAACTTCTCGTTGAGCACGTCGAGCATCTCGAGGAAGGAGGCTTCGTCGCTGATCGAGTCGATGCGGTAGCTCTCAAATGCTCCGGCGGCGTCGGGGCCCTTTTGGCGCCAAACCGAAAGGGTGAGGTTGGTGAGATGCTCACCGTGTGATGCAGTCACTTGTAGCTCCGAGTCGCGAGGTGGACAGTTTCAAATTCGAGTGGCTCAACATTGCGGATCGCCGCCATTGGGTCGCCGTTCCATTCCCATGCAGCCACATGGGCGAAGTTTTCGTCGTCGCGCTTGGCTTCGCCTTCTTCGTCTTGGTACTCGGAACGGAAGTGACCGCCGCAGCTTTCGTTGCGCTCGAGCGCATCTCGGCACATGAGCATTCCGAGCTGGAAGAAGTCGTCGACACGACCGGCCTTCTCGAGGGTCTGGTTGGTGCTTTCGCCGTCGCCGGTAACGCGCAGATCGTTCTGGAACTCTTCGTACAGCGGTGGCAGATCGGCGAGGGCCTGCTTGAGACCAGCCTCGGTGCGCTCCATGCCACAGTTGTCCCAGATGATCTTGCCCAACTCACGGTGGAACCAATCGGGTGAACGCTTGCCGTTGGTGCCGAGGTAGCGGCTGTAACGGTCGCGGGCCTCTTGCTCGGCCAGTTTGAACGCTGGATGATCGGTGCCCGGGATCGGCTTGTTGAGCAACGGAGCAAGCTCGTTACCGATGGTGTACGGCAACACGAAGTAACCATCGGCGAGACCCTGCATCAGCGCCGAAGCACCGAGGCGGTTTGCGCCGTGATCGCTGAAGTTGGCCTCGCCAGCGGCATAGAGGCCAGGCACCGTGGTCTGCAGTTCGTAGTCGACCCACAGGCCGCCCATCGTGTAGTGGGTGGCCGGGTAGATACGCATTGGCGTGTCGTATGGATTCTCGCCGGAGATGCGCTCGTACATCTCGAACAAGTTGCCGTAACGCTCTTGCACGACATCTTTGCCGAGGCGCTCGATGGCGGCTGCGAAGTCGAGGTTGACGCCGTTCTTCAATGGGCCAACACCGCGGCCCGAATCGACGGCACGCTTGGCGGCGCGTGATGCGATGTCGCGAGGCGCCAAGTTGCCGTAGCTCGGGTAGAGGCGCTCGAGTACGTAGTCGCGCTCGTTCTCGGGAATCTGCGCTGCCGGGCGTGCGTCGCCTGGGTTCAGCGGCACCCACACACGACCGTCGTTACGAAGCGACTCGCTCATCAAGGTGAGCTTCGACTGCGTTGGGTCGCTCTGCGGAATACAGGTTGGGTGAATCTGGGTGTAGCACGGGTTGGCGAACATCGCCCCCTTGCGGTGAGCACGCCATGCAGCAGTCACGTTGCACTGCATTGCGTTGGTGCTGAGGAAGAACACGTTGCCGTATCCGCCAGTGGCCAACACCACTGCATGAGCAGCATGCGACTGCAGTTCGCCGGTGAGCAGGTCGCGAACGACGATGCCTGCGCAACGACCATCGACAACCACGGTGTCGACAAGCTCGGTGCGGTTGTAGAGGTTGACTCCGCCGAGGCCGACTTGGCGAGCGAGTTGCTGATAGGCACCGAGCAGCAACTGCTGGCCGGTCTGACCACGCGCATAGAACGTGCGGCTGACCTGCGAGCCACCGAAGCTGCGGTTGTCGAGCAAGCCACCGTATTCGCGGGCGAACGGCACACCTTGCGCCACCATCTGGTCGATGATGTCGACGCTGACTTCGGCGAGGCGATGCACGTTGCCTTCGCGAGCGCGGAAGTCGCCGCCCTTGATGGTGTCGTAGAACAAGCGGTGCACGCTGTCGCCATCGCCGCGGTAGTTCTTCGCTGCGTTGATGCCGCCCTGCGCAGCAATCGAGTGGGCACGACGAGGCGAGTCGTGGAACGTGAAGGCATCGACCTGGTAACCCAACTCGGCGAGCGTGGCCGCAGCCGACGCGCCCGCAAGTCCGGTGCCGATAACGATGACCTTGAACTTGCGCTTGTTGTTGGGGTTCACCAACTTCATGTCTTCTTTGTAGTTATTCCATTTGTCGGCGATGGCGCCTTCTGGAATCTTGGCGTTCAGACGGGGGTCAGTTGCAGTAGTCATGGGTCCTCACTGACCGACGATGCCGGCGAGCACGGCGATGGGAAACGACACGTTGCCGACGACAACGATGGTGGCAATGGCCGTGGCAAGCCAACGGCGCCACTTGTTGAAGCGAGGGTTGCTCCAACCGATGCTCTGGAACAGGCTCCAGACACCATGGAATAGGTGGGTTCCGAGGGCGATGTTGGCAACGATGTACAGCAGGGCCACCGGTGGGCGTTCGAAGCTGCGAACCACGTTGCCGTAGGCGTCGCCACGAACGAAGACCCCATCGGCTGTGGTGGTGCCAAGCGCGTTGGCCGTGCCCCAGGTGAGGTCGGCGAGATGCCAGAACAAGAAGAGGAACACGATGATGCCGGTCCAGCGCATGGTGCGACTGGCGAACGTGGCCACTTGGTAGTCGCGAGGCGACTGGTACTTCACCGAACGTGCGCCACGGTTGAGCAAGGTGAGGCCGTAGGCGGCGTGCACATGCAGCACCACAGCGCCAAGCAGCATTCCGCGGAAGATCCACAAAAAGACGGTGCGCGGCAAGATAGGCACGAGGAGATCGCGGAGGAACTCGGCGTAGTGGTTGAAGTCCTCTTTGCCGAGGTACATCTTCAAGTTGCCGATCATGTGGGTAATCACAAAGCCGATGAGAAGTACACCGGTGATCGCCATGACGTACTTCTTGCCAACGGCAGTGGAGTACATGTCGAGCAAGAACGGCTTGCGCTTCTTGGCCCGATGAGCGGTGCCCGTGACCGGGCCTCGCGTCGTGTTTGTTGTCTGTGCCATCAGATGGGGACGGCCTTTCGTGGATCGGTTGTCCGCTGCTCGAAATGGAGCAATCACGACCGTAGCCCTCGGGGCACGGTGGATGGTAAATCGCAGACTGGTTTGTGTTTCGCGCGATCGTTTCGTCACTCACGCGGTTTATTCCCTACACTCTTGCCGTTCCCATCAATGGCTCGTGCAATCTGGTGCGCGCCCACACTCAGGACAAAGGTTCACCCGTGTCAGGAATCCTCGCCGAAGGCGGCTATCAGGAATTTGCACTCAAGGGCGGCGAATGGGCAGTACTGCTGCTTTCCGTCGGCGCAGCACTCATCGCTCTCGCCGTTGGGCTCTTCCTTGCGAAGAGCGTCATGGCCGCAGATGCAGGCTCACCCAAGATGCAAGAGATTGCCAAAGCAATTCAAGAAGGCGCCGCTGCCTATCTCAGGCGTCAGTTCAAGACCATTGGCGTAATCTTGGTGCCACTGGCAGTCATCGTGTTCGTGACCTCAAAGGCCATCATCAAAGCCGACGGCACTGAGGCGCTCGGATTTGCGCAAACTGGCCTGTGGCGCACAGTGGCGTTCATCCTCGGATGTTTCGCATCGGGCTTTACCGGTTACATCGGTATGACCCTCGCCACCCGAGGCAACGTGCGCACCGCCGCCGCTGCCCTCACCAACAGCATGCCGAAGGCACTCGACGTCGCCTTCCGCACTGGTGGCGTCGCCGGCATGTTCACCGTGGGCCTCGGCCTGCTTGGTGCAACCGGCATCATCATGATCTTCCAGAACAGCGCCTCGGTCATCCTGATCGGCTTCGGCTTTGGCGGCTCGCTGCTCGCCCTGTTCCTGCGCGTTGGTGGTGGCATCTTCACCAAGGCTGCCGACGTTGGCGCCGACTTGGTCGGCAAGGTCGAAGCCGGTATCCCCGAAGACGACCCACGCAACCCGGCAACCATTGCCGACAACGTGGGCGACAACGTGGGCGACTGCGCCGGTATGGCCGCCGACTTGTTCGAGAGCTACGAGGTCACCCTCGTTGCCTCGATCATCTTGGGTGTTGCAGCCTTCAAGTCGATTGACGCCAACCCGGCCCTCGGCTTGATCTTCCCTCTCGCCGCTCGCGCCATTGGCGTGGTTGCGTCGATCATCGGCATCTTCTTCGTGAAGGCCAAAGAGGGCGAGACCAACGCCCTCAAGCCAATCAACCGTGGCTTCTTGGTGGCCGGCACGCTCACCCTCATCGGCACGCTCATCGTGGCGCTGGCTTACGTCGGCAACGACAAGAGCAACGCTGGCTGGAAATGCTTCGGTGCCGTGGCCATTGGCCTTGTGCTTGCTCAGCTCATCAGCCGCCTCACCGAGTACTACACCGCAACGCACTTCACTCCGGTGAAGGAAATCGCCGAAAGCGCCGAGACGGGCCCAGCCACGGTTGTGCTCGCCGGTACCGCCAGCGGCATGGAGAGCTCGGTCTACGCCATCATCGCCATCGCAATCGCCTTGGGCGCAGCGCTGGTGCTGGGCGACGGCAACCTGCAGTTCTCGTTCTACCTCGTCGCCTTGTGCGGCATGGGCATGTTGGCAACCACCGGCATCATCGTGGCCGAGGACACCTTCGGTCCCGTCAGCGACAACGCTGCCGGCATCGCCGAAATGTCGGGCGAGTTCCACGGCGAAGCCGAGCGCATCATGGTCAGCCTCGACGCCGTGGGTAACACCACAAAGGCCGTCACCAAGGGCTTCGCCATCGGCTCAGCGGTTATCGCCGCCGTGGCCTTGTTCGCCAGCTTCAT
>CANNMD010000161.1 GCA_947505655.1 Acidimicrobiaceae bacterium | reverse complement strand
TCGACGAGCACTCGATCGGCGCCGTTGTTCTCGGCAACGCCGACGCAATCGAAGAGGGTCAGCCTGTGAAGGCAACCGGCCGCATCTTGTCGGTGCCGGTAGGCGACGCAATGCTTGGCCGCGTGGTCAACGCATTGGGTGTGCCCATCGACGGCAAGGGCGACATCGTCGGCAGCATTCAGCGCCGAGTCGAGATTCAGGCGCCTGGCATCATGGGTCGCAAGCCCGTGCACGAGCCACTGCAGACCGGTATCAAGTCGATCGACGCGATGACCCCAATCGGCCGTGGCCAGCGTCAGCTCATCATCGGTGACCGCAAGACCGGCAAGACCACTGTTGCCATCGACGCCATCATCAACCAGCGTGGCCTCGGCGTGAAGTGCATCTACGTCGCCATCGGCCAGAAGGGCTCCACCATTGCCCAGACCGTCGAGACGCTTCGTCAGTACGGCGCCATGGAATACACCGTTGTCGTGGCAGCACCTGCCAGCGAGCCAGCCCCCTTCAAGTACCTCGCCCCCTACGGCGGTTGCGCGATGGGTCAGCACTGGATGGAAAACGGTGAGCACGCGCTCATCGTGTACGACGACCTCTCCAAGCAGGCCGAGGCATACCGTCAGGTGTCGCTCTTGCTGCGCCGCCCACCAGGCCGCGAGGCCTACCCCGGCGACGTGTTCTACCTCCACAGCCGTTTGCTCGAGCGCGCCGCCAAGTTGAGCGACGAGCGCGGCGCAGGCTCGCTCACCGCCTTGCCGGTGATCGAGACCAAAGCAGGCGACGTGTCGGCCTACATTCCAACCAACGTGATTTCGATCACCGATGGTCAGGTCTACTTGCAGGACAACCTGTTCAAGTCAGGCGTGCGTCCAGCCGTCGACGTGGGCATCTCGGTCAGCCGAGTGGGTGGCGCTGCGCAGATCAAGTCGATGAAGACCGTCAGCGGCACACTCAAGCTCGACCTTGCTCAGTTCCGTGAGCTCGAAGCCTTCGCAACGTTTGGTTCAGAGCTCGACGCAATCTCCAAGGCCCAGCTCGAGCGCGGCTACCGCCTCGTTGAGTTGCTTAAGCAGCCGCTCAACAGCCCAATGCCTGTCGAAGAGCAAGTGGTCGTGGTGTTCGCCGGTACCAAGGGCTACCTCGACAACCTGCCAGTGTCCGACGTGCGTCGCTTCGAGGCGGGCTTGCTCGACTTCATGCGTACCCGCAACGCCGGTGTGCTCGCCGGAATGCGCGCCAACCCCAAGGCCGATGTTCCAGCCGAACTTGGCGATCTGGTTGCTGCATTCAAGGCACAGTTCCTCGCTGCCGATGCCGACGCCGCCGCTGCTCGCGCAGCCGACCCCACAGCCACCGATGCCGGTGAAGTGGGCGAAGCGCACAGCGACAAGACCCTGGCAACGGAGTGATCTAGATGGCCGGCGGTCAGGAGCGCATTCTTCGCGGACGCATTCGTAGCGTCCAGGCAACGAAGAAAATTACGCGCGCCATGGAACTCATCGCAGCGTCGCGCATTGTGAAAGCACAAATGCGCGTGCAGGCCGCAGTTCCATATAGCGATCAGATCACCGAGGTTGTCAAAGACCTCGCTGCAGCAGGTGCTGGCCGTGGTGCTCCGTTGCTCGTTGGTCGTGGCGAGGTCAAAAAGACCTGTTACGTGATCATCAGCGCCGACCGCGGTCTATGTGGTGGTTACAACACCGGCGTGCAGCGTGCAGCCGAAGGCGAAATCAAAGTCGATGTGCTCGGTGGCCTCGGCTACGAGCTCGTCACCGTGGGTCGCAAGGCCGACAACTATTTCCGCTTCCGCGGCTACAACCGCAACGCCAACTTCGCTGGCTTCAGCGAGAACCCCACCTACGACCAAGCTCGCGAGATTGGCAAACATGTCGTGGGCTTGTTCGAGAGCGGCGAAGTCGACCGGGTGCTGCTGGTGTATACCCGCTTTATCTCGGCGGGTAGCCAAGAGGTTGTGTTGCGACCATTGGTGCCACTCGAAACCGAAACAGTCGAAGGTGGCGACGCCAAGCCTGCGGGCGGCGGCGGCGACTACGAGTTCGAGCCAGATCCCGAGACCATTCTCGAGACGCTGCTCCCTCGCTACGTCGAAGCCCGCATCTACGCAGCGTTGCTCAACGCAGCTGCCAGCGAGCATGCGTTCCGTCAGCGGGCAATGAAGAGCGCCACCGACAACGCCGAGGAACTCATCAAGAGCCTCGCTCGAATCATGAACCGTGCCCGCCAGGACTCGATCACCACCGAGATCATGGAAATTGTCAGCGGCGCCGAGGCACTCGGCACTGGCAAGGCCACCAATGTCCGCTACGTCGATCTCGACGACAGCGAAATTACCCAATCAGCGAACGCACTTGTGTCCTCCGCAGGCACAAACAACGCGAACGACCTCTGAGCAGACGAGCCAAGAAAGCACAAGGAACCAACAGCCATGACTATGACTGAAACAGATCGCAAAGACGGTCGCGTTGTCGGCATTGCCGGCCCGGTGATCGACGTTGAGTTCCCTCGAGGCTCGCTGCCCGAGTTGAACCATGCCGTCGAGTTCACCGTCAACGTCGACGGCAAGCCCGTTACCGTGCTCGCCGAAGTTGCTCAGCAACTTGGCAACGGTCGAGTTCGCGCCGTTTGCCTCAAGCCAACCGACGGTCTTACCCGTGGCACTCCAGTGCGCAACACCGGCCGTGGCATCAACGTGCCCGTCGGTAACCGCACCTTGGGCCACGTCTGGAACGTGTGGGGCGAGGTGCTCGACGGCGACAATGCAGATTTCGCCGATGTCGAGCGCTGGGACATCCACCGTCCAGCCCCAGACTTCGATGCACTCGAGCCATCGAAGCGCTTGTTCGAAACAGGCATCAAGGTCATCGACCTGCTCACCCCATACGTGGCCGGTGGAAAGATCGGTCTCTTCGGTGGTGCCGGCGTCGGCAAAACCGTTCTCATTACCGAGATGATCCGTCGCGTGGCTCAGAACCACGGCGGTGTGTCGGTGTTCGCCGGTGTCGGCGAGCGCACCCGTGAGGGCACCGACTTGATGCTCGAAATGGAAGAGTCGGGCGTGTTCGAAAAGGCCGCTCTCGTATTCGGCCAGATGGACGAGCCACCTGGAGTCCGGCTTCGCGTCGCGCTCTCAGCCCTCACCATGGCCGAGTACTTCCGCGACGTTCAGAACCAAGACGTGTTGTTGTTCGTCGACAACATCTTCCGCTTCGTGCAGGCCGGATCCGAAGTGTCCACCTTGCTCGGCCGTATGCCATCGGCCGTGGGCTACCAGCCCACGCTCGCCGACGAAATGGGCCAGCTGCAGGAGCGCATTACCTCGACCCGTGGTCGTTCGATTACGTCGCTGCAGGCCGTGTACGTGCCCGCCGACGACTACACCGACCCGGCTCCGTTCACCACGTTCACCTTCCTCGATGCAACCACCGAGCTCAGCCGTCAGATCGCCTCGTTGGGTATTTACCCAGCCGTCGACCCGTTGGCATCGACCTCGACCATCTTGTCTCCCGAGGTCGTGGGCGAGCGTCACTACCGTGTTGCTCGTCGCGTGCAGGAAATCCTCCAGCGCTACAAGGAACTTCAGGACATCATCGCCATTCTCGGTCTCGACGAACTGTCCGAAGAAGACCGCCTCACCGTGTCACGTGCACGTAAGGTGCAGCGCTTCTTGAGCCAGCCGTTCTATGTGGCCGAGGTCTTCACGGGCGTCAGCGGCGAGACCGTGCCAGTCAACGAAACCGTCGAGAGCTTCGAAGCAATCGTTAACGGCGAACTCGACTCGGTTCCTGAGCAGGCGTTCTTGAACGTCGGCGGCGTTGAGCAAGTGCTTGCTAAGGCCAAGGCCTTGCAGGAAGGCGCAGCCTGATCATGAGTACCGCATCGATGACCGTCAGCGTGGTCTCACCCGAGAAGATCCTCTTCACGGGTGAGTCAACGCAGGTCATCACGCGCACGCTCGCAAGTGGCGAGATCGCCTTCTTGCCGGGTCATGCCCCATTCCTTGGTGCACTCACCGAGTGCCACACGCGCATCTACATGGCCGATGGAAGCATCGTCGATGTTGCTGTGCACGGTGGCTTCGTCGAGGTCAGCAACAACAAGGTCAACATCTTGTCCGACGTTGCCGAGCTCGCCGAGCAGATCGATCGGCCACGCGCCGTTCGCGCCAAAGAGGCAGCCGAAGAGCATCTCAAGCGAGAGCACGACGCCGAAGTTGCGGCATCGTTGTCACGTGCACATGCACGCCTCAACGCAACGGGCGGCGTCACCGGCACTTCTGCCGGAGCCCACTAGCCCACTCCCGTTTCGAACCCTCTAGGGTTACGCAATGGAGACATACCCGTTCACATCAGCACTGGTCACTGGCGCGTCGAGCGGCATTGGCGAGGCAATGGCACATCTGCTCGGGCAGGCCGGCATCCCTACGGTGGTCGTGGCGCGCCGCACCGACCGTTTGGAAGAACTCGCCAAGCGGTACCCATCGTTCGAGGTGCTCAGCGCCGACCTCAACTCTGCCGAAGGGTTGGCGGCCGTTGAACAGCGCATCCTCAGCGTGACATCGCCCATTGATCTCGTGGTCAACAACGCAGGCTTTGGCACCTCGGGTCTCTTCCACGAGATCGAGCCCGATCGCTTGCACGACGAGATCAGTCTGAACGTGCAGGCGCTGACCCGACTCTCGAACGCAGCGCTGCGGGCCATGCTGCCGCGTGGGCGCGGCTTCTTGCTCAACGTCAGTAGCGTCGCCAGCTTTCAGGCGGCGCCACGCCTGGCTGTGTACGCCGCCACCAAGGCCTACGTGACCAGCCTTACCGAGAGCCTGCACGAAGAGGTTCGCGGCACCGGAGTGCATGTGACTGCGTTGTGTCCTGGCCTCACCAAGACCGAGTTCCAGAGCGTGAGCAGCACCGAGGCGTACGCCACAAGCTTTCCGGGTTTCGTGTGGCTCAAGGTCGACGAGGTTGCCGCCGCTGGGCTCGCCGATGTTGCCAAGGGCAAAGCGTTGTCGGTGCCCGGCGCGATCTACAAGGGACTCGCATCTATCGCTGGGGTCACGCCTCGCGGCCTCACCCGCCGCCTCAGCAGCATGGTGCAACGCAACCCGAAGTGACGTGCGAGGTGCGACTCACTCGTAGTCGATAGAAGCAAACGTCTTGAGCTTGTCGATGCGGTGACGGGCATCGATCAAACGCGTGGTGCCCGACAGTGAGCGCATCACCAACGACTGAGTGCGCGCGCCGCCACGGTCGTAGCGAACGCCGCGCAGCAGTTCGCCGTCGGTGATGCCGGTAGCGGCGAAGAAGCAGTTGTCGCCCTGCACCAAATCGTGCGTGGTGAGCACTCGATCGAGGTCGTAGCCGGCAGCAATCGCTGCGGCTCGCTCTTCTGGGTTACGCGGCCACAGGCGTCCTTGAATTTCGCCGCCCATGCACTTGAGGGCCGCGGCAGCAGTGACGCCTTCGGGTGTGCCGCCAATTCCGATGAGCACGTCGACGCCTGCCTCGGGCCATGACGTGGCGATTGCGCCAAAGATGTCACCGTCGCTGATGAGTCGGATGCGTGCACCGGATGCGCGAACTTCGTCGATCAGTTCGGCGTGGCGGGGGCGATCGAGAATCATCACGGTGAGGTCACGCACGGACTCGCCTTTGGCCTTCGCAATCCAGCGCAGGTTTTGGGTGGCCGAAGCGGTGATGTCGATAGCGCCAACAGCGGCCGGACCAACTGCAATCTTTTCCATGTAGACGCATGGGCCGGGGTTAAACATCGTGCCGCGCTCGCTGACGGCGATGACCGAGATTGCGTTGTCGCGGCCGAGTGCCGCAAGCGTGGTGCCATCGATGGGATCGACTGCGATGTCGGTAAGCGGCGGAGTGCCGTCGCCGAT
>CANNMD010000160.1 GCA_947505655.1 Acidimicrobiaceae bacterium | reverse complement strand
TGCTTGCCGACTTCGTGTTGCACGAGCGCCAAGATCTGATCGCTGGTCTCTTTGCCGCGGGCCACCAATGTGTGTACGACTTCTTCGGCATCTTTACGACGGAGTTCGCCCGTCTTCACGAGCTCCTTCACAAGCTTCTCTGCTTTTGCCTGCGAGTCCTCGGTAAAGGTCATGCCCGACTTGATGAGATTGCGAACCGTGTTTTTGTCCATGTGTGAAACAGTAGCCCCACCGCTTGCATCACTTTGACAACCGACGATCAGCGACCCAGAACAATGTCGGCAATCGCCGCCAGATTCGCCCCAGTGAGGTCGGGTGTCGGCGACACCAACGATCCCTGCGCGGTCACCCCTGACCAAACCTGCGCGTATCGACAGCCAAGAGTGCGAGCAAACAGGCCATCTGTTTCAGGTCGATCGCCCACCATCACGGCAGCACTGAGATCGTCAACCCCCGTCTCGCTGCGAACCAACGCAGCCATCGCAGCATGAGGCTTGCCCGCAATGATTGCAGCCACGCCCGACGCCACAGCGATACCCGCCAAGATCGCTCCTCCCCCAGGTATCACGCCTTGGGGCGTTGGGTAGGTGGCGTCGTCGTTCGTGCCGATCAGACGCGCTCCAGCGCGCACAGCGTCAGCAGCAACCCGCATGATCTCGTAGTCGAAATTGCGGTGGAACCCGACCATCACGGCGTCCACAATTGCGTCAGTCGACACTGTGGCTCCGCGATGTTGGAGCGCCTCCACAATGCCCACTCCCCCGCACACCAGCACGCGTTCGCCTGGCTCAACGAGCAAGGCCGCCGCCATCGCCGAGGTGAGCACATCGCCACGCGCCTCGATGCCGATGCGCTCAAGCGCCTCGTGTTGCTCAGCAACGCGCGATGCCGAGTTGTTGGTCACGAACAGCACCCGATGCCCTGCGTCTCGAAGACGTTGCACCGCATCTGCTGAACCAGTGATCGGCTCGTGGGCGAGCCACACGACGCCATCAAGATCACACAGAATAGGAAACGAATCAGCGTTCACAACCACGAAGTCTGGCAGATTCGATAGCAACACGGCAGCTGAGATGGCAACCTGTATGGGTGCCACGCTTCGAACCATTCCCCGCACTGCGTTACTCGCCCGACGAGTCTCTCGATCTTGTCGCTGCGCCTCCCTACGACGTGCTCTCTGACCGCGACATCAAAGATCTGCTCAGACTCGACGCCCACAACATTGTGGCCATCGATGTACCACGCGATTCCGACGGCGACGGTCGCTACGAAGCGGCAGCGAAGCGAATGAATGAGTGGATCTCCTCCGGTGTCTTGGTGGCCGATCCATCACCGAGTTTCACCCTGTATCGCATGCAATTCACCGACGAAACCGGTGCCGAACGCGAGACTGTTGGAGTCATCGGCGCGCTCGAGGTTGTCGACGAAGGCGCTGGCGGCGTGCTCCCCCACGAAAAGACCACGCCGAAGGCAAAGACCGATCGGCTCGACCTCACCCGCGCCACCGAAGCAAACCTGTCACCAGTTTGGGGCTTGTCGCTTGCTGCAGGACTCACCTCATTACTCGCCGCCGAAGGCGAGCCTGTCGGTCGTTGCATCGACGAGAACGGTGTCACCCACATTGTTGAGCGGGTCAGCGATCCTTCACGAGTTGCTGCCATCTCTGCTGCTGTTGGGGCCCAGCCCGTAGTGATCGCCGACGGTCACCACCGCTATGCAATCAGCCGCACCTACCGCGACGAGCAGCGCGCTGCAACCGGCCGTAACGACCTCGGCAGCGAACTCACGCTTACCTATGTCGGCGAACTCCTTGAGGAACAGCTCAGCGTCGCAGCGATTCACCGACTGATTTCAGGCGTACCCGATTGGGCCTTACTGCAATCGTTCTCGCCACTGTTCGAGATGACATCTGCTGGCGTGGTTGGGCCCGGCCACGCGCGTGAGGTTGTCGAACTCGGTGCGATGTGCCTGGTTCACTCCGACGGTCACGGCACGTTCATGAAACCTCGCCCCGAGTGCTTCGAGGGCGTTCGCGATCTCGATAGCGCCCGCCTTGAGCACGCGCTCACCCGCGTTCCGTCGTACGAGCTCAGCTACCAACATGGTGTCAACAACATCGTGTCTGCGCTGGCCGCAGGCGACGCTTCGGCCGGTGTGCTACTGCGCCCCGTGAGCGTCGCCGAGATCCGCCGCACCGCCGACGAGGGCTTGCTGATGCCCCCAAAGAGCACGTTCTTCACACCCAAACTGCGCACCGGTTTGGTCATTCGTCCGCTCAACGTATAGCTGAGCGGACGAGCAACTCGTCTGTCTGCTACGCCTCTAGGCGATGGTGATTGCCTTGTCGAGGTACACATCCTGAATTGCGTTGAGCAACTGAACGCCTTCGGCCATTGGACGCTGGAACGCCTTGCGACCCGAGATCAGTCCCTGGCCGCCGCCGCGCTTGTTGATCACTGCGGTGCGAACTGCAGCCGCAAGATCGCCGGCACCCTTGCTCTCTCCACCGCTGTTGATCAGACCGATGCGACCCATGTAGCAGTTCGCTACCTGCCAACGGGTGAGATCGATCGGATGATCGGTGGTGAGCTTGTCGTACACCAACGCGTTGGTCTTGCCGTATCCGGCGAGGGCGTTGTAGCCGCCATTGTTCTCAGGCAACTTTTGCTTGATGATGTCGGCCTCAATGGTCACACCAATATGGTTGGCCTGCGCTGTCAGGTCTGAGGCCGAGTGGTAATCGACGCCATCCTTTTTGAATCCGTTGTTACGCAGGTAGCACCACAGCACCGTGAACATTCCGAGGTCGTGGGCCTGCTTGAACGCCTTTGCCACTTCTTGAATCTGCCGTGTCGACTGCTCGGAACCGAAGTAAATGGTGGCTCCAACGCCGCTTGCGCCGAGGTCATATGCCTGCTGCACCGACCCAAACATCACTTGATCAAACGCGTTCGGGTAGGTCATCAACTCGTTGTGGTTGATCTTCACGATGAACGGAATGCGGTGGGCATACCGACGGCTTACCGAGCCCAGCACACCAAAGGTCGTCGCCACAGCGTTGCAGCCACCCTCGATTGCGAGTTCAACAATGTTGGCCGGATCCATGTAGATCGGATTTGGTGCGAACGAGGCCGCTGCCGAGTGCTCAATGCCTTGGTCCACGGGCAGGATCGAGACGTATCCGGTGTTTGCCAAGCGCCCGTGGTTGTAGAGCGAGCCGAGATTCCTCAGCACCTGCGGGGATCGGTCCGTGGGCACCATCATCCGATCGATGAAGTCAGGCCCGGGAACATGAATCTGCTCCTTGGTGATGCCTGAACATGTGTGGTTCAACAGTGTCTCAGCGTCGTTGCCGAGCAGTGCTTGAAGATCCACGGTGCTGTCTCCCTGAGTTGTATCGGTCGCGACCACCATTGGCCGCGCGCTAGACCGAGCGTAGCCCGTCGAGTAGGTCTGCACCCATGGCGACGCCGATCCACTTACGTCTGGCCGAGGCGGCACGCTTGTCGCCGACCTTACCCAACAGCTCTACGACCACCTCTGTACGGCTCTGAGTGCTCGCGCCAGCTCGGTAGAACCGACGCCGAACCGTTCCCACAACAGCCACCTCGTCGCCGGCGACGAACGCCGCTGCAGACTTGGGCGGATCAAACCACACCAACGGCACCGAATTGGCCACGTCATCAACGCGGGTGGTCAACTCACAGTTCATCAGCACCGAACCCGACTCGAGCTCTCGAACCACCGGGTCGCTCGACAAGCGACCACAAAGAACGACAACGTTCATCTCAACCTCCGCCCTGCCTATGCGGCGGAACCGCACAGCGCTCTCTACATGTCTGAAGGGGGAAGCCGACACCTGCGACAGTACGCCGAGGGTGTCACACAGTAATTCGGCTAGCGCCGGCCAAGCATTGCGAGGCGATCGCTGACGTCGGCGTAGCGAGGATCAATCGCAGCGACACGCTTAAAGAAGTTGCGCGCCTTCACCACGTCGCCAGACCGGTCATACAGGTCGGCAATCACGTACCACTGCTTGAGGTGGTAGTCCCGAACCCGTTTTGGAGCGTCGGCAACCCGAATCAGCAGTTTGATAGCACCAGCGATGTCACCTTGGTCGGCCAGAGACCCTGCCGCGACAATGCGACCCTCGGCCATCACCGATGGCGCCGGCGAGGTGTCACGGATCTCATGCCACAACTCGTCGACCTCGTGATAGCGACGCAGCGCTCGGTAGCAGTCAGCAAGCACAGGAAGCTGCTCTGGCGAGGGATGCAACCGACGCGCCTGCTCGAGTTCGGCAGCGGCCTTACGCCACTCGCCAAGCCGATACAG
Organism: Acidimicrobiaceae bacterium; assembly: GCA_947505655.1. GTDB lineage: Bacteria > Actinomycetota > Acidimicrobiia > Acidimicrobiales > Ilumatobacteraceae > WLMZ01. The sequence continues at coordinate 1,601 of CANNMD010000160.1, read as the reverse complement.
GGCAATTCCGGCCACCTCGTGACCTGCGCCCACATTTGGCAGGTTCTTCAACACAGACTGCACCATACGCAACGCATCGGTATAGCGATCACGCTCGAGGGCCTCAGTAGCCGCAGCAAGGCGCTCCATATAGCGAGCCGAGGTCTTTGCGTCGCTCTCACGCTCGATCTCAGCCACCCACGAGGGCTCCAACCGCGTCGGATCGCCCATCCGGCGCTCACGCACCTCTTCAGATGTCTCGGTGCGCTCACCGCCGCGGGCACGGGCCGTGGCCTCACGTGCGAGCTCGCGAACCGAGCCCTGGTCTTCCCATTGCTCCGGTTCCCAGCGATCGACCTCGGCCGCATCACGATCGAGAGGCGCTTCGTCACGTGCTGCGTCGCGTCGGGCATTCACTTCTGACGACCGCCGTTCAGCCGCCGTTTGTGGCCGCGCCGGCGCGTACTCGCCTCCGCGTCCGCCGCGCGAGTCGGGACGGGGTCCACCACGACCTACTGGACGCCCACTGCCGCCGCCAAAACCACCTGTACGACCAGAACTGCCACCGCGTGGCGCTCCGTCGCGGCCACCCTGATCGCGGCTGCCGCTTCCGTAGCGACTAGAGCCGCCATCCGAGGAACGGGAGCCACCTGCCGGACGGGGCCCATCATTGCGATTGTTTCCGTATCGAGCAGGCGGGTTACTGCCTGGCTCACGACCGGCGCCGTAGCGACCCTCAGCCGAACGTGGCGCCCCAGTTGAGCGATCGTTTCCGTATCCGCCACCCGAACGAGCTTGGCCCGGTCGGCCGGCCGATCGGGCGCCGCCGCCATCACCGCGCAGCCGATCGTTACGACGCGTCGCCTCATCGCCTTCGCGTCCACCGGGCTCAGTTGAGTCAGGGCGGGGTCCGCGACCGGAGGATATAAACCCGGAGGAGGACGGACGAGGGCGGGGGCGAGGACTATTTGGCATGGCCAGCCAGCCTACGGGGACATAGACCGAAAAATGCCAAATACCCCCGGGGTTAACCGGGGGTATTTGATTTCGAAATTCGGCGGCGACCTACTCTCCCAGGGGGTCTACCCCCAAGTACCATCGGCGCTGGCAGTCTTAACTTCCGTGTTCGGGATGGGAACGGGTGTGACCCTGCCGCTATGGCCACCGAAATCTTGTGTCAATGAGTCGCGTTAGCGACCTCAAGGACTCCAGAGCAAGCACGAGCTTATTTGTTCATAAACCAAGCCCTCGGCCGATTAGTACCGGTCGGCTAAACACGTTACCGTGCTTACACCTCCGGCCTATCAACGTGGTGGTCTAGCCACGGGCCTTACTGCGTTGACCGCATGGGTGTACTCATCTTCGAACGGGCTTCCCGCTTAGATGCTTTCAGCGGTTATCCCTTCCGTAGGTGGCTAATCAGCCGTGCCTTTGGCAAGACAACTGACACACCAGAGCTACGTCCGTCCCGGTCCTCTCGTACTAGGGACAGCCTTCGTCAATACACCTTCGGTTGCGGAGGATAGAGACCGAACTGTCTCACGACGTTCTGAACCCAGCTCGCGTACCGCTTTAATGGGCGAACAGCCCAACCCTTGGGACCTGCTTCAGCCCCAGGATGC
>CANNMD010000159.1 GCA_947505655.1 Acidimicrobiaceae bacterium | reverse complement strand
CCGGGGCGATGCTCAGCGACCCCAAGCGTTGCAAGTTCGAAGGCAACGAGCACTATCGCAAGTCGGCCGACGAGATGCGTTACCTCTTTCGTCACTACCCCGAGGCGTGCGACAACACGCTGTGGGTGGCCGAGCGCGCCGACGTCACCATCGAGTTTGGCAAGCCGCAACTGCCCAACTTCCCATTGCCCGAGGGCTTCGACAATGACACCGAGTACCTCAACCATCTTGCGTGGGAAGGTGCGGCTATGCGTTGGGGTCGCGACTCCACTGGGCAGATTCCCGCGGCTGCGGCCGAGCGCATCGCGTTTGAGCTCAAGGTCATTGCCGACATGGGGTTCAGCAGCTACTTCCTCATCGTGTGGGACCTCATCAAGTACGCGAAGGACAAAGGCATTCGGGTCGGCCCGGGCCGCGGTTCGGCGGCCGGTTGTGCGGTTGCCTATTGCCTGCGTATCACCGAGCTCGATCCCATTCGTTACGACCTGCTGTTCGAGCGCTTCTTGAACCCAAGCCGCATCAGCATGCCCGACATCGACATGGACTTCGACTCGCGTTATCGCGACGAGATGATCCGTTATGCCACCGAGAAATACGGGCGCGATCACGTTGCGCAGATCATCACCTTTGGCACCATCAAGGCGCGCAACGCCGTGCGCGACGCGGCCCGCGTGCTCGGCTTTCCTTACGGCATGGGCGACAAGATCGCCAAAGCAATGCCGCCGTTGGTCATGGGTCGCGACACGCCACTCAAGTACTGCTTCGAGCAGAGCCCAAAGTACGCCGACGGATTCAAAGCCGCCACCGAACTGCGCGCGATGTACGAAACCGACCCCGATATCAAACGGGTTGTCGATGTAGCCAAGGGCCTCGAAGGTCTCAAGCGAAGCGATGGCATTCACGCCGCCGCAGTGGTGATTACCAAAGATCCGCTCACCACGTATCTGCCGGTGCAACGCAAGCCCGACCCCAACGGTGACCCCACTCGGTCGCCTGTGGTCACCCAATACGAAATGCACGGCGTCGAAGCGCTCGGACTGCTCAAGATGGACTTCTTGGGTCTGCGCAACCTCGACGTCATCACCGACACCGTGGCGATGGTTCGTTCTCGAGTTGATCCCACGTTCGATATCGACGAGGTAGTGCTCGACGATCAAGCCACATTCGATCTGCTCAGTCGCGGCGACACCATTGGTGTGTTCCAGCTCGAGTCGTTGCCGATGCGTGCGTTGCTCAAGTCGTTGGCGCCCAACTCGTTCGAAGACGTGTCCGCCGTGTTGGCGCTGTATCGGCCTGGTCCGATGAGCGTGAACATGCACTACGACTACGCCGATCGCAAGAACGGGCGCAAGCCGGTTGAGTATTTCCATGCCGACGCCGAAGAGGTCTTGGCCGACACCTTTGGTCTGATGATCTACCAAGAAAGCGTCATGCGCGTTGCGCAACGTTTTGCTGGCTACTCGTTGGCCGATGCCGACAACCTTCGTAAGGCCTGCGGCAAAAAAGACCGAGCGATCATGGCCAAAGAGCGGGCCAACTTCGAGTCGGGCTGCGAGCGCAGCGGCTACGGAACCGCGCTGGGTAAGCAACTGTTCGACATCGTCGAGAAGTTTGCCGACTACGCATTCAACAAGAGCCACACCTTTGGCTACGGCCTTGTCACGTATCAGACGGCTTATCTCAAGGCTCACTACCCGGTCGAATACGTGGCGTGTCTGCTCACCAGCGTCAAGGGCAACCTCGATAAGGCCGCGGTGTATCTCTCTGACTCGCGAACAATGGGCATCAAGGTGCTCACCCCCGATGTCAACCGCTCAATGTCCGACTTTGCGGCGCTGTCGCCCAGCGAGGTGCCGCCCGGTGTCGAACTCCCCGCGGGTAGCCCTGGGGCCATCGCATTCGGCCTCTCAGCGGTGCGTAACGTGGGCGAGGGCCTCGTTGAGCAACTGGTAGGCGAGCGAGCGCAGAACGGCTCCTACGAGTCGTTCTACGACTTCGTCGAGCGCGTGCCCGAAATGGTGCTCAACAAGCGAACCATCGAGTCGCTCATCAAAGCCGGAGCGTTCGATGGCTTGGGTCATCCGCGCCGCGGGCTGCTTGCGGTCTTCGAGCAGATCATCGATGGCGCGGTGGTGCGTCGCCGCGAACGTGATCAGGGCGTGATGAGTCTGTTTGGCGATATTGGCTCCGACGAACCAAATGGGTTCAACGAACGCATCGCTATCCCAGACACCGAGTTCGATAAGGCCGATCGCCTCAAGTTCGAAAAGGAAATGCTCGGTCTCTACATCAGCGATCATCCGTTGTTGGGCATCGAGGCTGCACTGAGGCGCAAGGTCGACTGCGGCATTGCCGAGGTGGCCGAGCGCGAAGACGGATCCATCCTCACTATTGGTGGGGTCATCACCGGGCTGTCGCGTAAGTTCACCAAGAAGGGTGATCAGATGGCGGTGTTCACGCTCGAAGATCTCGATTCGGCCATTGAGGTCACGGTGTTCCCTCGCTCGCTCGCCGAGCAGGGCCACAAGTTGATCGACGATGCCATTGTCACCGTCAAGGGTCGACTCGACCGCAAAGACGAAACTCGCGTGGGCTTTATGGCCCAAGACATCTCGATTCTCGAGGGTCTCGACACAGGTAACGCAGCGCCGCTGCGCTTGCGGCTGCCAGCCACCAGCCTCACCAAAGAAAAGATCGACCTGCTCAAGCGCATTCTTCGTGATCATCAGGGCGATTCGCAGGTCTATGTACAGCTCGGGGCTGGCAAGACATTGCGCCTCGCCGACGACTTCTGCGTCGACCTCGACCGAGCGGTTGGCGAGCTGCGGGTGGCCTTCGGACACGATGCGGTGATCCTGTGAATGCCCTAGCACCTAGGTCGTTATCAGCCCGATTTTGCAGTGATGTCAAAAAGGGTGAGTTTTGGTGGCAGAATAGGAGCCTGTTTTGAATCGCTCCGCACTCTTGCGGCGCACGACGACGGGGAGCAAATAGCGCAATGGCAATCCAGGTTGACACCAGGGACTGCGCGGCTCTTAGTGACGCCGACCTTGATGAGATGGCGTCCATGGGCGGCGCTTTCGATATCGGCAGCGTCTCCAAAGCAAAAGAAGATTGGGTGCTCAGCACCGCTGCGCGCGTCGATGGCGTGCTGCACGGCTTCAGTTTCTCAACACTCGAGCGCATTGGTGGCACGCCATGCGTGTTGCTGGGCATGCTCAGTGTGAAGCGTTCATCAAAGCGCGATCAGGTGCTCAAGAGCCTGATGGCGCAGGCCTTTCACCGGGCACTCATGGCGTTCCCCGACGAAGATGTTGTGGTCGGCACTCGCTTTGTTCGCCCCGATGGCCTCGAGGCGTTTAAGTCAGTCACCGAGCTCATCCCGCGGCCAGCGCATCGCGCCGTTGGCGAAGAGCGTGCGTGGGGTCGTCGTTTGGCCAAGCGTTTCGGCGTCGACTCCACCTACGACGAGCAGACCTTTGTGGCCAAGACCAACGGCCAGAGCGGTTTCCTCGATCACGAGACACTCAAGCCCGAGAAGATCTCGCCCGAAGTTGCAGCGCAGTTCGCCACGGTCAACGTGAAAAAGGGCGGCGTGCTCGTGGTCCATGGTTGGACCATGGCCGAGAACCTTGTGAAGCTCGGGGCGCGCTGAGCCAGTCATTTGCTTCGGTTGTCCGCTCACGGCGGATGACTCGATCGTTCGATAGTCGCCCCGTTGCGGCCGAGGTGTTGCACGACATTGTCTCGCTCGCTGCGCGGGCACCCAGTGCCGGAAAGACGCAGGGCTGGCATCTTGTGGTGCTTGAAGGCCACGACACATCTCGGTTTTGGGATGTCACCTTGCCTGCTGAGCGCCGCGCGGGCTTTCGTTGGCAGGGATTGCTGCGAGCGCCGGTGATTGCGCTGGCATTTGCCGACCCGCAGGCCTACGTGCAGCGTTACGCAGAGCCCGACAAGCGTCGCAGCGGTCTTGGCGAAGGTGTCGACGCGTGGTCCACCCCGTATTGGACCGTCGACTCAGCAATGGCGCTGAACACGCTGTTGCTGGCTGCCGAAGATGTGGGCCTTGGTGCGTTGTTCTTCGCAGTGTTCTCGGGAGAGGCCGAACTGCGTACTGCGCTTCACATTCCCGACGAACTGCAACTGCTTGGAGCTCTCGCGTTGGGCTGGCCGGATCAGCCACGCTCACAGCGCGGCGACGGACTCAGTGCACCACGCGCTCGGCGATCTGCTGATGAAATCATTCACCGCGGCGGATGGTAGCGATACCGTCCGCCGCGGTGATGGTTACTTCTTAGGCTTCGGGCAGGTGTCGTCGGTGTAGGCAGTGACCTTCTCGATCGCTGCGGTAAACGCCTTGTCTTGGATGGCCTTGAGGGCGGCAGGGTTGCTGCCGAACTTGGCGATGTCGCCGCCGGCCTGGGTGGCCAGTGTCGACAAGGTTTGGTAGGTCTTGCTCACCTGAGTGAAGTCGGCCTGCAGGGTGTCGGGAGCCCCAACCGCAAGCGTGTCGTACTTGCTGGCCAGGTTGGCGTACTGAGCTGGCAGGTCGCCCATCTCGGTGCGCTGCTTGTCGGGGAAGGCTGCTGTCTGCGCGGCGAGGAAGTCGATGCAGTCGGGGGTCAACGGCTTTGGCGGACCAGTGGTGGTGGTTGCGGCCGGAACGGTGGTGTTGTTGGCGCCGGGCACGGTGGCCTGGTTGCTGACGTCGGTGATGGTGGACTCAGACGTGCTTCCCGTATCGACAGGCGCAGCCTTCGGTGACGAGCTGCTGCAGGCGCTAAGACTCAGCAATGATGCGATGCCGAACGCCACGAGTGGTACGGACTTCATGGTGAGATGCCTTTCATAAAAATTGATGTGCCGCACTCTAGAGCAAACCAGTGTCCCAATAGCGTCAAGGTTTGAGCAATAAGTCCTGCAGGGCGGCTATATCTGATACCGGTAGTTCGCAGGCGAAGTTGCGGCACACATACGCGAAGCCGTCGGGACGTGATTGCCACAGGGGAGATTCGTAGGGCTCACCCCACGCCAAGACCGCTGTGGGTAGCCAATGCCGGTGGATGACCGCCACGAGGTCGGGCCGATCGCCGGTGATCAAGATTTCGGTCGAGCCGCGTTCACGCAGCAACACGGCGGCCAGTGCGTTCGCGCACGCGGTTGGGGCTTGTGTCATTACCGTGGCGATGAGCTGCAGTGCTTGGTCGCCGTGGTTGGTGAACCGCACCTCGCCGGTGAGCGCTCCCAAGCGATACAGCGCCAGCGCCGTGACCGAGTTGGCCGATGGAGTTGCGTTGTCCATCAGATCCTTTTGGCGCACGATGAGCGCTTCGGCGTCGTCGGCGGTGGTGAACACTCCACCAGAGTCGGTGTCCCAAAAGTGGTCGAGCAGGGTGTCGGTAACCGACGTTGCTTCGTCGATCCAGCGGGCTTCGCCGGTTGCTTCAGCGAGACGCGTGAAGGCATCGATCAGGTTGGCGTGATCGGCTGCGAGTGCTGCGTGGCGGGCGTTGGGTGTGCCGTCGGCTTGCCATGAGCGATGCCAGCGGCCGTTTGGTTGGCGGAGTTCGCGCAACAAGAACTCGGCGTTGCGAATGGCGGCGTTGATCCAATCGACGCGACCCATTGCGGCGCCAGCCTCGGCAAGCGTGGCCAGGAACAATGCGTTCCATTCAGTGAGCACTTTGTTGTCGAGCCCAGGGCGAGGGCGTGTGGCGCGTGCGGCGAACAACAACTGGCGGGCTTGTTCGATGGCGGCGGGCCGTTTGATCTGGCCGCGCTGATTCATGCGGCACAAGATGTTGCGGCCCTCAAAGTTGCCTTCGTCGGTAGCGCCGAACCAAGCAATGGCTTCTTCAGCAACATCGTGCCCGAGCGCTGGAGCGAGCACTGCAGTCATTTCGTCGATCGTCCATGTGTAGAACGCTCCCTCGTGGGAGTGGCCGTCGGCATCGAGCGAGTCGGCGTCCT
>CANNMD010000158.1 GCA_947505655.1 Acidimicrobiaceae bacterium | reverse complement strand
TCTGCCAGTCGTATGAGATGCCCTTGCGGCCTGCGGTGGCAGTGCCATCGAAATTGTTCATGCGAACGCCTCCTGGTGAGATCGGTTTCCTTTCTGGCCGGTTTGTTCCGGACACAGGAAGGCGACCATAACGAGTTCGTCGCGGACTCGCTACTCACTGATTCATCAGACAGAAGCGGCTGACTCGTCGGTCAAATTGGCTAACCAAGTCAGCAGTTCGTTGCACAGCAGGTCACGGTCGAAGTCGAGCGCAGCAACGTGGCCGCTGTTCGCCAAACGGAGGCGAGTGACCGGGCCGTGACCCGCGGCGATCACGGTGTGTTCGAGCGCATCGGAGTTGCCCTGATCGACCACGTTGTCGTGGTCGCTTGATGCAATCAGCAGTGGCACGTTGAGGGTTGCCATCGTGGCGTTGGCGAGGGTTGCTCCGCGTCCGAGTTCGATCAGCGAGCGCAGCGGAAGTTCGGCATACGCGCTGTCGCGCGCGCTCGGGTCGCGGATGTCTGATTCGCCAGCGGGCTGCATCGTTCGGCCCCGCTCAATGAGATATTCGAAATGCTCGGTGGCATCAGGGTCGGGCGGCAACACCACAGGGTTGATGACGGCTACGCCACGAATGTCGTTGCGGTGCGCAGCGGTGAGCAACGCGAGCGTGGCACCCATTGATTGACCCACGACTACGACAGCACCGCAGCGACGCGAGAGCGCCTCGGCCGCCTCGAGCACGCCTTGCATCCAGTCGTTCCAGGTGCAGTCGATGAGGTCTTCGGGCGTGGTGCCGTGGCCGATGAGGTGTGGGGCGACCACGGTGTAACCGGCCTCGTGAATTGCGGCAGTGATTGGCATGATGCTGTGTGGCTTGCCACCCAGACCATGTAGGCAGAGCACTCCAAACGATTTCATGCTGAGGTGGTTACCCGTTCGAGTGCTTGGTTCAGGTCGGCGATGAGATCGTCGGGGTCTTCAAGGCCAACCGAAACTCGCAGCAGTCCCGGAGTGATTCCGGCGGCTGCAAGTTCTTCAGCGGTGAGGCTTGAGTGAGTGGATGTTGCGGGGTGACACATGAGTGTCTCGGGGCCTCCGAGTGATGTGGCCACACGCACCAATCGAACGCGGTCGAGAACTGATGTTGCGTGTTCGAGGCCGCCGGCTACGTCGAACGCAAGCACAGTGCCGCCGTTGCGCATTTGGCGCTGACCGAGTTCGTATTGCGGATGTGTGGTGAGGCCGGGGTAATGCGCAGCGCACACGGCAGCGTGAGTAGCGAGCGCCGTGGAGATCTGCATTGCCGAGTTCGATTGGTGCGTCGTGCGCACTGCGAGCGTACGAATTCCGCGGAGCGCGTTGAGCGCGTCGGCGGGCGATGGGGTTGCGCCGTGCAGCACGCCGTAGCCCCAGATTTCGTCGAGCAGGTCTCGCTCGCCAGCGATCACGCCGAGCGTTGCATCGTTGTGCCCATCGATGCCCTTCGTGGCTGAGTGGATCACGAGGTCGACGCCGTGCTTGATCGGTTGCTGGCCAAGGGGAGTGGCAAACGTGGAGTCGACCACAGTGAAGGGACCCTTGATCGCGCCAAGCTCATCGAGATCGATCAACTCAAGCAATGGGTTCGACGGAGTCTCGGCGAGCACCAACATCGTGCGGCCCGGTTGAACCGCAGCAGCGAACGCGCCGGGCTTCGTACCGTCGACATACGTGACATCGATGCCAAAGCGCCGACAGGGGCCCTGCAAGAACGCAAGCGTGCCGGCGTAGAGCTGATGCTGGGCGACGATGTGGCTGCCCGAACTGCACAGCGCCAGAATCGTGGTGGTGATCGCGCCCATTCCGCTCGCGCACGCAGCGGCGTCTTCGGCGCCTTCGAGCGCGGCGATTGCTTCTTCAAATGCTCGAACGGTGGGGTTCGCATAGCGGCTGTAGAACTCTGTGGATCGGCGTCCGGTAGCGCGCCGACGAGCATCGACAAGGCCTGTTGACGTCCATGTACTTGAGGCCCAGAGCGGAGTGGCGAGCGACGTGCCGTTGGCTGATCGGCCGGCGGTAATTGCCGTCGTTGCGGGCTGCTGCGCGCTCGACGATGGGTGGTCATTGGTCACGCATAGACAATAGGTGCCAGACCCTGCTCCGAGAAAGCGCCATTCAGGCTCTTGGTGTAGATACCCTGCTAGCAACATGCCTGACTCTCCAGCCCACCTCGGCGCTGCACGCGGTCGGCGGACTCCCCCTCACAGGCCCGCCGACGATCACACATCCGAGCACACCGAAAAACTCACCGACGTTGCACCCGTGTACACGCCCACCGGCTTCGCAGCCCTTGGGGTGCCACCCGATATCGATGCAGGCCTTGCTGCTGCTGGCTTCTCGATGCCGTTCGCGATCCAAACCGAGGCCATTCCAGTAGCGCTCACCGGCGTCGACGTGTGTGGCCGAGCCCGCACCGGCTCCGGCAAGACGCTTGCCTTCGGTGTGCCTTTGCTCTCGCGCCTCACCGGCAAAGCAGCACCCAACAAGCCACGCGGCCTCATCCTCGTACCCACGCGCGAATTGGCGCTGCAGGTTGCCGAAGTACTCGAACCGGTCGCCAAGGCGTGCGGGTTCGGTGTTCTTGCGGTGTACGGCGGATCATCGCGGCATCGTCAGATCGACGTACTCAACGCTGGCGTCGAGGTTGTCGTGGCCACCCCGCTGCGCCTCATCGACCTGTTGAAGAACAACGAACTCGATCTCGATCAGATCGAAGTGCTTGTGCTCGACGAGGCCGATCGCATGGCCGATGACGGGTTCACCCCGCAGGTCGAGTGGATTCTGCGCAAGATCACCGGACCGCATCAGACCATGCTGTTCTCAGCAACGCTCGATGGCGACGTCGGACACTTGGTGCGCCGCTACCTCAAAGACCCGGTCGAGGTGTCTATCGATGCGCCCACCGACACGGTTGGCACGATGTACCACCTCTTCTTGGCGGTGCATCGCATGGACCGCGACAAAGTGGTGGCAACGATTGCCAGTTCGTTCGAGCGCGTCATCGTGTTCTGCGCCACCAAGCGTGCCTGCGACCGGGCCACAGAGGCGTTGCAAGATCTCGGTGTGCGAGCGATGGCCATTCACGGCGATCTCCCGCAGCCATCGCGCGAAAAGGCGTTGAAGCGGTTCACCATCGGCGAAATTTCGGTGCTCGTTGCAACCGACGTTGCCGCCCGCGGCATCGACATCGACGACATCGGCGCAGTGATCCATTACGAGCCTGCCGCCGACGGCAAGGCCTATTTGCACCGCAGTGGCCGCACGGCTCGCGCTGGCAAAGATGGCTGGGCGGTCACTCTGGCCGAATACAACCAACACGTGCAATGCACCGTGTTGCAGCGTGCGTTGCGTCTGCCGTTCACGAAGCCGGTCGAGGTGTTCTCGAACAACCCGAAGCTTCGCGATCTGCACCAGTTCGACGCCCTCGTCTAGATCACCCCACGAAGTCGCCGGCGCCCCCGCGCGCCCTCGCCCCCGTCCGCACTCTCGCCCGCACTCTCGCCCGCACTCCACGGTTTGTTGAAGACAATTGGTCGAGGCTCGACCAATTGTCTTCAACAAACGCTTTGGTGGAGCGGAATGTGGCCGCTGAGTGCTGTGAGTGGCGTGACGGTTAGTGCAGCCAGGCCGGACGCTTCGACTCGTACGAATCGATGTCGGCGATGTGTGTCATCGTGATGCCCACGTCGTCGAGTCCGTTGAGGAACCGGTACTGGTTCTGAGCTTCCATCTCGAAGCTCTCAACGAATCCGATTGAAGGAATCTCGACAAGCAGACGCTCCATGTCGACGGTGATCTCAACGGTGTGATCGGCCTCGATGGCATCCCAGATGCGGGTGACGGCCTCGGCCGACAGCACCACGGGAGCAAGACCGTTCTTGGTGCAGTTGTTGCGGAAGATGTCGCTAAAGCTTGGTGCGATCACGGCGTCGAATCCGTATTGCTGGATGGCCCACACAGCGTGCTCGCGCGACGAGCCAACGCCGAAGCTGGCGCCTGCAACCAAGATCGAGGCGCTTGCGTACTTCTCGTCGTTGAGCACGAAGTTGCGATCGTCTCGCCACGTGCTGAAGAGTCCCTTTTCGAAGCCGGTGCGCTCGACGCGCTTGAGCCAATCGGCGGGGATGATCTGGTCGGTGTCTACGTCGCTGCGCTTGAGGGGCACACCTGTGCCGGTGATGACGCGTACTGCTTTCATGACTGTGCTGCCTTCTCGAGATCGGCGGGTGTGGCGAAGTGGCCAAGGATTGCAGTGGCCGCTGCGATTTCAGGGGACACGAGGTGGGTGCGTCCGCCGCGGCCTTGGCGGCCTTCGAAGTTGCGGTTGCTGGTGCTCGCTGAGCGCTCACCGACCGCAAGCTTGTCGGGGTTCATGGCCAGGCACATACTGCAACCCGGCTCACGCCAATCGGCGCCAGCAGCGGTGAAGATCGCGGGCAAGCCCTCGGCTTCAGCCTGAGCCTTGACGGCATGGCTACCCGGCACGACCATCACTCGCTTGACGGTCACGGTGTGGCCGCGCATGACCGCGGCTGCTGCCCGAAGGTCTTCGATGCGGCTGTTGGTGCAGCTACCGATAAACACCGTGTCGACGGTGACATCGCGAATTGGGGTGCCAGCGGTGAGGCCCATGTATTGCAACGCACGCTCGATTGTCTCGCGGGCGGTGGGGTCTTCGCAGTCTTCGGGCGACGGCACGACATCGTCGATGGAGATGACCTGAGCTGGGTTGGTTCCCCACGACACCTGCGGCTTGAGGGTCGACGCGTCGATGAATACTTCTTTGTCCCAAGCAGCACCATCGTCGGTGGCCAGCGTGCGCCAGTCGGCGACGGCGGCTTCCCAATCGGCACCCTTTGGTGCGTTTGCGCGGCCGTTGAGGTACTCGAAGGTTGTGTCGTCGGGAGCGATGAGCCCGGCCTTTGCGCCAGCCTCAATGCTCATGTTGCACACGGTCATGCGACCTTCCATGCTCAGGGCACGAATGGCCGAACCGCGGTATTCGATGACATGGCCGATGCCGCCGCCGGTGCCGATTTCGCCGATGATCGCGAGGATGATGTCCTTGGCGGTAACGCCTGGGGCCAAGTCGCCGTCGACCGTGACGGCCATCCACTTGGGTCGGGTTTGCGGCAGGGTCTGCGTGGCGAGCACATGCTCGACCTCGCTGGTGCCGATGCCGAATGCCAGGGCGCCGAAGGCACCGTGTGTTGCCGTGTGGCTATCGCCGCACACCACGGTCATGCCGGGCAACGTGCGGCCCTGCTCGGGAGCGATCACGTGCACGATGCCCTGCAATGGGTGGCCCATTGGGAAGTTGGTGATGCCGAATTCGGCGGTGTTCTCGCGCAGCACATCTACTTGGCGAGCAGAGATCGGGTCTTCGATTGGCTGATCGATGTTCGCCGTTGGCACGTTGTGGTCTTCGGTGGCGATGGTGAGATCGGGGCGGCGGATCTTGCGGCCGCTGAGGCGCAGGCCGTCGAATGCCTGTGGGCTGGTGACCTCGTGAACGAGGTGGAGGTCGATGTAGAGCAGGTCGGGTTCGCCGGCTGCGCTGTAGACCACATGGCGGTCCCAGACCTTTTGGGGCAGTGTCGATTTCATTGCGTCTGTCTCACTTTCTGAGATAGCATTCTCGTGTGATGGACAGCATATCGGGCGTCGGCGTACTCGACAAGGCAATATTGGTGTTGCGTTCGTTGCGCGCTCAGGGTCCGTTGGGCCTCGCTGATCTGCAGTCAGCCACTGGTCTGCCGCGTGCCACTGCGCATCGACTTGCCGTCGCGCTGCAAGAGCACGGCCTCGTGCGCCGAGACGATGCTGGGCGCTTCTGTCTGGGGTTCGAACTCATCGCGATGGGACGCGCAGCGGCCGAGGCATTTCCTCTGGGCGAGTTGGCCCGCCCTGCGCTCATCGCGCTTCGCGACGCCACTGCCGAGAGCGTGCAACTGTTTGTGCGCGAGGGCGACGAGCGTCGGTGCGTGGTCTCGATGCAGTCGCC
>CANNMD010000157.1 GCA_947505655.1 Acidimicrobiaceae bacterium | reverse complement strand
TTTCAGGATTGTTGTTTGGCGCCGCCGCTGCGCTCGGGAGCCTCGCCCTTGGCGGCGCATGGCTCCAGGTCACTTCGTTCTCCACTGGTCGCTCAAACGACACAAGCCATCAAGTGCTCAGCGACGCAGCAATCCGCAACGAGATCGCCCTCGTTGTCGCCCAGGCAACGGCTCCTACGCTCGGGCAAAACCCGGCACTGGTGCAACAAGTGGTTGCGGCGGGCGCAGCCACTGGCGAGGGCTCCGATCTCTTGGCTGGAGTCATCGCCGAAGCGCACGCCCACCTCATTGGCGAAAGCACCAAGCCGGTGTTCATCACTGCCGAGCAGATGGTTCCGTTGGTCGGCAATCAACTCGCCGCCACCGTGGCCCCTGCAGCAATTGCGGTGCCAACAGTTGGGGCGATGTCGACCACTCGTCAGATTCTGAACTGGCTGGTTCCCATTTCGGGCGCCGCCGCAACGTTGCTGCTTCTTGCCGGCCTCGCCACCCGACCCAATCGAGCCGAACAACTCCGCGCGTTGAGCATGTTGTTGCTCGGCACTGCACTGATGCTGGTGATCTTCGGGTTCATCGTTCCCGCACTGATTCTTCCGCTGTTCTCGGATGACCCATGGGCAGCGATCTTGCCCAGCATGGCCCGAGACACCCTGGGAAGGCTGATGCTCGCAGCAGCATTTATCAGCCTCGGCGGAGTCGCGTGTTATGCCGCAGCAGCCGCCACACGGCGCCGCGACCGCTGGTCACAACCAATACGCACGCGCTACACAGAACAACGTCGTTGGAGTTAGCGAGCCCTTAGGCGATGAGTTCGGCCACGAACTCTTCGAACACTGCTGCGTATCGCATGGCGTCGGCGTTGCTGTGCATGATCGAGATCAGCCACTGCTCGTCGAGGCCTGGCGGCAGCAAGATGCCACGGTTGATGCCGTGGATCCACTGCGCAAACGCAAGATCGAAGTCGGTGTTCTTGTAATCGCGGTAGTTGCGCACCGGGTTGGCCGACCACGTGATGCAGCCCTTGGCGCCGAACTGCACGGCGTGAGCGGCGAGGCCCGCGCGATCGATGATGGCGTCGCACGCCGCAAGCAACTCACGGTTGCGATCGATGCAGCCGTCGGTGGCCTCGGGAGTGCACACCTCAGCGAGCACTGCTTTGGCAGCAGCCATGCACAACGGGTTGCCGTTGTAGGTGCCGAGGTGAACCACACGACCCGAGGTGATCTGATCCATGTATTCGGCCTTGCCACCAAAGGCTCCAAGCGGTAGGCCGCCGCCGATGCTCTTGGCTAATGCCACGAGATCGGGGGTCACCCCGAGGGCTCCGGTTGCTCCGCCCCAACCTGCAGTGATGCCGGTCTTCACTTCGTCGAACACCAACAAGGTGCCGTAGCGCTGAGTGATCTCGCGCACCGCTTCGAGGTAACCAGGAAGCGGCTTGCAGATGCCGATGTTCTCCATCACGGGCTCGACGATGAAACACGCCACGTCGCCACCGCGCAGCGCACGCTCGAGCGCCTCTGGGTCGTTGTATGGAATCACGATGGTGTCGCCGAGCACGGCGTTGGTGACGCCTGCGGTACCGGGCACCGGAGTGGGATTGTCGGCCGGACCAGCAAGATCGAGCGGCGGCTTCATCGAGATCATCACTTCGTCGTGATGGCCGTGATAGCCGCCTTCGACCTTGACGATCTTTTCGCGACCAGTGGCACCACGAGCAACGCGGATGGCGTCCATCGTGGCTTCGGTGCCGCTGTTGGTGAAACGCCACATCGGCAAGCCGTAGCGAGCGCCAAGCATCTCGGCGACTTCAGAGTTGGCCTCGCATGGCGTAACGAACAAGGTGCCGTTGTCGAGTTGCGCCTCGATAGCCGAACGAACCGCTGGGTGACAGTGACCCGAGAACAACGCCCCGAAACCCATGTCGTAGTCGGTGTAGCGATTGCCGTCGACATCTTCCATCCAGCTGCCCTGAGCACGGCTCACCACAATGGGATGAGGGTCATAGGCCTGAAAGCTAGAAGGCACGCCCATGGGCATCACCTTGCGAGCACGTTCTGTAGCCGCCTGCGAACGCTGTGTGCGTGAGACGTAGAGGGCGAGTTCGCGACGAGTAATCTCGTGAGCTCGTTTGGTCAAATCATTGCTGAGCGTTGAATCGGTTGCGCTCATGGGATCACCCCTGTGGAATGCGTTTCATTGACGATACCACGCGATCGAAACGGTCGTCACCGGGCAGCTCCTTGCGCCGCGAGCGCCACCGAAATTCGGTTGTGTGAATCGTGACAATCCGTGGCAGACTGTGGATCCTCATGGTGGTCGTAGCTCAGCTGGTAGAGCGTCAGTTTGTGGTACTGAAAGTCGCGGGTTCGAGCCCCGTCGGTCACCCTCATCAGGTTCGGGTTCGCCCGGGTCTGGGTCGTAGATTGTGGGCAAGCTCGCGCTTGCTCATACAATCCAACGGCTACATGCGCCTCTAGCTCAACGGCAGAGCAACGGACTCTTAATCCGCAGGTTCTGGGTTCGAAACCCAGGGGGCGCACCATATCTACCTGCACTTATGCGGCGAAAAATGACCGATTGGTCACAGATTGGTCACAGATTCGTGTCGTGCGCCAGCGCTAGAGCGTCAGCCGCCGGGCGATCGTTCGATGGACCGACGCAAGACTGTTCGTCGTGATCGGCTACCCCTAGCCCCCGGGCTCACCGAGGCCGCCGATACCGGCCGAAACACCTGGGCTCCAACCGAGGGCCCACCCGACTCGGCCCCTTGAGGGGCACAGACTCCCTGGGGCGGGATGACGCCCGTCGAACGAAGGCGACACCGGCTCGGCTGAGGTTGCCCTCGGGTGGAGACGGCGGTCGCAGCGACACTCACACCGGGATCTTCGACACCGTGCCCGAACCGGCGTTGGTGACCCATACGTTGGCACCATCGAACGCCACATCGCTCGGGCTGCTGCCGACCGTGACGGTTGCGGTCACGGTGTTGGTGGTCGGATTGATCTTCGACACCGTGCCCGAAATTCTGTTGGTGACCCAGATGCTGGTGCCATCAAACGCCACACCGCTTGGGCTGCTGCCGACCGTGACGGTTGCGGTCACGGTGTTGGTGGTCGGATTGATCTTCGACACCGTGTTCGAATTGCCGTTGGTGACCCAGATGCTGGTGCCATCAAACGCCACCCTTCGCGGGCTGCTGCCAACCGTGACGGTTGCGGTCACGGTGTTGGTGGTCGGATTGATCTTCGACACCGTGCCCGAACCGGGGTTGGTGACCCAGATGCTGGTGCCATCAAACGCCACCCCTTCCGGGTTAATACCAACGAAGACGGAGCTCACGCGGTTGGTGGACCGATTGATCTTCTGCACCGTGTCCAAAATGGCGGCGTTGGCGACCCAGATGCTGGTGCCATCAAACGCCACCCCGAGCGGGGCCGTGCCAACGAATACGGTTGCGGTCACGGTGTTGGTGGTCGGATTGATCTTCGACACCGTGTCCGAATTGAAGTTGGTGACCCAGATGCTGGTGCCATCAAACGCCACCCTTTGCGGGGTGCTGCCAACCGTGACGGTTGCGGTCACGGTGTTGGTGGTCGGGTTGATCTTCGACACCGTGCCCGAGCCGGCGTTAGTGACCCAGATGCTGGTGCCATCAAACGCCACCCCTTCCGGGTTGGCTCCGACCGTGACGGTGGCGGTCGTTCTGTTGCACGTGTCCCAACGGATCAACGCGACGCACGAGGCGGATACCGGACCCGTCGCCCCGGTGTCGCCTTTAGGTCCGGCAATGGCCGTCACAGGTTCGTAGTAGCCGTTGATGTCGATGATCACATCGACACGGCCAGCGTTGTTGTACACGCCGATCTTGCCGTCAGCCGAAAGGCTTACCGTCACCGAGTTCGGCACCGGCGCCTGGCCTGCCGAGTAGTTCAGGTTCGATGCGTTCGGACGCACCACGTCAGCAGGGAACACCGTCAGGAACGAACCTGCAGACGGATTAACCACCGTGACGTTCGCCGTGATGCCCGTGGCGGTGATCGGGATCGAGCAAGCGCCATGGCTTCCCCACACGGTGAACGGTACGGTCTCAGCACCGCCGATCGGTGTACGCCGGTCGCCGATGCCGTCAGCACCGCGTGTGTCGGCCAACCGGCACGGTGCGATCGGCGTGAACGCCGACTTCGTACCACCCGCCGCGCCCGCGTACTGGATCACCCCGACTGCGGTGATTGTTGCTGCCGCCAACGCAGCCGCAACACCAACATGAATCAACGAGTAACGTCGCATTAGAAACACTTTCCGTCGTGGCGATGTCGTCCGTCAGCGCCCGACGCACAATAGGCAAGCGGCGACGGTTATGCAATGGCCCATACGACAAGTCGGCCACGACCCCCCGTCAACTCGTAATGCGCTGCCGGGCGCTACTCGCGGCGAACCCTGAGCTCAAGCCGGGACCAAATAGTGACAGCCTGCCACCATTGGTTCCCGCCCTCACCTCCACCGCAGCGCAAGCCTTGTTGTCACGTTGGCAACGCATCCCCCAGCACGGCGAACTCGGCACCCTCGACGCATACCTATCGAGCGCCACCGACATCGACGCCGAGCGACACCGGCTCGTTCAGCGAAATCTCGGCGGCATCACTAGCTAGTGACACCTCAGAGAGCTGCTGCTTGCCGGTTCCTGACAATCGTCAATCGTTGCTGGTGTCGTTGTCATGGGCGGCGACCGGAGGCGGTGCCTCTTGGCGAATGATATGCACATGGGTACGTGCCTAAGAATTAACACGACCGAGTGGTCACAGATTGGTCACAGGTCGAACTGCCCGTTGCTGTCGCTGTTCGTGCCGTCCGCGCATGTGGTTGTGCCCCACCTGACGTCGGTCAAATCGGCGCCAACAAGATTGGCGCCAACAAGATTGGCGCCCGCCAGATTAGCGAGAACTAGGTTCGCCGAAGACAAGTCGGCACCACTCAAGTCGGCACCACTCAAGTTGGCGTCGCTAAAGTTGGCAGCGGTCAGGTTCGCGTTCGACAGATTGGCATTCACCAGTTCGGCATCGACCAATATAGCGTGCATCAGATTTGCAAAGAGTAGGTGTGCCCCATTGAGGTTCGCATTTCGCAAGTCGGCGAACGTCAGATTGGCGGCAATCAGGTTGGCTCCAGACAGATTGGTGCCGCTCAGATCAGCAGCAACCAAGTTGGCTGCACACAAGTTGGCCTCGGACAGATTTGCGCCAGACAGTATGGCTCCTCCCAGATCAGCGTCGGCTGACAAGTCGGCGCCCGACAACGCGGCATTCACCAATTGAGCAGACCGCTCGATGTTGTAGCCATTGGCTGAGGTCACCTTATTGCGCCTGTCACATATGGCACGAAATAGGCCCCAGAGCAGCCGCTGGATAAAATATAGGTACCAATTAGATTGGCCTTTTCGGCCACCTCGCTGTTGGCTGTCATTGGTTCCCGAAATATACGGTTCAACGGCTGCCGAAGGCTGTCATCATAAACTATTTTTCGAACTCGATGAGATAAATATCTACAAGGCACAAAATGGTGTATCTGACAAAGTAATGGGCCGGAGGCTGTTGCCCCCGGCCCATCGCTGATTTGTTGTGTTATCGACTATGTGTCGAGGTGTATTAGTTACCCGTGATGGTCAGCGTGAGCAGGCCAACGTAATCGTCGACGGCGGTGATTGGCCGGCCGGCAACAACGAGGCTTGCGTCAAGGGTGAACATACCGGCTGCACGGCCATCGGCATCAGCAGCAACGGAGCAGAATTCCTGCGAACCGTCGGCCAGCAGCGAAGCGCCCTGGTTCTCCTGTGCTGCCTGACCGGTGCCAGCTGTGATGGCGCCGAGTGGGTCGTTGCCTTCGCCAGCATCTGCGTACACATCACAAACAACGCTGTCTTCCATGAAGACGTCGACGGCTGGGATGATGTTTGATGCCTGTGTGGCACCACGCAGGTCGCTCACCGAACCGGTGATCACGAAGCCAGCGTTTGCGCCACGCATGTCACC
>CANNMD010000156.1 GCA_947505655.1 Acidimicrobiaceae bacterium | reverse complement strand
TCGCCTAGCCGACAACATTTCGCACCGTGTTGTCGTGAGCAAAGATGCGCTGGCGCTGGTGCAGGGCTACATGGGCGGCGACTACGAGGTGCTGTTCAACGGAGTAGAACTGCATCGCTTTCGTGAGGCCGCATCGCACACGTTTTCGAGTCCGACCATTTTCTTCTGCGGCCGCCACGAAGATCGCAAGGGCCTCGACGTTCTTCTCGAGGCCTTCGCAACGCTGCCCGCCAACGTGCGTCTTGTGATCGCGAGCAACGGCCCCGACACCAAACGTCTTCAGCTGCAATACGCAACCGACAACCGCATCGAGTGGGTTGGGCGTATCACCGACGACGAGAAGATGGCGTATCTCAAGGGCGCGACAGCGTTCTGCGCTCCGTCACTTCGCGGCGAGTCGTTCGGTGTGGTGTTGCTTGAAGCAATGGCCTCTGGCACTCCCGTGGTCGCCAGTTCGCTCGACGGATACATGAACGTGGCGACACACGAGGTCGACGCGTTGTTGTGCACTCCTGGCGATAGCGCTGAGCTCGCCGCAGCGCTATCGCGAGTGATCAATGACAGCGCGCTCAGCGAGCGGCTGCGTGACACGGGCGAGCGACGCGCCGAGCAATTCAGTATGTCGGCGTTAGCTGCACGCTACGCCGACATCTACGAACGGCTTGCTCGCGAGCAGCCGATTGCGCAGCCAGCACAACCGCGTCCGGTGCCACGTTTGCGTGCCGCTCTGCAACGTATGATGCAGTAACGCCCGGCGGCCTGAGCCACTGGATACACCCCCACGAAGGAGAACCATGCCCGCTCTATTGATCGTGATCGGCCTGATCGCGCTACTCGTTATTTTCGGCATCGTGCTGTACAACGGACTCGTTCGGAAGCGCAACACGGTAGACAATGCATGGTCGCAGATCGACGTTCAGCTCAAGCGCCGCATCGACCTGATTCCTAACTTGGTCGAAACCGTCAAGGGCTATGCAACGCATGAGAAGGAAACTCTCGACGCTGTTATCCAAGCTCGCAACTCGGCAATGGCTGCTCCGGCGAACCCTGCGGCTCAGGCGCAGGCAGACAACATGCTCACTGGTGCGCTGCGCCAGGTGTTTGCGCTCAGCGAGGCGTACCCCGATCTCAAGGCGAACCAAAACTTTTTGGCGCTCCAAGAAGAGCTCACTGCGACCGAGGGTCGCGTTGCCTACGCTCGCCAGTTCTATAACGACTCGGTGTTGGGCTACAACAACGCGTTGCAGACATTCCCAACGCTGATCTTCGCCAAGATGATGAGTTTCACCCCTCGCGAGTATTTCGAAGCAGAGCCCGGTGCTCGCGAAGTGCCCAAGGTGCAGTTCTGACCTTCCCACGCTTCGGGGCCTGCGGCCTCTAGCCTGCGACTCACCATGTTCGATCTGATCCGTTCCAACAAGCGCCGTAGTGTCGCGCTCATCGCCTCGTTCGTTCTGCTGTTGTGTGCCGTAGGCGCCGCAGTGGGCGTTCTCGTGGGTTATGGCATCGCCGGCACGCTCGTCGCCCTCGCCTTTTCTGGTGTCACCGCATTCGTCTCGTATTGGAAAGCCGATGCGATTGCTCTACGCATCAGTCGGGCCGTGCCTGCCGATCCCGACGAGTACCGTCGACTGCACAACTTGGTCGAGGGGCTCTGTATCGCAAGTGGCCTGCCCAAGCCAGGCGTCTACATCGTGAACGACTCGGCGCCCAATGCCTTCGCCACGGGACGCGATCCCAAGCATGCGGCAATCGCCGTGACCACGGGCCTGCTCGAGAAGATGAACCGAGTCGAGCTCGAGGGAGTCTTGGCTCACGAACTGTCGCACATTCGCAACTACGACATCTTGGTTTCCACGTTGGCAGTCACGCTCGTTGGAACCATCGCCTTGCTCGCCGACTTGGCTGTTCGCATGATGTGGCTGGGCGGTGCCCGCAACCGACGCTCCGATGACAACAGTTCAGGTGGCCCGTTGGCCATCGTTGGCATTGTGGTGCTGATCTTCGCACCGCTGATCGCGAAGGCGATGCAGGCCGCAGTGAGTCGTCGCCGAGAGACCTTGGCCGACATATCTGCATGTCAGATGACGCGTTACCCGCCGGGTCTCATTTCTGCGCTAGAAAAGCTACGTGCCGACTCCACCGAGGTTCGGTCAGCCTCAACAGCTACTGCACATCTGTGGATCGAGCAACCAATGTCGGGTGTAAAGGGCGAGGGTAAGCCAAGTCGTTTCCACCGGATGTTTGACACCCATCCCCCGCTTGAAGAGCGAATCGAGTTGCTAAGGGAGCTATGAAATCAGATACCCAAAAGCGTTTGGGCCGCGGCGGTCTCGCCGCTTTCATCAGCATTGGCTTGCTGCTCAGCGCATGTGGCTCAAGTTCATCGAAAACCGCCGACTCTTCAGTGGCGCCGCAATCGTCGGCACCAGACACCACCGCCGCTGACAGCACCACCACCACGGGAGACGGCATTGCTGTTGCTAGCACCGTTGCGAGTGCGGTGTTTCCGCTCACTGGCATCGCAACGACCGACACCCAAGCCATCGCTCGTCCAGCCTTGGTCGTGAAGATCGATAACCATCCCTTGGCCCGTCCGCAGAGCGGCCTCAACGAGGCCGACATCGTGTTCGAAGAAAACGTTGAGCAGCTCACTCGGTTTGCGGCTGTGTTCCAAAGCGGGTCGTCAGATCCAGTCGGACCAATACGTTCGGGTCGCACCCAAGACGTTGCAATGCTTGGATCGCTGAATCGCCCACTCTTCGCGTGGAGCGGCGGCAACGCTCGCGTCACAGCGGCTATCGCGGCCAGCGACCTACGTGACCTCAGTGCGCTGACCCAGAAGCACAAGCCGGCATACTTCCGCTCAAACGCCAAATCTGCGCCGCACGATTTGTACTCAAAGACGGCGTCGCTGTTTGCGTTTGCTCCCGCCGACGCCGGGCCACCGCCGGCTCAGTTCACCTACCGTGCCGATGGCGTCGTGTCTGCGGGCGATGCCGTTGCTGGCCTCAATCTGTCGATGGACGGCGTCAAGGTCGCATGGGTCTGGGATGCAGCGACAAAGCTGTTCCTGCGATCAAGTGACGGTAAAGCGCACCGTGACGCCTCCGACAACGCTCAACTCTCCACGAACAACGTCGTAGTGCTGTACGTCAGCTACAAGCCAAGCCCGGCCGACTTCAAGAGTCCCGAAGCACAAACCATTGGCAAGGGCAACGCGTTGGTGTTCTCTGACGGCAAGGTCGTCAAGGCAACCTGGAGCCGCACCGACCGCCTTCAGCCGTTCGTGCTCAAGGATTCAGCCGACAATGTTGTTGCGCTCACGCCGGGGCGGACCTTCGTCGAACTCGGCCGGGCCGACTCGGCGGCGCCAGTGCCAGCGGGCACCGATATGAAGTCGGTTCGTTTCCCGTAACCAAAATGTTGCGCTCAATGACACTGTTTGGGGCTCAACGAGTAGTCGAGTTCGGGGCCTCGTTCTGTACGATGGCCAAATGAGTTCACCCGATTCCCCCACGGCGCGCGCTACCGGTACCTATCCCGTGAAGCGTGGGCTCGCCGAGATGTTGAAGGGCGGGGTGATCATGGATGTGGTCACCCCCGAGCAAGCACGAATCGCCGAAGACGCCGGTGCATGTGCAGTGATGGCCCTCGAGCGAGTGCCCGCCGACATCCGTCGCGACGGCGGCGTGTCGCGCATGAGCGATCCCGAAATGATCGAAGGCATCCAGGCCATGGTCTCGATCCCTGTGATGGCCAAAGTGCGCATCGGCCACTTCGTCGAAGCGCAAATTCTCGAGTCGCTTGGCGTCGACTTCATCGACGAGAGCGAAGTGCTCACGCCCGCCGACGAGGCCCACCACATTGATAAGTACAAGTTCACAGTTCCGTTCGTGTGCGGCGCCACCAATCTTGGCGAAGCATTGCGCCGCATCTCTGAGGGCGCTTGCATGATCCGCTCAAAGGGCGAGGCAGGCACCGGCAACATCGTCGAGGCAGTTCGGCACCTTCGCTCGATCATCGGCGACATGAAGAAGATCACGCAGGCCGATTCGGCCGAGCTGTTCGAGTGGGCCAAGCGCCTGCAGGCCCCGCTGTCGCTCGTGCAAGAAATCGCCGAGACCGGTTGGCTTCCAGTGCCAATGTTCTGTGCAGGCGGCATCGCCACGCCGGCCGACGCTGCCCTCGCCATGCAACTTGGCGCCGAAGCCGTGTTCGTGGGTTCTGGCATCTTTAAGAGTGACGACCCGTCACCACGCGCCAAGGCAATTGTTGAGGCCACTACCCATTTCCGCGACGCAAGCATCCTTGCCAAGGTGAGTCGTGGCCTCGGTGCCCCAATGACCGGTATCGGCATGGACGAAATCAACCAACGCTTCGCTGAGCGCGGCTGGTAGTCACTGCCTCACGGCACGAAAGCGGTACGAGTGCAGCAATCTAGTTCGGAGCCCCCTGGTGCTCGTCGGCGTTCTTGCATTACAAGGTGCGTTCGCCGCGCACGAACTGGCGCTCGCTGAGTGTGGAGTTCAGTGCCGTCAGGTGCGCGTCGCTGCTGACCTTGATGGCATCGCTGCATTGGTCATGCCCGGCGGCGAAAGCACCACGATGTCGCGCCTTCTTGTGACCTCTGGCTTGTTCGATCCGCTTGCCCAACGCATCGCCGATGGGCTCGCCGTGTTCGGTACGTGTGCCGGCATGATTCTGCTGTCGGCCGAGGTGCTCGACGGCCGCCCAGATCAGGTGAGCTTCGGCGCTATTGACATCACGGTTCGTCGCAACGGCTACGGCCGTCAGGTCGACAGCTTCGAAGCTGACATCGAGATGCCTCAGCTCGATTCTCCGTTTCATGCGGTGTTCATTCGGGCGCCCAAGGTCGAGCGCGTGGGCGCTGCTGTCGAGGTCATAGCCTCGCACGCAGGTGTACCTGTGCTCGCTCGCCAGGGTTCTGTTTTCGTGGCCTCCTTTCACCCTGAGCTCACACCCGACTATCGTCTCCACTCGCTGTTCCTTCAGGAGGTTTAACCATGTCCGGTCATTCAAAATGGGCGACAATCAAGCACCAAAAAGGCGCCAAGGACAAAGCGCGCGGCAAGTTGTTCAACAAGATCGCGCGCATCCTCGAAGTGGCCGCACGCGAAGGTGGCGGCGACCCATCAAGCAACGCTGGGTTACGCACTGCAATCCAAAAGGCCAAGGCGGGCCAGATGACGAACGACGCCATCGAGCGCGCCATCAAGCGCGGCACCGGCGCCGACGACGGTGGTACCTACGAAGCCATTATGTACGAGGGCTACGCGCCCGGCGGCGTGGCGATCTTGGTCGACACGCTCACCGATAATCGCAACCGCACCGGCTCCGATGTGCGCAACATTTTCAACAAGCTCGGCGGCAGCTTGGCCGAGCCCGGCGCAGTTGGCTGGCAGTTCAGTCGTAAGGGCGTCATTATCGTCGATGGCGACGTGGCCGAGGACGACGTGATGATGGCAGCGCTCGATGCTGGCGCCGACGACGTTGCCCGCGACGGCGACGAGTGGCGCATCACGTGCACGCCGAACCATGTGTACGACCTTCAAGCTGCGCTCGAGGCTGCCGGACTCGTCGTGCGCTCGGCCGAAAGCACGATGGTTTCGTCGATCATTATCGAAGTCACCGACGCTGGCGACGCGCGTAATATCCTGCGAATCATGGACGCCTTCGAAGACAACGACGACGTGCAAGATGTCTACAGCAACTTCGATATCTCCGATGAACTGATGGAGGCCGTCAGCACATGAGCATTGGCATTGGCGACAAGGCACCCGACTTCACACTGAGCGGCACGGGCGAAGCAACGTATTCGCTGGCGGCGTACAGCGGCCAACCGGTGGTGCTCGTGTTTTACCCGGGCGATGACACCCCGGTGTGCACCAAGCAACTCAACACCTACAACGACGACCTCGACGAGTTTTCCGAGGTTGGCGCTCAGGTCTTGGCGATCTCAGCGCAAAGCGTGAGCAGTCATGACAAGTTCAGCGGCAAGCACGGTCTCAAGTTTCCGTTGCTG
>CANNMD010000155.1 GCA_947505655.1 Acidimicrobiaceae bacterium | reverse complement strand
TGGCGACTCCTCCAGCCAGCGTGATGATGGCCAGGTTGGTGCCGCGAACACGAAGCGCGGGCAGCCCGAGTAACACGCCAAACGTGGCGGCAATGAGCGCCGCGAGAATCGGGGCGATGGGGAACGGCACGTGCCAACTCATCGCCAACTTTGAGAGACCAAATCCGGCCACGCCAGCGAACGCCATCTGCGCCAACGAGGTCTGTCCGCCAAAACCGGTGAGCACCACCAGTGCCAGAGCCAAGACAATCGCGATGAGCGTGGTCATGATCGCGCCGCGCCACAGTGGGCCGAGCAAGAAGAGTCCGCCAACCGCTGCCACCAATGGCACGAGCACGCTGGTTGGAGTGACGCGGGCCTGAGGCACCGCGGGCAGTTTCCACGTATCGGCAGATCCACGCTCGGGCAGACGCTCACCGAGTAGTGCCATCGCAACGATGATGACCACAAATGGCAGGCCTTCGCGGGCGCCGTATTTTGGAAACCAGCTGAGGTCGTTTTGCAGCTTGGTGAACACCGACTGCACCATGCCGATGGCCATGCCGGTGAACACCGTGGGCCAGAAGAATCTGAACTTGCCAATGAGCGCTGCGCCGAGCGCGGGGATGAGATATCCGAACGTGAAGATGCTCGGATTGAGCTGAATCATTGGTGCGGCAAGGATGGCCACAAAGGTTCCGACCACGGTGGCCAAAACCCAGTTCAAGCCAGCGAGCAGTTCGGGGGAGAGCCCCATGAGCACGGCGCCCTTTTCGCTCTCGGCGGCGGCCCGGGTAGCCAGGCCAACCCGCGTGTAGCGATACGCAGCCCACAGCACGGCGGTGATGGCCATCACGATTGCGGCGAGCCACAGTCCGTCGCGTGGCACGGTGAGCGAGCCCCTGATGGTTACTGGTTCGCGTGGCAAAATCGCGCCGACGCGCATCGTGATGTTGTCGACGAATCGACGCTCGACCAACGTGGTGAGCACGATGAGCAGACCAACGCTGGCGACAACTTTGGCCAACGCGGGCGCCCGCCTGAGTGGTCTAAAAACCAGCAGATACACGACGAGGCCGAGCAATGCCGACGTGAGCAGCGACAGCGCAAGGGCCCATCGAAATCCGACATCACCGTTGAAGTGATAGCGCCCTGGTAATCCCGGAATCGGAAATGGATATGCCCCATTTCGAAGGTCGGCGTACACGTATGTGGACCACATTGCCATTGCGCCGTAGGCGAAGTTGACCACGCCCGAGCCTTGGTAGGTGAGCAGTAGCCCCGTTGCGAACGACGCGATGATCGCCCCGGCGCCAAGGCCGAGCACCACATAAAAGAAATAGTCGGTCATCGACGCGAGTGTTCTGCGCCGAGTGAGGTCATGGCAGCAGATCCTTGCTGGATACGGCCTCGAAGCCCTTGAGGTCGATCACTTTGCCGCCAGCTACGTATTCGGCAAATGGGAAGATGTACGAACACACCGATGAGTACGTGGCCAGCGCGCCACATTCCATTGGTGCAGCGCCGCCGAACAACTTCAGATCCTTTGAGGTGCCGAGGTAGGTGTAGAGCGCCTTCGCGGTCATTGGGGTACCTTCGGAAACCATCTTGTTTGAGTAATCGGCGAGTGACATTGCGGTCATGTAGCCCAACGCTCCAAGGCCCAGACCGTTGATATCAACGTCGGCCTCAGGAAGGCCGAGCATCGGGGCCAGGATCTTGCGCATGACAGCGCGCTGTGGGCTATCGACGCTTTCGTTCACACCGGCGAACACCCAGCCAATGGCGTCGTCGCCGACTTCCTTGAGCACTTCTTTGCTTGAGCAGATGCCGGTGGTGATCACTGGAATGGTGATGCCGAGCGCTGCACGGCCGCGCATCGAGCCGATGCAACCAGAGTCGGCGTAGAGCGAGATGATCACGTCGGGGTTGTCTTTGGCAGCCTCACGCATCAGGCCCTGAAAGCCAGCGTCGGTCTCGCCGTCGCCGCCGGTAACGAGCTTCGACTTGATGCCAGCTACATCGAGCGAGGCTTTCACCGCAGACGCACTTTGCGCCGAACCAGCGTTGCTGCTCGAGATGATGCTGACCGTTTTTGCGTTGAAGTGATCTCGCGCAACGACCGCGGCGGCCGACATCACCGTGGCATTACCACCGGTGATGAATAACGCATCGGCGTTGTAGTCGGCAGGAAGAATTGGCAGCACGCCGATGACAGGAATGCTGGCCGACGTGTAGGTCTTGTAATCGGGGAAGAGATCGAGACCGAGCAGAATCAACTCGACCTTTTTACCGACGAGTTCTTGTGCGCAAGCCTGCGACGACTCGGGCGTGCCCTTGGCGATACACGGCACGTACTCGATGGGCCGGCCGCCGTAGCCGCCGTGTGCATTGAGGTAGTCGGTGGTGGCCATGATGTCTTTGCGGATGTCAGGGAAGTCGATACCTGGGGTGCCTTCGGTATTGACCAGACCGATCAGCAGTTTCTCGCCGGTGGCAGGCCCGAGTTCGGTGCCCGTGGTGGCAGTGTTCGCCGTGTCGGTGCCGCCCGTACCATCGGTGGTGGTATCGGCTGTGGTTGCCGATGTCGCCGACGAGGCGGGTGCACTGGTGCTGTCGCTGCTACACGCAGAGCCGAGCAGAGCGATCACCGCGAGACCTGCTCCGAATGTGAAACGTGTCATCGATCGTCGACCGACTATGCGTAGTGCTGTGTTCATGATGGTTCCCCCAAATATCTCGAACATCGGCGCTGCCGAGGTTTGCTTGCCAGCTCCCCAAAGCGTTGGGGTAACCGTACTCATTTCTGCTCTATCGAATGGCGGTCTTAGTCGGCGACCGACGCATCGACCCAGTTGCCGTGGAAGCCAAATGGAATGCGCGGCAGGTGCACCGACGCGATGGGTTCGTTGCTCATCGTGGCGGCGTCGAGGATGACCATGTCGCTGGTGTCGCTCGCAGCGTTGTACACGTAGGTCATCAGGTAGCCGTCGTCTTCGTTCACGCCGCCAGCCGCTGGCACGAAAACCGATTCGCCGGGCATGCGTCCCTTGCCGAGTTCGATAGACGTGCGCTCGCCGGTGAGCCGGTCGTACTTCAGAATCGTGCCGTCGCATAGCGATGGGTTGGCGAACGCATCGTTCGAGGGCACTGCTGCCATGTAGCCGTAGCGATGGAGCTGACCAATCACCGAGTCGGCCACGCGTGGGAACTCGGCGGGCGTGTCATCGATCTGCTCTTCCGCGACGCGACCGGTGACGGTGTCGATGGTCCAGCGATGCAGCGATGGCGGTGGGAAGTCCATTGGACTGTCGCGCCAGATGTGATCGAGTCGAGCAACGTCGAGCACGATCTTGGTGCCGTCCTCGTATGCGTTCATTGGATGGAACACGTAGCACGGGTTGATCTCGTACCACGTGACGTTCGAGTCGTTTCCGTTGCGCGGCATCACGCCAAGGCGCGCCGGGTAGTTGTGTCCCCATGTGATGGGCATCTCGCCGCGGATGGCGAGGTCGATGTCGAACACGGCCGGCAGGTCCATGAAGATCACGTGATTACGCGTGATGTTGAAGTCGTGCATCATCGTTGGGCCGCCAACGGTGATGTTCTCTTTCTGCACAAGCTTGCCGTCGGCGCTGACGCGCAGATAGGTGAGGTACGGCTCGAGCATCGAGTAGCCAAAGGCAATCAGCTCGCCAGTGGCAGGGCACGTCTTGGGGTGCGCCGTGAACGGGCCGGTGAGCACGCCATCGAAACTTGTTGGTCCGAGCGTGTCGAGGTTGCCGTTGAGCGCATACGGGAAGTGGCCTTCTTCGAGCGCCAGGATCATGCCCGCGTGACCAATCACGTTGGTGTTGGCCTTCGATTGGGTCATGTCGGTGAGGCTTGCGCCCATGTCGATGATGACTCGATCAGGGTCGCTCATGAAGGGTGTCTGCACGTAGCGGTTGCGATACCACTCGGCATTGCCATCGCGTAGGCGCACGCCGTGGATCATTCCGTCGCCCAGAAATGGGTGGTCACTCATGCCCGTGATTGGGTTGGCGCCATTGCGCAAGTAGCGGCCGTTGAGCTCGGCCGGAATGTGGCCGGTGACGCGCACGTTGGTGAGTGTCTGCTCTTCGTACACCGGGGCGCCGTTGCCGCGGAGATGAACGGGAAGGTCTTCGGTAGTTGACATGGCTTCCTTCGCAGTGGTTGTAGGTGACTTGGGTTGTTTGTAATCAGCCTTGAGATTGTTCTGAAGTAACGACTTCGGGTGAGCGACTCCACATCAGCGACGCATCGAAGCTGAGTGTGTAATCAGGAATGAACTCGATGATGACCCGATGTGGTGAGTCGAGAAAGTTCTGGAATACGGCAGCCGCGTTGGCGTCATCGGAGCGCAGGAAGTTGGCGAACTCTGGGTAGAACCAGTCTTTGGTGGCACGGTCGTCGTGAACGATGCACGAACCTTTGTAGCTCACCGTGCGTCCGCCGCCCATGCGTGATCCGCTGCTGTTGATGCATACGGCGGCGCGAGGAAAGCGGCGAATGGCGCTGATGCGCTTGCGCTGTGCGGCTGCGGTGAGCCAGAGGCGTCCGTCTTTGGGGAGATACGACATCACGACGCCGAATGCTTCACCCGCGGTGTTGGTCCACATGAACACGCATTCGCGTTGGGTGGCAACCAACTTTTGTTCGAGTTCGGCAGAGAGCGCGCACTCGGTGAGGTCTTCGTAATCCCCTGACATGAAGGGACAGTAACACGCTGCGGACGCAGAATCTACCCTCGGTAAGTTATTGCGTCTTTATGCGATGGGCGGTGTGCGGAGCCCGCCCCACAGCAGCTCAGCGAGCTGTTCGGCAAGGTCGCGGGCAGTCAGCGCTGACTGATTGAGCCACCACAGCGTCGTGAGTTGCAGCATGCCGATAAGTGCGTAGGACCACGCTTCGGCAACCGCCGGATCGTGCCCGGTATCTGTGCGCCATTGGCTGAGTTGCGCGGCAAGTGGAGTCACCGAGTTACTGGCGAGAAGAAGCGATCGCTGTGGAGAATCATCTGCCGAGCCGCCGGTGACATAGAAAAAGAGTTCGCGGTTGCCCGCAGCGGTCTCGAGGTTGGCGGCGAGAAACAGCACGAGTGCCGAGCGGCCGATCGGCTGGCCCGCGATTGCGCTGAACACTGATTGAACGATGCGGTCGGCCAGTCGGGCCGACAATGCGTTCGACAATTCAGTGCGGTCACCAATGCGTGCATAGATCACTGGCTTGGTTACGCCAGCTTCGAGCGCGATGGTTTCGAGCGACACCATTGGGCCGTCG
The DNA here is from genome assembly GCA_947505655.1 of Acidimicrobiaceae bacterium. Lineage (GTDB taxonomy): Bacteria > Actinomycetota > Acidimicrobiia > Acidimicrobiales > Ilumatobacteraceae > WLMZ01. The sequence goes on along the minus strand of CANNMD010000155.1, from coordinate 787 downwards.
CGGCGGATGGCGCGTTCGGCTGCGTCGAGCAAGGACTCGCGATCTACGACGAGCTTGCCTCCGGCTGGTCGGCCGGGGCGGCGACCGGCGACGGTCACCATGATCGTGACCGGCTTGCGGCGCTTGAGGTCGGTGTCATTGGTATGTACGTACCTACAGTACGTTTACCCATCGATGCCACAAGGATGCCAACCATGAGTTCGACCCTATTCGATTTGTCCGACGATGTCGCTGTTGTCACGGGTGCCGGGCGCGGTATCGGCGAGGGCATCGCGACAACGCTGGCCGAGGCCGGCGCCGCTGTGGTGTGCGCTGCGCGTCGCCTCGACGAGGTGGAGCGCGTTGCCAAGGGCATTCGCGACCGCGGTGGTCGCGCTATTGCCGTGCAAACAGATGTCACCAACAACGATGCCGTTGAAGCGCTTGCGCAAGCAGCGATCAATGAGTTCGGTCACCTCGATATTTGGGTCAACAATGCCGGTGGGTCGCCAGTGCAATCGCCACTCACCAAGCTTGATCCCAACGAGTGGAATGCAACGATGGCGCTCAATCTCACGGCCGTGTGGGTGTGCACGAACACCGCTGCGCGTCACATGAGTGATGGAGGGCGAGTGGTCAACATCTCGTCTCGCGCGGCAGTGTCGCCCATTGTTGGAAGCGGTCACTACGCGGCCGCGAAAGCAGCGGTGAACTCGCTCACCCAAACCTTCGCGAAGGAGCTTGGTCCTCGCATCCGCGTGAACTGCATCATGCCTGGGGCCGTGCCAACCGAGATTATGATGACGGC
>CANNMD010000154.1 GCA_947505655.1 Acidimicrobiaceae bacterium | reverse complement strand
CACATCGACCCACACCACATCGCCTGGCTCGAGCAGCACTGCTCCCCCGCCGCTACGGCGTCGAACAATGTCGATGCCGGCCTGAGCGCACGCCGCTGCGTCGATATCGCTGATTGGTTGGGACGACCCGAGCGCAACAGCCGAATGATTGACGTCGAACCACCACACGGTGGGTGTGATCACATCGGGCAAATCGCGCTGATGAAAGTCACCAGCACTTCCGCTGAGCCGCTCGATCTGCCACACGTTTGTCAGCATGCCCTGACCTGCGTGATTTACCACACATTGGTGAGATAGGGCGTCCATGCATCGGGCATTCGGCCCACGCTGACAACCGCCCACGCCTGCTCGCGCGGAACCCGTGGTTCGCGGGCCAGGCGCATGTTGGCCTCTTCGGGCGTGCGGTCGCGCTTATGCGCATTACATGGCCGGCAGGCGGCGGCAACGTTTTCCCACTCGTTGGGTCCGCCCCGCGAACGTGGCAGCACATGGTCGATTGAGTCGGCGAGCGCACCGCAGTATTGACAACGGTGCTCGTCTCGCGCGAAGACCGCTCGACGAGACAGCGCTGTGCGTCGATGAAAGGGCACCTTGACCACGTAATGCAGTCGGATGACCAATGGGCTGCTCAAAATCAGCGACTCAGAACGCATAAAGGTTCCGTCGTGCTCAATGACCTCGGCCTTCTCGGCCAACACAAGGCACGCGGCTCTGCGTGCAGGCACAACACTCAGCGGCTCGTACGTGGCATTCAACACGAGGGCGCTGCGCATGTGGATCAGACCTCAGCGATCGACGTTGTTCCACTGCCGGCACCACGACAGATAGTTGACGACATCGATGGGATCGGGACGATGCCCGGGGTCTCCGTACTGCGTAACGAGCCGGAACCGCAGATAGTCGCCGCTGGGTAGCGGCAGAAATGGCACACGCCGGTACCAGCCCGGAGCAGCCATGCGGCGCATTTGGCGAATCGCCGTAGACCACAACCGCGGGCGCGCGAGCACAGCCCACGCCACCCGCAGCCAGATCATCGGCGATCCTGCATCTACTTGGGTTCCTTCGGAAGGCCGAGCACCATCTCACCAATGATGTTGCGCTGGATCTGGCTTGAGCCGGCATAAATCGAGCCAGCGCGTGCGTTGAGGAACACACCCGCCCATGACCCGGTTGAGTTCGGGGCGCCACCATCGTCGGTTTGGAAGGCGCTTGATGGCGGACGACCGGTTGGCGACAAGCCGTCGAGACCCATGATGTCCATCGAGAGCTCGGTGACGACCTTGTGATATTCGCTCCAGTAGAGCTTGAAGATCGCTCCGTCGGGGCCGGGATGATGTCCCTGCATGAACTTGGTGAGGGTGCGCATACCGAGGAAGCGCATCATCTGCACCTTCGAATAGCACCACGCCAAACGCTGACGGATCACCGGGTCGTTGGAGACGCCGCGGTCTTTGGCCATGATCATCAAACGATCGAGCTCGCCTTGGAAACGAATGGGCAGCGTTGCAGCAGCCTCGCCGCGCTCGTAGCCGAGCAGGGTCATTGCTACGGCCCAACCGTTGTTGACGCCACCGATCACGTTGTCCTTGGGACACGTGGCATCGGTATAGAACACCTCGTTGAACTCGCTCTCGCCCGAGATCATTCGGATCGGACGAACCTCGACACCGGGCTGGCGCATGTCGACGAGCAAGAACGAGATGCCCTTGTGTCGAGGAAGATCTGGATCGGTGCGAGCAAGCGTGAAGATGTGATCGGCGAGATGGCCGGCCGATGTCCAAATCTTTTGGCCGTTGAGCACCCACTGGTCGCCGTCGAGCTCGCCGCGCAAACCAATGTTCGACAGGTCGGAGCCAGCATTGGGCTCGCTGTAGCCCTGGCACCACACGTCGGCGTTCGACAAGATGCGGGGCAGGTAATACGCCTTTTGCTCGTCGGAGCCCCACTGCAACAACGTGTTGCCCAACATCTGGATACCGAACACATCGTTGTATCCGCCGGTGGGCACGCCAGCGCGAGCGAACTCTTCGGCCGTGATGACCTGCTCGAGCGCCGACAATCCGCCGCCGCCGTATTCGGCAGGCCAGCCTGGAGCCAAGTAGCGATCCTTGTGCAACACAACACGCCAATGGGCCACGAACTCATGGAGTTCGTCGCCTTCGAGTTTGCCGATACCGCCCCAATTGCTGGGTAGCTCGCGAGCAAGGAACGCTTGCACCTTGCTGCGGTAGTCCTCGGCTTCAGGGGTATACGTGGGCTGCATACGGCGAGGCTAGCTTGCCCAGCGCGCAGACAAACCGGTGGAGCTCACGAGATTCTCGAGCAGATTTACAAGCCGTAGATCAGCTGAGTCCGAGCAGGCCGCGACGCGCAAGCGCCGCGGCACCCACCAGCGGTGCCAGCTCGCCAAGTGCGGCCTTGCGCACCTCAAGGTGATCGGTGAACGACAACTTGGCTCGGGCCGCGATCTCGGCTTGAGCAGCGGCGAAAAACGGTTCGCCGAAACCAAGCGCCACCGAGCCACCAATGACGGCAACATTGAAGTCGACCACGGCGGCCAACGACGCCAATGCCCGACCGACCAACGAGCCGGTGCGTTCGATGATGGCCTGCGGCGCGCGGTGCGGCGGCCTACCGGTTTCGGCTTCGATAGCAGGGCCACACGCATAGGCCTCGAGGCAGCCGACTCCACCGCACGCGCATGGACGCCCTTCTGGTTCGACAACCATGTGTCCGATGTGCCCGGCATTGCCGAGGCGACCGCCGAGCAGGCGGCCATTGCTGATGATGCCTCCGCCCACGCCTGTTCCGACCACAACACCAACCATGTTCATCTCGCCGCGGCCAGCCCCACACCAGGCTTCGCCAAGCGTGAGCGCCTTGGCGTCGTTATCGACAAAGGTGGGTAGGCCAGTGGCCTCGGCGAGCGCATTTTGTAGCTCGAAGTCGCGCAGCGACGGGATGTGTAGCGGTGACACAGTTCCGACCGTTGGGTCCATTGGGCCCCCGCAACCAACGCCTACTGCAACCAGCGGCACCGGGGCAGCAGCCATCACGCGTTTCACCAACCGCTCGATGGACGACCACACATCGCGCGTCGGCGTAGCAATGCGATCACGAACGATGACGCGGCCGTCGTCGCCAACAACACCTGCAGCCAACTTGGTGCCGCCGATATCGACAGCGAGGTACATGGTGTCCACGGCGCAACCGTAGCAATCCCGCCATTGCATATTCGGTTGTATGGCCTACCCTTGTGCCCGTGACGGCTGAAGCAACAACTCCGGTACCCACGTTCGCGGCGCTGTTCGAGGCCATCAGCGACAACATTGCGCAAGTGGTCCACGGCAAACGCAACGAGATTGAGCTCGCTGTCATCTGCTTGCTGGCCGAAGGACACCTGCTCATTGAAGACGTGCCCGGTGTCGGCAAAACCAGTCTTGCCAAGGCGTTGGCGGCATCCATCGAATGCACTTGGAAGCGCGTGCAGTTCACCCCCGACCTGTTGCCCACCGACCTTGTGGGCGTGAGTATCTGGCAACGCTCTACCGAGACCTTCGACTTCAGGCCGGGCCCGTTGTTCGCCAACATCGTGTTGGCCGACGAAATCAACCGAGCATCACCCAAGACCCAATCCGCGCTGCTCGAAGCAATGGAAGAGCGTCAGATTTCGGTCGAAGGCCGAAGCCATCCCCTCAGCCCGCCATTCATGGTCATCGCCACGCAGAACCCCATCGAGCAAGAAGGCACCTATCGGCTGCCCGAAAGCCAGCTCGATCGCTTCCTGCTGCGCCTGTCACTCGGCTACCCATCGCGTGAGGCCGAGTTGTCAATTCTTGATGTGCAAGGTTCGGGCACCACTCCAGCAACCCTCGGCGCAGTGGTCACCGTGGCCGAAGTGCTCGCGATGATCGATGCCGTTCGAGGCGTACACCTCGCCAGTCCGCTCAAGGCCTACCTCGTCGACCTCGCCGAGTTCAGCCGCCGCCATCCAGGCATCGCGCTTGGCATGTCGCCGCGAGCCACATTGCAACTCGCCCGAGCAGTGCGCGCAACAGCGGCCGCTCGCGGACGCAGCTACGCCACCCCCGACGACGTGAAGTCGGTAGCTCACGCAGTGCTGGGCCACCGCCTTGTGCTGCGCCCTGAGGCCATATCGCGAGGGCTCACCGCTCAGCAGGCCGTTACCGAGGTACTCGCCGCCGTGCCAATTCCATCCGGTAACTAACGTGCTCACCCGGCAGGGTTGGGCAGCGCTTGGTCTCGCTGCGGTCTCCGCCGCGATTGGTCGCGTGTTCGGCGTGCTCGAACTCATCGTCCTTGGCTCAGGCGTCCTCGCACTCGTTGCGGCGAGCCTTGCGTGGGCGAACTACCACGCCATTGCGCTCAGTGTTTCCCGTCGAGTTGTACCCGAGTTTTTGCAGGCTGGAGATTCGGCGCGGGTCGAGTTCACCATCACCAACGAATCTCGCTCAGGCACCGCGCCGCTCACCCTGTGGGAGCCAGTTGACGGCCTCGGCGGAGCCACGCTGAAACTGGCCCCGCTACACGCACACGAAACCGCTACCACCACCTACCGCCTCCCCGCGTTGCATCGCGGCACGCTCACATTTGGACCGCTCACTGCCCAGCGACGAGACCCCTTTGGTATTGCAGGCAGACGGCGCATCGTTGGCAGCACCCATGAGATCGTGGTGTTCCCAGCGCATCACCACCTCCATTTGCCAACTGCAATGGGCGGATCCGGGCCCCTCGGCAATCAGCTTCGCTCACGGTCGCTCGGCCGCTCCGGCAACGAGTTTCACTCACTGCGCGACTACGCCGACGGCGACGACCTCCGTCAGATCCACTGGCGCGCCTCTGCTCGCAGCGAAACCTTGAAGGTGCGCGAGGTTGAACCCGAAGGACTTCGCCACTGCACGATCGAACTCGACAACTCCTCAAGCGAGTACTCCCCCGAGAGCTTCGAGCGCGCCGTGTCAGCTGCGGCCAGTGCCGTCGCTGCAGCAAGTTCGGCTGGGCTGCGGTTGCGATTGGTTATCGGCAACGAGACCGACCTGCGCAACACCAACCTCACCTCGGCAATGACTGCACTCGCGAACTGTTCCACTACCGAACAGATTCATGCCCAACGCCTGCCGGCGCCGCGCGCCGAGGGCCTCGGCCTCACGTTTGTCGTCACCGGCAGCGCGCAGTCGGCGGCGGTGGCAGCACTTCGACCAAGCATCACGCAGACCGACGTACTCATCGTGGTTGCCTGCTCGTCGACAGCAACCACGCAACGCGACTTCGCGATCGACGCCACAACAGCAGACAGCTTTGTTGGCTCATGGGGATCGCTCACGGGCAACTACGCCGACCGCCGTCCGACCCCACCCCAGCGCGCAGAAGCAGATCGCCGATGAGCATGTCATCTGCCGCAGCACACCATGCTTCCGAATCTGGCGGGTCTGGCGAGTCCGACAACTTCAGCCACGACACCACCGAGACCACAGCGGTTCAGTCGATACCCGCTAGCGCTCTACTGCTTGCGCTCAGCGCACTGACGGCCGTTGGGTTCACGAGAATTTTCGCCGACACAAAGTTCCTCGGTTCAATGCTGTTCATCGTTGTCAGCCTGCACGCCTTTTGCCTCGCACTCAGGCTGTTCAAGGTGCGCGGCTACGTCGCGATTCCTGCGGCGTTCGCCCTGATGTTCACCCTGCTGGCCTGGAAGTACTACCCCGACACGATGTCAGGGCCCTTCCCTACGCCCGAGTCGTGGCAGGCATTCTTGGCCGACCTGCAGCTCGCCCGCGGCCAGTTCCCGAGCTCGGTGGCCCCGGTGGCTGCAGTTGGCGGATTCATCGTGCTTGCTACAGCCAGCACCGCAGCCGCCGCCATTCTCTCCGACGCCTTCGCGTTTCGTGCCTACGGCCGAGTCGAGACAACCGTTCCGAACGCCGTGCTCTTCGTTTTTGCATCAGCACTGGGCGCCGACCGCCATCGAGTGGCCATCACCACCGCATGGTTGGCATGCGCGCTCGCCGTCATCGCTGCATTGCGCGTCACCCACGCTCAGGTCGAGCACGTGTGGATCGGCAAGCGATCTCGGGTT
>CANNMD010000153.1 GCA_947505655.1 Acidimicrobiaceae bacterium | reverse complement strand
TCCCCGATGGTCTGCGCCAGCACCAACAACTCGACACGCCGCTCATCACGCCCACCACCAAGGCACACGCTGGCGCTCACGACGAACCCATTTCGTGCGCCGATGTCGTCAGCGGCGGCCACGTGTCAGCCGAGATCTGGGCTCAGGTCGAGGCCGCTGCGCTCAGCCTTTTTGCACGTGGCCAACAGATAGCAGCAAGCGCCGGGCTCATCCTCGCCGACACCAAGTACGAGTTCGGAATCGACCCCAACGGCACGCTCATCCTCATCGACGAGATGCATACCCCCGACTCGTCAAGGCTGTGGGTTGCCGCAACCTACGATGAGCGCTTGGCACGCAACGAAGACCCAGAGAGCCTCGACAAAGAGCCGATTCGTCGAGCCCTCATCGCAGCCGGCTACGACGGCAACGGCCCGTCGCCCGACCTCGGTCCCGAAGTGAGCGCCGAAACGAGCGCTCGCTACATCAACGCTTTCGAACGGCTCACGTGCCGTCCGTTTCAACCGGGTAGCTACCCCGTCGAGCCGCGGCTCAACGAGGCACTTCACCGAGCAGGAGTCCTATGAACAACGTGACCAGCAGCCTCGATATCGAGATCGGCGCCGGTTCTCTCGACGACGACTCACCCAAAGACGAATGTGGTGTGCTCGGCATCTCCACGCCTCACGGCGAAGGCGTTGCGCAGCTTGCGTTCTTTGGATTGTTTGCACTGCAACACCGCGGCCAAGAAGCAGCCGGCATTGCTGTCAGCGACGGACAACGCGCTCGCGTTCACAAAGATGCCGGTCTGGTCTCCACCGTGTTCACCCCCGAGGCACTTGCACCGCTCGCCGGCTACCACGCCATTGGCCATACCCGTTACAGCACCACCGGAAGCTCCAGCCTGCGCAACATTCAGCCGTTCTTGGTCGAGACGATGCACGGCACGCTCGCAGTCGCCCACAACGGCAACCTCGTCAACGCCGGCGACCTTCGCGACGAACTCTTGAGCCGCGGCTTCGGACTCACCGCCACCAGCGACACCGAAGTCTTCACACTCATGCTTGCCGCGGCCGGCGGTCGCACGTGGGAAGAGCGCATCGAGCGCACGATGCCCGCATGGAAAGGCGCCTACTCGATGGTCATCTTGGCCAACGATCGCGTGCTCGCCGTTCGTGACCCGTGGGGGTTCCGGCCGCTCTCGGTTGGTCGCCTTCCCCGCGGCGGATTCGCCGTTGCTTCCGAGACATGCGCGCTCGCCACATTGGGTTGTGTCGAGATCAGCGAAGTGCAGCCCGGCGAAATCGTCACCTTGATGGGCGCCGAGATGCACCGCCGCCAAGCGGTTGCTCCCGCCGTGAAGAGCGCCCTGTGCTCGTTCGAGTTCGTCTACTTCAGCCGTCCCGATAGCGAATGGGACGACCGCAACGTGCACCAGGTTCGCCAACGTCTGGGCGAAGAACTCGCCGACGAATGGGGCGCCGAAGCCGATGTCGTGGTGCCCGTTCCCGACTCGTCGATTCCGGCCGCCATTGGTTATTCCCGACGCAGCGGCATTCCGTACAACGACGGCCTCATCAAGAACCGCTACATCGGCCGCACGTTCATCGAGCCAACGCAGGCAATGCGCGAGCGCGGCGTCGCCATGAAATTCAATGCACTCGGTGCCAACCTCGCCGGCCAGCGCGTTGTGCTCATCGACGACTCACTCGTTCGAGGCACCACAGCCGGGCCACTCGTTGCACTGCTTCGCGAGGCCGGTGCCAGCGAGGTACATATGCGCATCACGTGTCCGCCCATTACGCACGCCTGTCACTTCGGCGTCGACATGGGCCACGAAGACGAACTCATTGCAGCCAAACGTACGGTCGAGGAAATACGTGCGCATATCGGCGCCGACTCGCTGGCGTTCTTGTCACTCGAGCGCATGATGCGAGCCATCGACCGTGACTCTGGCTATTGCAACGCCTGCTTCACCGGTAGCTACCCAATCAACATCGGCGAGACCCGCGGCAAGCTCAAGTTCGAAGGCGTGCTTGCGTGAGCCGAAGCTCGGTTACACCTCTCGACATCCTCATCGTTGGCGGCGGCGCCCGCGAGCACACGCTTGCATGGGCCGTTCATCGCTCGTCGTTGTGCGCCAAATTGTTTGTCGCTCCCGGCAATGACTCCACTCCTGGCGAGCGCGTCGACATTGCGGCGCACGATGTTGAGGCACTCACGGCATTCGCTGTCGAGCGCGGCATCGCGCTGGTTGTCATCGGGCCCGAAGTTGCCTTGGCCGCTGGCCTCGCCGACAAGATCGCAGCGGCGGGCATCGCCGTGTTCGGCCCATCACGTGCCGCCGCACAGCTCGAGTGGTCGAAATCATTCACCCGCCAAGTCGCTTCTGTGCTGCAGTTGCCGTCGCCCGCATGGGCTGCATTCGAGTCGCACGCCGAACTCCCCGCAGCACTCAGTTGGTGGCGCACACTCGGCGACAAGATCGTGGTCAAGCAGGCCGGGCTCGCTGGCGGCAAAGGCGTGGTTGTGCCACTCGACGACGAAACGTGCGAGGCCACCATTCGCTCGTTCTTCACTACCGGTCCGGTGGTGCTCGAGCAACGACTACGCGGCCCCGAATGTTCGTTGCTGGCCTTCTGCGATGGCCATACCGCTCGTCCACTGCCGTTCGCCCAAGACCACAAGCGTCTCGGCGAGGGCGACACCGGTCCCAACACCGGCGGCATGGGTGCTTTCGCCCCAGCACCGGTGCCATACGACCTCAACGCACTCACCGCGCAGTTCATCCAGCCCGTCATCGACCACATGCGCGCCAACGGCACACCGTTCGTTGGCATGCTCTACGCCGGTTTGATGCTTACTGCCGATGGGCCAAAGCTGCTCGAGTTCAACTGTCGATTCGGCGACCCTGAGGCGCAAGTACTCATCCCGCTCATCGAGTCCGACATTGTCGAGATCATGCTTGCCTGCTGCAACGGCCAACTCGCAAACACGCCCATCGAAATTCGTGATGCATCGGCGCTCGGCGTTGTCATCGCAGCCCCCAGCTACCCGACAAGCGGCCCAACGCTGGGCGCACTGCACGCCGAGGTTCCCGACACCGTTCACCAGTTGCTGTTCCGCGGAAACGCTGGCGGTCGCGAATACACCGCCGTCGGCATTGCCCACACACTGGCCCAAGCTCGCACCGCCGCCTACGACCTCGCCGACACCGTGGCGCCCACCGGCAGCCGATACCGCCGAGACATCGGCTGGCGCGCGCATGGCGCAACGCTGTCGTCATATGCCGCTGCAGGCGTCGACATCGACGAAGGCACCCGTGCCGTCGATCAGCTCAAAGACAGCGTCGAGAAGACACACACCAGCTCAGTTCTTGGTGGCATCGGAGCCTTCGGTGGCACCTTCGATCTCAGCGAGATCATGGGTATGAAACATCCGGTGCTGGTGGCGTCCACCGATGGTGTTGGCACCAAGGTCGAACTCGCCGCACGCGCCGGCCGTTACGACGTGCCCGGCCAAGACATCGTGAACCACTGCATCAACGACGTGCTCGTACAGGGTGCCCGGCCGTTGTTCTTCCTCGACTACTTTGCGTCGTCCGTCATCCGCGCCGAGCAAGTGGCAGCCGTCGTCAACGGCATGTCCATCGCCTGCGCAGCGTCTGGCTGTGTGTTGCTCGGCGGCGAGACCGCCGAGATGCCTGGTGTCTACATGCCCGGCGCCTTCGACGTCGCCGGCACGCTTGTTGGCGTCGTCGAGCGCGAGCGCCTGTTGCCGCTGTCCACCATTGCCCCCGGCGATGTGCTGTTAGGCATGGGCTCTAGCGGCCCGCACACCAACGGATACTCGCTACTACGCAAGCTCTTCGACTGGTTGCCGCTCGACGCCCAGCCCGAGCCGCTCGATCGTCCCATCGGCGACGCCTTGCTGGTCCCACATCGCAGCTACCTCAACTCGCTGCGAGCAGCGCTCGAAGATCACGGGCTCATCAAAGGCCTTGCTCACATCACCGGTGGCGGACTCATCGACAACGTGCCGCGCATCTTGCCACCCAACTGCGATGCCGCAATCACTCTTGGCTCATGGCCGATGCCGCCGCTGTTTCAGCTTGTCTCCGAGGTCGCAACCGGACTCGGCACCGACGAGCTCTACCGCACCCTCAACATGGGCGTCGGCATGGTCATCGTGGTCGACGCTGCACGCGTCGCCGAACTGCAGGCCGCCATTCCAGAGCCCACCTACATCATCGGCTCAATCGTCGCGGGCACCAAGCGGGTGCAGCTCGGGTGACCACGCGCATCGTGGTGCTGGCCTCTGGCAACGGCAGCAATCTGCAGGCGTTGCTCGACGCGTCAGCCGATGGTCGGCTCAACGCACGCATCGTCGCCGTTGTTTCCAACAATGCTGAAGCGTTCGCACACTCTCGCGCCGCCAACAGTGGCGTGCCCTCGCTGTCGGTCACCAAGCTTCCCGACGAAACACGAGAGCAATACGACACCCGTCTTGGCGAAGCAGTGGCTGCGTTCCAACCTCACTTTGTGGTGCTTGCCGGCTGGATGCGAATCCTCACCATGTCGTTTCTGTCTGCCTTCCCAAACCAGGTGATCAACCTGCACCCAGCATTGCCCGGCGAGTTCCCCGGCACGCATGCCATCGAACGTGCCCACGCCGAGCATCAGCAATCAGGCTTGACCCGCACTGGCGTGATGGTGCATTACGTTCCCGACGAGCGCGTCGACGAAGGCGATGTCATCGCCAGCGTTGAGGTACCAATCGCCCCCCTCGATTCGCTCAAAACGCTCGAGGCTCGCGTGCACGCAGCCGAACACACGCTGCTCGTTCAAGCGATGCAACAACTCGCGCAGGCGCACGACCGAAACCACCCTGCGCCCAAACCGAATCAGTAGCTGCGCGGCAAGCCCAACACATGCTGGGCAATGAAGTTGCATGTCATCTCTTGGCTCACCGGCGCAAGCCGCTGCAACCGAGCCTCACGCCAGTAACGCTCGACGTGATATTCAGTGGCATAGCCGAGTCCGCCCAAGGTTTGAACTGCCTGATCGGCAGCAAAATAGCTGGCTTCGGCGGCGAGATACTTGGCTGTGTTCGCCTCTTCGGCGCAGTTGAGTCCGTTGTCATAGCGCCATGCAGCAAGCCGCATCATTTGGTACGCAGCGCCCAACTGCATATGTGCTTTCGCCAACGGATGTGCAATGGCCTGATTCGCGCCAATCGGCCGATCGAACACGATGCGTTCATTTGCGTATTGCACCGCCCGTCGCACTGCTACCTCGCCGATGCCACAGGCCATCGCCGACAACAAGATGCGCTCAGGATTGATGCCATGCAAGATGTGCTGGAACCCTCGGCCGCGCTCGCCCACCATTCGCCAACCCTCTACCGGCAACCCGTCGTAGGCGACTTCGCATGATGCCACTGCGTTGCGGCCGGCCTTGGGGATCGGGCGAATGTCTACGTACTTCGGATCGAGATCTACCAAGAACAAGCTCAATCCGTTGAGCCGATTCGTGTCGTCGTGATCGGTGCGAACCAGCAGCAGCACCACCTCTGACTCAAGCGCCTTCGAGGTCCAGATCTTGCGACCGGTGATGATCCACCCACCTGCGCCGTCCTCGACCGCGCGAGTAGTGATGCGACCGGTGTCGGTGCCAGCGTCGGGTTCGGTGACACCAAACGCAACGTGCAGATCGCCCGATGCCGCTCTCGGCAGGAACGTGTTCTTGAGCCGTTCGTTGCCAAACTTCACCACCGGATTCAAGCCGAACATGGTGAGGTGCAATGCGGTCGAACCGTTCATCGCCGCACCCGATGCAGCCACGCGGTTCAACACCAGCGCCGCCTCAGTGATGCCGCGGCCACCACCGCCGTATTGCTCAGGGATTGCAATGCCAACCCAACCACCCTCGGCCATCACACGGTAGAACTCCCAAGGAAAGCGGTGCTCAATATCGCATTCCGACCAGTACTGGTCGTCGAACGCGGCGCAGGTCGAATCGACAGCCTCGATGATTGCCAGATGATCTTCGTCGGGGGCGAAATCCATGCCCCAATCTGTCATGTCGGTGCGCCACGTCAGTTACTCGCAGGCGCGGTCTCTCGCTCGCACAGCGCAGGGCGTTGGCGCACCCCTCGG
>CANNMD010000152.1 GCA_947505655.1 Acidimicrobiaceae bacterium | reverse complement strand
GTACAGCAGACCAACAGCAACCAACGGCACGCCAAGATCGGATGATGCCTTCAGGTGATCGCCAGCGAGCACGCCGAGGCCGCCGCTGTATTGAGGCACCGATTCGCTGATGCCGAACTCGGGCGAGAAATAGGCAATGAGGTCGAGCGGCGAATCGCCCTTGGTCTGAAACCAGCGGGGCGAGGTGAGTGCGGCGTCGAGACGCACCACGGCGTCGGCCACAGACTGCACGACGGCAGGATCGGTGGCCAGGTCGCTCCACGCTTCGGGTGTGATGCGAGCCAGCATCGCTAACGGCTGATGGTTCGATTCTTCCCACGCCACGGGATGCAGGCTCGCGAACAGTTGGCGAAGCTCGCGGTCCCAGCACCAGTGCAAGTTGTTGGCGAGTCGATGTAAGCCCGACAGCACCTCGGGTACGGCTGGGTCGACCCTGAACTGACGAACGCTACGCATGACCTCCGACAGTAGTGGCCTGAGCGTGCGACGAAAACGCCGATGTGTAGACGGCAATCGTGCTGGCCGCGATTGCATCCCATGTGTAGTGATCGGCGAGCAGTTGGGCCGCCGTGGTCTGCAGCGTGGTCGCGAGTGTCGGCTGCTTCAGCACCTGTTCGATTCGGTCGGCGAGTTCGTGATGATTACCAGGTTCGAACAACAGTCCGGCGCCTGTTCCCGCCACGATCTCGGCGAGTCCACCGGTGCTGGCCACAACGGTTGGCGCGCCAGCGGCCATGGCCTCGAGGGCAACGATGCCAAATGGTTCGTACAGCGATGGGATGACGGCACAACCCGCCCGATGCAGAATGTCGCGCAGGTCGTCGTCGGGGACGAAGCCGGCAAGCTGCACGATGTCGCTGAGACCCTCAATGTCGATTTGCGATTGCAGCTCAGGAAGATACGAACCGCGTCCGGCGATGATGCACTGGATGCCAGGCACGCGAGTGCGCAGCGAGCCAACAGCGCGAGCCAGCACCTGAAAGCCCTTCTCGTATTGAACCCGGCCCCATCCGACCACCAGTGGTCCGCGTGGCGCGGTCGTCGCCGTAGGCGAGGGCTGCCACACGGCGAGGTCGACACCGTTCGGAACGAGATGCACTTTCTCGGCGGGCAGTTCGAATCCGCTCACGACTTCGCGGATCATAAACTTCGAACAGCAGATGACTTCGGCGGCTTGATAGGTGAGCCACCACTCGATCGAGTTGATCGCGGCAGGCATTCCGGGAGGCACATGCCCGCCATGGCGGCCGCGTTCGGTGGCATGAATCGTGGCCACGAGTGGGGCGTTCCATAGCTTTGAGATCGTGTCTCCGGCCCACGCAACGAGCCAGTCGTGAGCGTGCACGATGTCGGGCTGCCAACGTCCGAGTTGAGCCGCAAGTTGGGTGATTTGATGGTTAGCCGAGGCCATCCGAGCGACAAGGTTGTCGTCGGGAATCCAAGGAAGGTCGATGCGCGCACGCAAGATGCGCACGCCGTCGACAACGGTGTCGTCGGGAGCGTCGGGGGTGTGCAAGCTGAGCACAACAACTTCGTGTCCGCTACGCACCATGGCCCGGGCGAGCCCGTCGACATGGGCGGCGATTCCGCCAACGACCAGTGGTGGGTATTCCCATGAGAGCATCAAGATCCGCACGAACAACGACCGTAGCTTGGCCACTGGCGTACGCTCGGTCTTCGTGACCTCTGTTGGTGATCTCGCTGCCGCCGATCAATGGCCCGGCAGCATCGACCTGCATTTGTTCAACGAAGGTCAGCATCGGCGACTGTGGGAACTGCTGGGTGCTCATGTGCTCGGCGGTGGAGCAGGGGTGCGCTTCAGCGTGTGGGCGCCCAACGCACGCGAGATCTATGTCTCAGGCGACTGGAACGGTTGGGGCGACGGCGCGGCAATGCGTTCGGTGGGCTCCAGCGGGTTGTGGGTTGCAATCGTGCCTGCCGCTGCGGCCGGGCATCGCTACAAGTTTGCGGTGGTCAGCCAAGCCGGCACCACAATGCTCAAGGCCGATCCGATGGCTCGCCAGACCGAGTGTCCGCCAGCGACGGCCAGCGTGGTTGCTGCACCGAGCGCGCATGTCTGGAACGACCACGAGTGGATGCAAGCGCGCAGCAATCACCCAGACTCGGCCTTGCGTGTCTACGAAGTGCACCTTGCATCGTGGCGATTGGGCGTCACGTCGTATATCGATCTCGCGCATCAACTCGCCGAGCATGTGCACGCGCTTGGCTTCACGCACATCGAGTTGATGCCCGTCGCCGAGCATCCCTACGGCGGATCGTGGGGCTATCAGGTCAGCGGCTATTACGCGCCCACTGCTCGGTTCGGTACGCCCGACGAGTTCAGGCAGTTCATCGAGATCATGCATGCCCGTCGCATTGGCGTCATTGTCGATTGGGTGCCAGCGCACTTTCCGCGTGACGAGTGGAGTCTTGCCCAGTTCGACGGTTCGGCGCTGTACGAGCACGCTGATCCACGCCAAGGTGAGCACCCCGATTGGGGCACGTTGGTCTTCAACTTTGCGCGCAACGAGGTTCGCAATTTCCTCACGGCCAATGCGCTGTATTGGCTGAAGGAGTTTCATGTCGATGGGCTGCGTGTCGATGCCGTTGCCTCGATGCTCTATCTCGATTACAGCCGCGAGCCTGGCCAATGGATCCCGAACGAACTCGGTGGCCGAGAGAACCTTGCCGCGGTGCAACTCCTTCAAGAAGTGAACACGGTGGTTGGCCACGAAGTGCCCGGGGCGCTGATGATCGCCGAAGAGTCAACAGCGTGGCCCAAGGTGACGCATCCGGTGCATCACGGTGGCCTTGGCTTCACGCACAAGTGGAACATGGGTTGGATGCACGACACGCTGCAGTACTTCGAGCGTGAGCCGATTCATCGCCATTGGCACCACAGCGAACTCACCTTCGGACTGCTCTACACCTTCACCGAGCGCTACGTATTGCCGCTCAGCCACGACGAAGTTGTGCATGGCAAGGGCAGTCTGCTGGGCAAGATGACGGGCGACGATTGGCAACGCTTTGCCAACCTGCGTGCGCTGTACGCATGGATGTGGGCGCTACCCGGCGCACCGTTGTTGTTTATGGGCGGCGAGATCGCTCCGTGGACCGAATGGGACGAATCTGGTGGCCTGCCATGGCACCTCTACGACCATGCGCCACATCGCGGTGTCAGCGAACTGATCGCTGAGTTGAACGCAACAGCTGATGCATGGCCTGCGTTGTGGGCCGACGACAACAATCCGGCGAGCTTCCAGTGGCTCGACTCAAACGACGCTGAGCATTCGGTCTACGCGTTCATCCGGCGTTCGTCCCAGACGCCAGAGTCATCAGCGTCGTCAAGCGTTGTGTGCATTGCCAACCTCACGCCCAATCCTCGTCCTGGATATCGGGTGGGTGTTTCGGCCCCCGGCGATTGGCAGGTGCTCATCGATACCGATCTGGTTCGCTTTGGTGGCAGTTCGTACCGTGGTGGCCACACGGTTTCTGCCACCTCCGAGGTTCCATGGCAGGGACAGCCGGCTTCGACGCTGATTGATCTTCCCGCGTTGTCGGTGCTGTGGCTTGGGGCTCCATCGAAATGATTGCAACACTTCGTGACCCTCGGCTCCGGCCGATGATCTCTGCATGCGTCACCTTGGGGCTCGCCGTCGGTGTGTACGCCATCTCGTTTGGTGTGGCCGCAGTTTCGGCAGGGGCATCCACCGCGCAGGCCTGCGTGATGTCGCTGCTCGTGTTTACCGGCGCATCGCAGTTCAGTGCCGTGTCGGTCATCGCTGGTGGCGGCAGCATCGGGTCGGCGCTCAGCGGAGCGCTGCTGCTCTCGGCGCGCAACGGAGTGTTTGGCTTGGCGAACTCGCGTCGTCTCACGGGCCGCCTGCCAACTCGCCTGATCGCTGCACAGCTCACCATCGACGAATCGACAGCGATGTGCGCTGCCCAAGATGACCCCGTCGCCCAACGCGCAGCTTTCTGGATTACGGGCGGTTCGGTCTACGTGTTTTGGAATATTGGCACGCTCATCGGCGCACTTGCGGGCGGGGCCATCGACCCCAAAACATTCGGACTCGACGCCGCCATTCCGGCAGCGTTCGTCGCGATGATCTGGCCTCAGCTGCGCACGTCGCGCGGTCGCATGGCCGTGTTACTTGGTGGCGGCATCTGCCTGGTCAGCATTCCGGTGTTGCCAATCGGCCTACCGATCTTGGCGGCATCGTTGGCGATCATGGTTGGCATCCGTCGCGATGGGGTCACGTCATGACATGGACACTGGTGCTCGTGTTAGCGGCGGGCGCATACGCGTTCAAGTTCCTCGGCCTGGTCGTGGTCGGCGACCGTGTGTTGCCTCCGGTGCTCGAGCGTTGCTTGGCCCTCATTCCGGCCGCACTCATCGCTGCGCTCATCGTGAAAGACACGCTGTCAGTGGGCCATCACTTGGTTGTCGATGCGCGTGCAGCAGGCGTGGGCGCAGCGATTGTTGCAGCGTGGCGCAAGGCGCCGGTTCTTGCGGTCATCATCATCGGGGCTTCGGTGACGGCGCTCTTGCGAGCGGTGTCGTAGCGCCGAGGTGCGAGCGCCGATCAGCCTTCGACGAGTTGTTTCAGGCCGCGCAGGTTGCGACGCCAGATGGGTTTCATCACCAGGCTGCCGCCGATGCTTGAGCCCAGTGAACCGCCGAGCCACCACGGAAACTTGAGCGTCTCGGTCCACGCAAATCGCGTGCGAGTGCCGTTGTCGATGGCGGTGAGGGTGAAGACTCCGCTGCCGGTAACCATGCCGGTGTGGCGCACGCCCATGGTGGCGCCGGGCGCCCACTCGGTGATTTCCATGTGATCGACAAGCTTGATGGGCCCCACTTTGGTGTCGCACAAAAAGCTGGTTCCGACGCCTCGTGTCTGATCGGTCTCGAACCGGATGGCAACGGCGTCGTGCATCCAGTCGACATGGTTCTCGATCGGCTCGACCACCTGCCACACGCGTTCAGGACTTGCATCAATGTCGATGCTGACTTCAATACGGCTCATCGCGGAATCAGAGTTTGATGGCGACGCGACGGAGGCGGTCGGCTGCATTTTCGGGTGGCACGATGTTGATCAACACGCCAGTGCCGCGCTCGAAACCGGCTGTGCTGACCAGCTTTGGCCAGAGGTGCACATGCCAGTGGTACTCGCCGGTGTGCTGATGCGGCGCAGTGTGGAACACGAGGTTGTAGGCGACATCGCCGAACGCATCACGCAGGTTGATCAGCGCATCGCGAATGGCTCGGCCAACTGCGGCCAGCGACGTGTCGTTGGCATCCTGCAGATGCAGATCGTGCTGGCGCGGGATGATGAGCATCTCGTAGGGGCTGCCGCTCCAGTAGGGGCACAGGCACACGACGTCGTCGTTGGCGAACACGATGCGCTTGCCATCGGTGAGTTCGGCCTCGATGGTTGCGCACAGAATGCACGCGCTCTCGAATCGAGCAAAGGCACGCTCTTCTTCAAGGATCTCGCCCGGAACGAAAGGAAGTCCGAGCAATTGGCCGTGAGGGTGCGACAGTGAGGCGCCGGCCTCGCGGCCGTGGTTCACGATTGCTTGTGTGTAGCGAATGTTTGGCGTTGAGGCGTGATCGATGAGTCGACGCTTGAGGGCCTGCATGGTCTCGGCGGCCTTGAGGTCGTCGCCCATGTGAATGCCGCCATTGTGGTCGGGCGTGTACACAAAGATTTCGTGGATGCCGCTGGCTTCGGCCATCACGTGTACTGGGCCGAGGTGATGAACAGCAAATGGCTCTTCGCCATCGAAGGCGGGGAACAGGTTGGGGATGACCCTGAGTTGCCAGGTGCCGCCCTGATCCACCTGCTCGAGCGCTGGCAAGGTGGCTTCCTCGTTGCCGGGGCAGAACGGGCACGGCCGACTTGGATCGGATTCAACCTCGGTGCTGCGCGGCGCAAAATCAGTAGGTCGCTCGGCACGGTCGGCCACGATTGTGACCCAACGGCCGGTGAGAGGATTCAAACGCATCTGAGACATCTGTTATCAGAGGATACGACGATGGGCTGCGCAAGTGGCGCATTCGACCCAGTTTGTGACCGATGCGATGAAGGTCACACCTCGTTGAGGTGTCAGGTGGGTGCGTAGACGCTGACGTGTCGGGTGCTGTCGGGCGTGAATGGGTCTTTGTCGAAGGTCTGCCAACGGTAGCGACAACTCAATCCGGCAGCGGCCGCCATGACGTC
>CANNMD010000151.1 GCA_947505655.1 Acidimicrobiaceae bacterium | reverse complement strand
GCGCAGCGGCGGCGCCAAACAACAATCCTGAAAGTGAGTTGCGCACGGGTGCAATCATCGCATCTCCGACAGCCCCGAAGTGGTAGTTACGCTGAAGGCATGTCTGTGACTCGTCCAACGGTGCCTCTGATGTTTCGCCGAGCACTGCTGCTGCAGTGCGCATGGTGTGGCGATCGACCCGGCTTTCGACGAGGTTGGTTCCGTCGCTACGACTCGTGTCAGCACTGCGGCTTGTCGGTGCAACGTGGTCACGATGGCTTCGAGTTGGGCGCCGCCACGATGAACGTGATGATCATGCTGGCAACGCTGGTGGTCGCCGGGGGAGTGTCGGTGGTGATTACGTATCCCGATGTCGCCGTCACGCCGTTGATGGTGGTGCTCGGGGTCGTGGCGCTCGTGCTGCCCGTGGTGCTGTATCCGTTCAGTTACACGATCTGGTTTGCGACTGAATTGCTGATGGATCCGCCCTCTGATGAGTGGCTCGAGCGTGCTGCCGAGACGATTTTGCAGATTCCCGCTTCGAATGCTTGATCGAACGCTTGTACGAAGTTACACTCCTGTCGTTCGCCGCTCGCAGTACTTCTTCGAAGGTGGTTCAGGGTTCCCGGTAACCCTGTAACACCCCTTTCGTATGGTGCCGCTCAGCGAATCGGGCCTGCGTTATTGGCCCCGCAGCGATTACTGAGACAGACAACCAAGAACGAAAGAAGTAGGGAGAACATCATGGCGATGGAACGTGAAAAGGCGCTCGAGATGGCGCTGGCATCGATCGATAAGCAGTTCGGCAAGGGCTCCATCATGCGTATGGGCGAAAAGACATCGTTGGGCATCGACACGGTGTCCACCGGCGCCTTGGCGCTCGACCTCGCACTCGGCATTGGCGGTCTGCCCCGCGGTCGTGTGGTCGAGATCTTCGGCCCAGAGTCCTCGGGTAAGTCCACCTTGGCCATGCACGTGGTTGCCGAAGCGCAACGCAACGGCGGCATTTGCGCCTACGTCGATGCTGAGCACGCAATGGACCCCATCTACGCCCGAGCCATCGGCGTCGATGTCGACCAGTTACTCATCTCGCAGCCAGACACTGGCGAGCAGGCCCTCGAGATCGTCGACATGTTGGTGCGCTCCGGCGCTCTCGATGTGGTCGTCATTGACTCGGTGGCTGCACTCACACCTCGCGCCGAAATCGAAGGCGAGATGGGCGACACCCATGTTGGTCTGCAGGCCCGCTTGATGAGCCAGGCCTTGCGCAAGCTCACCGGCAACCTCAACAAGACCAACACGGTCGCCATCTTCATCAACCAGCTGCGCGAGAAGATCGGCGTCATGTTCGGTTCGCCCGAGACAACCCCTGGTGGTCGTGCGCTCAAGTTCTACTCGTCGGTCCGCCTCGACATTCGTCGTATCGAGAGCATCAAAGACGGCGCCGAAGTCGTCGGCTCACGCACACGCGTCAAGGTCGTCAAGAACAAGGTTGCACCGCCGTTCCGTCAGGCCGAGTTCGACATCATGTACGGCAAGGGCATCAGCCGCGAGGGCTCGCTGCTCGATCTTGGCGTCGAGATGTCCATCATCAAAAAGGCGGGCGCATGGTTCACCTACGAAGGTGAACAGCTTGGTCAGGGCCGCGAGAACGCGAAGAACTACCTGCAGGCCAACCCGCAGCTCATGGTCGAGATTTCCGAGAAGGTACGTGGCCAAGCAGGCCTCGATGGCGACGTCGATACCTTCGGCGCAAAAGACGACGAACCAATCTCACTCGAGTCATAAGCCGTGTGGCGGGGGTGCCGACTCCGGTCCGCCCCCGCCACACGCAGCTCGCGTGTCCAATCGAGTGTGCTCCCCACTACCTTGGCGTGGTCGCCTGACCAACATGCGTCACAAACAGGAGTACACCATGAGCACCGTTCGCGCATTTACCGTTGGCAAGTCTGAGTCGGGCTGGACCCGCACCGTCACGCAACTCTCGAACGATCAACTTGGCGACGGCGACGTGCTGATC
This sequence comes from Acidimicrobiaceae bacterium, assembly GCA_947505655.1. GTDB lineage: Bacteria > Actinomycetota > Acidimicrobiia > Acidimicrobiales > Ilumatobacteraceae > WLMZ01. The sequence goes on along the minus strand of CANNMD010000151.1, from coordinate 4,263 downwards.
CGGGTTGAGTATTCGGGCATCAACTTCAAAGACGGCCTTGTCGGCTCCGAAACCGGTCGGGTGGCGCGCATCGACCCCATCATTCCTGGCATCGATCTGGCTGGCGTGGTGGTCGAGAGCAACGACCCAGCCATTGCAGTTGGCTCGTCGGTGCTGGCCCACGGTTACGACATCGGTGTTGCTCGCCACGGCGGCTACGCCCAGTTCGCGCGCATCCCCTCGGCGTGGATCGTGCCGATGCCAGCGGGCCTCGACTCCCGCACCGCAATGATGGTCGGCACAGCGGGCTACACGGCGGCGCTGTCGGTAGACGCCCTCGAGCGCGCCGGGCTTGTCGCCGGAGCCGGACCAGTGTTGGTCACCGGCGCAACCGGCGGCGTTGGTTCAATGGCCGTTGGCATGCTCGCTGCTCGGGGCCACGAAGTTGTTGCCAGCACCGGCAAAGTGGATCAAGCCGATTGGTTGCGATCGTTAGGCGCTAGTGAAGTGATCGATCGCGCCGAGACCTCGGCCGAGTCCACCCGTCCGCTCGAGCGCGAGCGTTGGGCCGGCTCGGTCGACTGTGTCGGTCGCTCCACCTTGGCCTACGTCTTGCGCAGCCTGCGTTACGGCGCCTCTGTTGCGGCCAGCGGTCTCACCGGCGGCACCGATCTGGGTACATCGGTGCATCCGTTTATCTTGCGCGGCGTGAACCTGTTGGGCATCGACAGCGTGCAGACACCCTTGGGGCCACGCATTGCTATGTGGCAGCGCATCGCCACAGACCTTCGTCCGAACTGGCTCGACACCGAGGTTGCTCAGGTCATTGGCCTCGGCCAACTGCCGGTCGAACTCGACCGCATCTTGGTGGGTGGCATGCGCGGCCGAGTGTTGGTCGACCCGCAGCTCTGAGCCGCAGAGGCCTACAGGTGATAGGTCTCGGTATTGCCATCGACCCCGATGGCCTGACCCGAGATCATCGCCGATGCGGGCGATGCCAGGAACAGGCACATCGCTGCTACATCTGATGCTTCAACGAACCGTTTCAGCGACTGCCCAGACACGTATTCGTTCTCGACAACCGATGCCGGTACACCGCGGAGTTCGGCCTCGGCTGCAATCACGCCGTCCATACGCTCGCCACGAACCGAACCCGGGCAAATGGCGTTGCATCGAACGCCCGAAGGCCCGAGTTCAATAGCAAGCGACTTCGTGAGGCCAATGACGGCCCACTTGGCCGCTGCATATGGTGTGCGCATTCCATAGCCAAATACGCCTGCCATCGACGACATGTTGATGATCGAACCGTGGCCTTGAGCCTTCATCAATGGAGCAACTCGCCGAGCGCACAAGAAGTGCGAGTCGAGGCTTGCCGCTAAACAGGCGTGCCATTCGTCGATCGAGATGTCTTCAACCATCGCGGTGGGGCCCTTGGTGCCGGCGTTGTTGATCAATACATCCACGCCGCCCATATCGGCAACGGCCATGTCGATCCATTGGTCCAGCTTCGATGGGTCGGTGAGATCGACCTGAGTTGCCCGCAGCGAGGGCGACTCAGCGCGACACAGCGAGATGGCCCACTCGTCGATATCGCAGAGATGAACAGTGGCGCCAGAGGCAGCAAACGCGTCGGCGATGACCCGACCGATACCCGCCGCTGCGGCTGTGATGAGAACGCGTTGAGACACGATGGTCCTTTGGTCGGCGACGGTTGACGCTCGACACTACCGAGCGCTGGCAACCCGACAGCGCATGGCTCACACCGCTGCAAAGCCGCAGGCGGAGCTCTCCGCAATCACAGAACGAACGTTCCGGAAACGGTGTATGAATTGTCGAGGATTCTTGACACTCCATAGACCCGCTACTAACGTCCGAAGGGTTCCGGGAGACCTCTACTCGGACCAAACACATGGGGAGAGAAATGAATTTTTCGAAACTTGATCGCGCCCGACGCAGCGTCGGCCCACTCGAGAACAATCTGATCGACAGCTACGCCGCCGGCGCCATCTCGCGTCGCACCTTCGTGACCCGTGGCTCGGTCCTCGGTCTCGGCGTCGCATTCATGGGCACCATCATCGCCGCTTGCGGTTCAGATGAGAAGACCCCAGCCGGTACCACTGGTGATTCGGTCACCGGCGACACCACCGGTGGCAGCACTGCTGTTACCGAAGCGACTGGCTCCATCAAGCAGGGTGGCACCCTCAAGATCGCTGCGCAGAAGCCAGCCGGTCCTCTCGATCCAGTAGCCATGGCCAACTTGGGTACCTACACCCCAGTGGTCATGTCGTTTGAGTACCTCGTGAACACCTTGGGCGCCGACTTGTCGCCAATGTTGGCCGAGTCGTGGAAGCCAAACGACGACGGCAGCGTCTGGACCTTCAAGCTTCGCCAGGGCGTCAAGTGGCACGATGGCAAGGACTTCACCTCTGCCGATGTCGTCGCCTCGATGGACCGTTTGGCCGAGAGTAACCTCAAGGCATACATCACCGCTGGCTCCACCAAGGCAATCGACGCCAACACCGTCGAGATCACCTTGCTCGCCGCCGATGGTCAGTTCCCGTACCAGGTCGGCCCGTACAACCCACAGGCTTTGATCACCCCAGTCGACTACGTGCTCGGCACTACCCTCGACAAGGTTCCAAACGGCACCGGCCCATTCAAGCTCACCAAGTACGACGAGGCCGTTGGCGCCACCTTCGAGGCGAACGCCGATTACTGGGATGGCAAGCCATTCCTCGACTCGCTTGAGTTCACCTTCAACGAAGACCTCGCTACCTTGGTGTCAGGTATGCAGGCCGGCGAAGTCGACGCAATCGTGCAGTTCTCGGTTATCGGTGGCGATGCACTGCTCGCCGACGAGAACATCGAGGTTGGCATTATTCACGGTTCGGCACACCGCATGCTTTGGATGAACACCCGCGAAGGTGACTTCACCGATGTGCGCGTTCGGCAGGCAGTTGCCCTCGGCATCGACCGCCCAGCACTCATTGAGACCATCCTCAAGGGAAAGGGCGACATCGGCAACGATCACCCAATCGCGCCGATCTACCCATACTTCGATGAAGCGCAGCCACAGCGCACCCGCGACATCGAAAAGGCCAAGCAGTTGCTCAAGGATGCGGGCAAAGAGGGCCTCAAGGCCACGATGTTCTTCCCCAAGCTCCAGGAAATCCCCGAGCTTGCTCAGCTCATGCAGAGCCAGCTCAAGGAAATCGGCATGGATATCACCATCCAGCAAGAGGTCGAAGTCGACGGCGAAGAGTGGTGCAAGGTCTATGACTCGAAGGTTGAGCCAGCAGGCTGCGACGGCGGCGGCGACTTCGGTATCGTCGACTACGGCCCACGCGGCGTTCCCGACGTGTACCTCGTGAAGGCATACGCCACGGGCGAGTGGAACTCGGCTCACTACATCTCCGAGCCATTCCGTGCAGCAACCAAGGCATATCAGGCAGCGCTCGACGATGAGGCCCGCAAGGCTCCAATCGCTGAGATCCAAAAGATTGCCAACGAAGACGTTCCTTACGTGATCCCATACTTCTACAACACGCTCTTCGCAAATAAGAAGACCGTGTCGGGAATTGTGGCCACGGGCCTCGGTCACTTCGACTGCAGCAAGGCCGGCTTCACCGCCTGATTCTGAGTGAACTGAAAACTTGTCAGGCCTGTGGCCCGCTGCCGTATGGTGGCGTCGCCACAGGCCTGACCTGTCAATAACCCATTATTTTTCAATTGATTTCATGAAGGAGGCCTGATGGGCCGGTATCTGCTGAGGCGTTTGTCCTCTGCGATAGTCACGTTGTGGCTTCTTGCCACAATCGTGTTCCTCATCGTCAGCGTCCTGCCCGGAGATGTGGGACGTAAGGTTCTTGGCCCGTTTGCGCTCAAAGAAGATGTGGCTAGGTTCAACCGCCAACTTGGCACCGACCGTCCGTTGCTGGCCCAGTACTTCACCTCAATCCGCCGACTGTTCACGCTCAACTTTGGGTCGTCGTATAACAGCGGGGGATTGGTGCGCGACATCATCTTCCCTGCACTCTTTCGCTCGGGCAAGCTTGCGCTGCTTGCCTTTGTGATCACCATCCCCATCTCGATCGCTGCAGGCATCTTCGCTGCGCGGCGTCAGGACAAGGTGTCTGATCGCATCGTGGTCAACGTTGGCCTCGCCACGTCATCGATTCCCGAATTCGTTACTGCAGCGTTGATCATGTCGTTGTTCTGCGTGCACTGGAAGCTCGGCAAAGTGTTCGCCGATCCGCCCGCAGGCACCTCGGTGATTGGCCAACT
>CANNMD010000150.1 GCA_947505655.1 Acidimicrobiaceae bacterium | reverse complement strand
GCCAACGCCGCCGATCAACCTTGTCGGCGACTTCGCTGGCGGTGGGTTGATGCTCGCAATGGGCATCGCTGCTGCAGCGTTCGAGCGAAGCGTGTCGGGGCGCGGCCAAGTCATCGATGCCGCAATGGTCGATGGCGCCGCGCTCGTTGCAGCGCCGTTCTTCCCAGCCACAGCGTCGGGATATTGGGGACCACGCGGCACCAACCACATCGACACCGGCGCCCACTTCTACGAGGTGTACGAATGCGCCGATGGTGCCTACGTTGCGCTCGGCGCAATCGAGCCACAGTTCTACGCCGAACTGCTGTCAAAGCTGGGGCTGTCTCCCGACGATTTTCCGCAGTGGGATCGAGCGCAATGGCCAGCGCTCAAACAACGGCTCAGCGACATCTTCATCGCTCAGACCCGCGACCATTGGTGCGCGGTGCTCGAAGGCTCTGAGGCCTGTTTCGCTCCGGTGCTGTCGCCCGCCGAGGCCAGCAAGCATCCCCACAACGTTGCTCGCGGCACCTTCGTTGAGATCAACGGCGTCACGCTGCCTGGGCCAGCACCGCGGTTCAGCCGCACCGTGTCGAGCGCGGGCACACCCAGTCACGCTGGCACCCACACCGACTTGGCCCGCCGCGGCGAACTCTGGGCTCAACGCCCGTAAGCCCGTAAGCCCGTCAGCCCGTCAGCGACTAGATGCGTGTGTACGCAATTCGCTCGGCGCGCTTGCTGAGCAACCAACCACTGGCGGTGCGCACCACGACATCGTCGTACCAGCCGGCAGCTTCGATGTAGGTGGGGCGAGCGGCAGCATCGCCAGCAGCGCCAGGAATGCGCATGACCGTGTTGTACTGCGAACCAATCGCAGCCGTATCGGCTCCGTCGAAGCAGATCTGCACGTTGGCCATGCGGTGGATGCGCATGTCGAACATCGCCATTGTTGGGGCCAGCCACGCCACTGCTTCGACTGGCGAACCGGCAACTCCGCCTGCGGTTGTGTAGTCAACGTGAGCGTCGGCGGTGAAACATGCAGTCCATGTTTCCCAATCGGCGCGATTGAGCGCCTCGCTGTATCGAACGAGGAGATCGTTGATCTCGGTGCGGTCGCTGAGTTCGTGAAGATCCATGCGGGCAACGTAACCGATCGGCCGAGGTGAAGTCCGTTTGAGAGTGCGCTCGGCACTTCCGATACGGTGCGACACGTGGTCTCGATTGCCGTAACTATCCAAGGTGCTAGCGCACTCGCCGACGCTCTCCGCGCCGCCGACATGCACAGCGACTGCGCGACAACGGTGGTCGTGCCCACAATTGGTTGCCAGGCCAAGCCCTTCACCGATCTCACCGACGCCGATTTCGATGCGGCATGGGAGCAACCGATGCGCGAAGCCATCGTTGCGTTCCAGGGTGCACACAAGGCGGGGCACACCCGGCTCATTGCGATCGTGCCCACCATCGCAATGTCGGGCGCACCGCAACTCGCTCACGTTGCCGCCACGGCCGAAGCGATTCGCGTGATGGTCAAATCGGCGGCTCGCCAGTGGGGTGCCGATGGCATCACCGTGAATTGCATTGCCGTCGCACCCGAGATGTTCGGCATCGATACCGCCGCGGTGGGCGCCGTCTCAATCGCTCCCCCGGCGCTGGCCACAAAGGGCACCGTGGTCGACGACCTCGTGCCACTCATTCGTCTCGCCAGCAGTGTCGACGCACATCACCTCACTGGGGCAACACTCACCGCCGACGGCGGCATCTGGATGGCGCCATGACCAACTTCTCAACATCCAACTCGGGTCGCCTCGCCGGACGCACCGCCATCGTTACTGGCGCTGGCCAAGGTGTAGGCGAAGGCATCGCCCGTCGCCTCGCCGCCGAAGGCGCCAACGTGGTCATCGCTGCTCGTCGAGCCGTTACTGGTGAGCCGGTAGCCGAATCGATTCAGTCGTTGGGCGGCTCAGCCATCTGCGTCGAGACCGACATCACCAACCGCGAATCAGTCGCCGCGTGTGTCGCAGCCACGGTGCAGCGTTTCGGCGGATTACACATCATGGTGCACAACGCTTTCCGCGGGGGCCTGCCGCACAAACTCGAAGAAGCCGACCTCGATCGCCACTGGAAACACATGTCGCAAACCGGCGTGTGGGCCGTGCTGCACACCGGTCAGGCCGCGTGGCCGCATCTGCGAGATGCGGGTCGCCACGGTCGCTTCATCATCATCACCTCGCCAAGCGGCGTCGAGGGCAGCGCAAACATTCCGCTGTACTCACCCGTCAAGGCCGCCGAGCGCGCCATCGCCAAGAGCCTCGCTCGCGAATGGGGTCCCAGCGGCGTCACCGTCAACTGTGTTGCACCCGTCGCTGCCTCCCCCGCACTGCTCACCGCTTTCGAACGTTCGCCCGCACTGCAGGCCGCACTCGAAGCACGCACACCGCTTGGCCGCGTCGGCGACCCTGAGGCCGACATCGGCTCGGTTGCATTGTTCTTCGCGAGCGACGACTCGGCCTATGTCACCGGTCAAACCATCGTGTGCGACGGCGGCTCATTCCTTGGCCTCTAACGACGCCACGTAGTATCGGCAATAATCTCACCTGCTCTCAAGGACACGCCACATGATTCAGTTGGTCACCATGCTCAAGCGCAAGCCGGGCACCACGCACGAAGAGTTCTTGAAGCACTGGCACGATGTGCACGGCCCATTGATCCGCCGACTGTCATGCTCGAAATACGTGCGCCGCTACGAGCAGCACGCGTCTATTTGGCCCCCCGCTGGCAGCAAGGCTCCAGAGCCCGCGTACGACGGCGTCACCATTCAGTGGTTCGATAGCGCCGAGTCGTTTTTCGAACACCTCACCGAGCCCGACCAGGCCGAGATGTTTGCCGACATCAGCAACTTCCTCGATACCGATCAGTTGCATTGGACCATCTGCGAGGCACCCACGATTGTGATCGGCGACGGCGCATAGGTGTCGTCTTCCACCACAGTCGGCGGCTCCATCATCATCGCCGGTGCCGAACTGCTGCACACCGGCAACGTTGGCGTGCTGCGCGACATCGTGTTGCGCACCGATACGGGCGTGTTCAATTCATGGGCGGCCAAAGGTTTGTTCGCGTGGAACCATCCGGCCCATCTCGGCACCATTGGTCTGCAGGCCAACGACATTGCTCTCGCTGAGCTCAACACGTTTGACGACGTGATCTTGTGCGGTCTCAGCAACGACGAGCTCTCGCGCGACGAGCTCAGCAATGCTGGCGTGCGGTGGCGCGATGTCGCCCCGTTCGACCTTGAGCGCGAGTCGCTTTCAGTTCGCGCCGAACCCACTGCTCGACCACCGTTGTTCGGCGCAATCGCCGCGGCATGTGGCCCCCTGTACGCCGACGACTCAACCCCCACCAGCCCGGCTCGCGCGGCAGCTGACCTCAGCGCGGCGCTGCCTTCGGGCGGCGTCGTTACCGGCGACGCGTGCCGCAGCGGATTCTGGCTCGGGCGCACCTTCCCCACCCAAGAACTCGCCAGCGTGATGTTGCCCACTCGAGCCACGCCAGGCTTCGCTGCGCTTCAGGCAGCCACAGCGCGCCGCTCGGGACGGTTCAGCGTTGCCGTTGTCGATCAACTCGATGCAGCCACCGAATCGGTGCTTGCTCGAGCAACAGATCTCATCATCGAGGTCTGGAGCGAACACGGGCCGCGCCTCACTACCGAGCAACGAACCTCTCGATTGCTTGCGGCCCACGAATCGGGCGGCACGCATGTCGTCGAACTTGGGGTGAGATTCAGCGATATTTCATTGCTGATTTCCGTTGCCGGAGCACCACGATGGCATCTATGAACGCGAACGAACCAGGAATTCTAAGCGGCGAGCACATGCAACTCGAACCGCTCTCGGTCGATCATGTGATGCAGTTGGTCGTGGCCGCCAACGAAGATCGCAGCACCTACAACTGGACTGCGGTGCCCGAGTCAGTTGCCTCGATGCGCGCGTACGTGCACGGTCTGCTCGACGATGCCGAAGCCGGACGCGTGATCCCATTTGCGCAACGACGACTGAACGACCAGCGCATTGTTGGCTGCACGCGGTTCTTTGAGATCCGTCGCTGGAGCGGCGGGCCATACCCCGACGAAGTTGAGGTTGGGGGCACATGGCTTGCTGCCTCGGCGCAGCGCACCGCCATCAACACCGAGGCCAAGCTGCTGATGTTTAGCTATGCCTTTGAGACATGGAACGTCGCACGAGTGGCGCTCTTCACCGATGCGCGAAACACAAAGAGCCGCGACGCAATCGTTCGAGCGGGAGCCACGTTTGAAGGAGTTCTGCGCAGCCACCGCGGGTCGTATGTGCCCGGCGAAATCGGAAGCCCGCGTGACTCCGCCGCTCACTCGATCATCGCGAGCGAATGGCCCGAGGTGAAGGCCAAACTTCAGGCTCGGCTCAGGACCACGCCTGCGTGAGCTGTTCTGAGGTGGCGATTGTGGCCACCATCGACAAGGTGTTCTTCAACAGCATCACGCCGTACTCAGTAGGCATGCCCACCACACAGTCGCGGGCCACGACTACGCGGTAACCAAGGTTTACGGCCTCGATCACCGTGCCCGGAATACCGAGGTTCAACGAAACACCCGCAACGATCACCGTGGTCACGTTGTGAGCCCGCAAGATTGCGTTGAGACCCGTGCCAGTAAAAGGCGAGAACCCGTGGTGCCGATTTGAATACAGGTCGCTGGAGGCAACCTCGAGCAGCGGCAACACCTCGGTGGCCTCAGAACCATGCAGCAGATGATCGGAGTGTCCGGCCAACATCTCAATGAGCGGGGCATTCATCGGAGTACCGGCCCGGTCGGCGAGCAAGCTAAACGTGCAGTGCACCACCGACACATTGCGGGCTCGGGCACCCCTGAGCAACGAGATGGTTGCCGGCACGACTGCGGCATCGTCGACTGCTCTACTGATGACCGGCATCGTGGCTAAATCGCCACACACCCCGCGTTGCATCTCCATCGTGATGACAGCGGTGTGCTTGGGTGAAACAAGGTCGGCAAGGTCAACAACGTCAAGGCCCATGGCGCAACCATAGACCCGCGCTTGGAGCGCCTGTAAAAATCGTGCCGCAATCACCCTCCCGCATCTGACGAACCGTCAGAAACTCGCTACTGTTGGCTTCCTTGCCCTGCAAACAGGGCCGGCGACAAGGGGATTTCCGTGGCACGCGACTACCACATCAAGCTCGGCACGATGCTGTTCACCATGGTCGAACCGCAACAGGGCCATGAGGTCGAGTACAACCGCTGGTACGAACGCGATCACTTCTATGGTGGCGTGCTCACTGGCGCATGGAGCTTTGCAGGCGATCGTTTCGTTGCTACCAAGGCAATGAAAAACCTGCGGTATCCCGCCGAGTCGCCCATGACCCCCGACCCAACGGTTGGCTCATACCTCGCCATCTACTGGGTGCTCGCTGGCAAGCACGACGAATGGAACCGCTGGAGCGTCGACACCGTCAAGATGTTGCACACCACGGGCCGCATGTTCGCCGAGCGCACCCACATTCACACCTTGCTCTACAACAACGAGTGGACGATCCAGAAAGAGAACTGGGGCACGCCAGCCGAACTCGCGCTCGACCGCAACTACGCCGGTCTCGTCGTGAACGTGGGCGAGCTCGCCGAAGGCGCAACGCACGCCGACATCGAGACGTGGACCCGTGACACATGGGCACCATCGGCGATGGGTTCATCGTGGGGTCCCGACCTCATCATCAACAGCACTCCGTTGCCGCTACTCGACGATGCGCCACCCGATGTGCCGCGCACCCCCAACGCCGACCGCCGCTTTCTGCAGCTGCACTTCTTAGACCACACGCCCGATCAGGGCTGGGCCGACGGCTACGCCAACTATGGCGAGCAACTCAACGCCAGCGGCGTGGCCACGCATCTGTGGACCTCACCGTTCATCCAGACCATTGTCGGCACCGATACCTACACCGATCAGCTCTGGTAAGGCGAAACATCATGGAACAGATCACCAACAAGCGCGTCCTTGTCACCGGAGTCACCGGCTGGGTCGCTGGCCCAGTGGCCACCGCACTCGCCGCCAATGGCAACACCGTGTTCGGCGCAGCGCGCTTTCGCGATGCAACCCAGCGCGAGCCACTCGAAGCTCAGGGCGTGAACACCATCAGCATCGATCTGCAAAAGGCTCGCTTCGACGAAGTGCCCAACGACATCGATGTCATCCTCAACTTTGCGGTGGCCAAGGTCAACGATTTCGAAGTCGCCTTCGCCGCAAACGCCG
>CANNMD010000149.1 GCA_947505655.1 Acidimicrobiaceae bacterium | reverse complement strand
GGGCGGCGGCACTGCTGGCAAGAGCACCTGGCCAACGCCGTATTTGTTGTCGACTCCATCAAGCGGCAACAGGTTGCCTTGTGCGGCGTTGCGATCGAAGGTGAAGTGCTTGACCGCAGCCGCCAACGGGGCCCCACGAACCGCGAGTCCAGCGTCGAGCAACAGCGCGGCCATACCCGCCACAGTGGGGGCCGCGGCTGACGTGCCGTTGAAGCAGGCCGGAATCGAGGAGGCGGCATACACCGTGCTCGCCACACATGACGGCGCAGACACATCGGGCTTGGTTCGGCCATCGTTGGTTGGCCCCTGCGATGAGTACATCGCAATCGCCTCGGGATACAGCGCCTCCGCATCGGGGTTCACCTGAGCCAGCGCGGGGTCGATGGCTCCAACAGAAACCAGCATCGGGTTTGCTGAGTCGACGATTGGTTTGGCCGCCGAATACTCGGCTTGGGCTCGCCCACGTTCGAGAGACCCAGTGCCGAGCGCAACCTCAAGAGTGTCGAGCGGGCCGGCGACCGGACTACCAGCGTTGCGTTTGATCCGCAGGTACGTGAGGCCTTGGCTTGCTCCGAAGAGATTCCTGGGACAGAGTTCGCTGCCAGCAGCCTCGAGCGGCGGAGCGCCGTTGCTCTGATCGCTGTCGATGGTGCTCAGTAGTCGCAGATCGGTTGGGTTGAAGTTTTCCTCGGCCAACGTGAGTGTTGGGTCGAACGGATGCGGCACACGGTGACTCGCGTCGGGATCGGTGAGTGGCTCATACACCTCGACGCCGTAATCGCTGCGCAGAGCAATCGGAAGATTCCAGTCGCTCCATCGCACGCCATCGAGTTGCGTGAAGCAATTGCCATTCACCCGCAGGTATGTATCGACACCGGCACCCCTGTCGAAGTCGACATAGCCGTCGTCGCTCGCGCCCGGATAGTCGAGGCTCGACGTCACTGTCGCCCGCACATACCCGGCGAGTGCGTCGTTGCCAGCCGAGTTGAACCACGTGATACCAAGACTGGCCGCGTAGTCAACCACGCTGCCCAGAGGGCCGGTGCCATCGCCGGGACCGTCGTACGAAGCGCCGAGAGAACGGGTCACGATGGGCACGTTGTTCTGTGAGAACCAATCGATAGCCGCACGAAGGTCGCTCGCCGTGGCCGCAGTGGCGAGAAACAGCTCGGCCGCCGGAGCCATGTCTTTGATGACCTGCGCCACCGCAAGGCCGTGCTCGAAACCGTCGCCGTTGTTGAAACCATCTTGGAAGCTCTCGCTGCACACCGACTCGAAGGTTGTGGTGTCCTGACAAAAGATGTGTGCCGGGTCGGGCAATGGCCCTTCTTCAGCCGGGTTCCACAACCCTCGATCGAAGTAGTCGATGATGCCCACCTTCACCGACCCATCGACACCAGCCGCCTGCCACGCCTGCGCATTGGTCAACAACACATTCGAACCAACCGTCCCGCCAAACCCGGGGCCGATCTCGGGCAGTCGCGATGGCACCACAGGATGAGTGACATCGTGTGGGGTCCGCAGAAAGTCGACACCCGTTGCGCCTGCCAGCGCTACGAGCTTGGCGAGTGGCAATCGCACCTGCACGAGTTCACCGTCGACTGCGCCGACGACGACGCCGCCGAGTTCACGCACAACCGCGCCGACCCCATCGGTGTCTTTGGTGATGACCTCAACTGCGACCGAGGGTAAAAAACCGGGACGAGTTTGGGCGGCAATGAAGGCTGAAGCCGCGGCTTGGTTCGACATGATCGACGTGATCGGCGTGATGAACGCGGTCGCAAGGATCAACGCCACCGTGGTGCGAAATCGACTGTTCATGATTTGGGATCGAAGCGCGGCTGAAGTAAACGCAGCGCACCAACGAGGCCTTCGTCGGCGATAGCAATGGCTTCTGCCCAGCTGAACCAACGCGCATCGGGGCTCTCGCCCTCGGGCGGCGCTGGGTCAGCCTCGGGCCCGAACACGAGGTATCGCACGTCGAGGTGGGTGTGGCCGCGTGGTCCGGGATGCACATCGATGTGCACCAGTTCGGGACCAGTAGCCGGATGCCACACGTCAAGACCGGTTTCCTCGCGGGCTTCGCGCAGCGCACCATCACTGGGTAACTCGCCGGCCTCGATATGACCGCCTGGCTGCAGCCAAAGGCCGAGCCGCTTATGCAGGTGCAACACCACACCGCGGCCGCCGACCACGATGGCCGACGCAGTGACATGCACCGGATCGGCCGTTTCGCTGAAGGGATGCTCGAGCAGATCGAGATGCTCGACAAACGCGAACAACGAGCGCGCCTCGCGCTGGTCCACGCCGACGCGGGCGAGCACAGCGTTACGGATGTCGTTGCGCCTGTCGATGAGCCTCACGGTAGCGACAAGCGGCGCTTGAGACCAGTCGTAGGGCCAAACGCCGAGGTCGGGATGACAAAGGTCCCAACGTAAGTCTGCACTGCGCTGGTGAACTGACTGTGCCTCCCAAACAAAGGAGTGGCGATGAAGACTGGTATGCGACGCGAACGGCACATTGAGTTGGTGCGGCCAACTGAACCCCACCGGGGGGCGGCTCGCAAAGCGCTCCGCTACCTGATCGCCGCAGCCGCGATACTTGCTCTGATCTTTACCGCAAGCACCCTTCGCCCCACAGCGATTCCGCCCGCGGCTGTGATCGTTGAGCCTCGCGTCGTCACCATCACAGCGGTGCCAACCACCACCACGGTGGCCACCACCGCACCCGCTGGCACGCCCGAAACCACCGGTATTGCCAACGGATTACCAACTGCGCTCCTCGCTGCTCCGGTACACGTACAGGTGCTGGCGGGTAAGGCCCAATGGCTGGCCGACGACGCACTCGGTGTCGCCACTGATGGCGATACCCACATCTTGGCCGGCAAGGTTCTCTACGCAATCGGCGACAACCACGCTTGGCAGCTTGTGGCCTATGTAACCGGCGCCGAAGGCTCCACCGCCAAGCCCGAATGCGTGTTCATCGACCAGCCACTCGTTGGAGACACACCTCGAGTGATCGCTGGCGAGACGGTCATTATCAGCAAGCAACCGATTCTCATCTGCGAGGGCGTCGAAGGACACTCTGGCGGGATCTTCAAGGCAACCCTCGACATCGTGGGCACGGCCTCCGGCGAGATCACGGTGAAGGTGGAGCTCATCCCATGACGCTGACTCGGAAATCTTCTCCAGTTATGCCCGATTGGCGTCGATACATCTGTGGCCCGCAAGAGGGCCAATCAAGAGATACGCGACGCGTATCTGCAGAGCGGCAGGAAACATCATGCGCACATTTGATACTCCCAGCGCCGGGCGTCGGCGCCTTCAACACCTAGTTGTTGTATTCGCAGCAGTGCTCGCAGCGTCAGCGGTCGTAACGCACCCCGCCAGCGCTCACAAAGGCGAGGACCGAAGCCGACAGACCGAGGACTCACGCGACGAGGACTCACGCGAAAGCACTCAAGCGCTTCACCTCACGGTTGAGCCGGCGTCGTTGATTATCAGCGAGCCAATGCTCGTGCCACCGCCCACCCGCAGCGAATCGCTGGCGGTAAAAGGATCCGGCGTCGGCGAGTCGTTGAGCGTGTGGGTGCCGCCGGGAACGGCTCAATGGTCGGCCAGCGCGAACCTCACAAGCCCCGTCGCTGGCACGACCCGAATTCTCAGCGGCACAGTGTTCTACGCCCTCGGCGACAACAAGCCGTGGCGTCTCGTCGCCCGCATCAGCGGAGCCGACGGCGTGCGAGTTCAACCAAGCTGCGAGTCGACCTACGCACAACTACCTGGCACGCCAGTCTCGGCGATCGCCGGCAGATCGGTAACGATCGGGCATCAGGCCGTGGTCATGTGCTCTGGCGTCTCGGGCAACTCTTCTGGACTCTTCTCGGTGGCCCTCGATGTCGTTGGCCATGTCAGCGGCAACGTGTCGATCACCGTTGAGCTCACTCACTGAGCACCACGAGCAGCCTTCACTAAAGGTTTCGGCAAGGTCGCTTCAGCCGCGGCCGATTGGCGTCGATACATCAATGCCCGATCACAGGGCGGCGACTCGATGCGCGATGCGCATCCCCAACTCGGCGGAAACCTCATGGCTGAACTCACTCGTCACCGAGCACGATCTGTTTTTCGGCGACGGCTCATTGTTGCCACCACAACTGTCGTGGCGGCCTCGATTGTTTTCACCTATCCGGCCAGCGCAAACAATGCTGGCAAGCCCCGCACGCTGACCGCGTCGGCAAACGGCCTCGGCACCGCGTTCGCCAGCAATGGCCTGCGCATCACCATTGAACCAACGTCGCTGTCGCTGCTCTCGCCCAACCCAACACCAACGCCGCCAACCAGCACTGCGCCGCAAAGCCCTACTGGGCAAGGGTCTGGTGCCCAATCAGCTTCGATAGGAATGCCCGTCCATGTGCGGGTGCTCCCCGGAAAAGCTCAATGGCTCGTCGACACATCCCCTGGTGCAGCGGCGCCCGGTAACACTCGAATCCTCGCCGGAACAGTGCTCTATGCCGTCGGAGACAACCGATCGTGGAAGCTGGTGGCACACGTCAGCGGCATAGACGGCAAGGTTGTTATCCCCGCGTGCGTGTCCACGGATACGCCTCTCGAAGGCGATCTGCAGCGCGCAATTTCGGGCGACACTGTGACCGCCGATGGTCAAGGGATCGTGGTTTGTGAGGGCGTACAGGGCCAATCTGGTGGCGTCTTTTCTGTGTCGCTCGACGTGGAAGGCCGCGCCACCGGCGACATCGCCATCACGGTGGAACTGGTTCTCTAAACCGTTCAGTTTGGGACTTTGGTCCCGAGCCACGCGTGCATTTGGCCCAGCTCTGCTGCGCACTACCTGCCTAGCGTTACAGGTGGTCAAAGGAGTGTGCGATGAGGCATCGAGCAGCTCTACAGAGAATGGGTTCTACGCGCCGATCTGAGGTCGCGTATGAAGCACCAAGAAGCGCCTTCAAGATTTTCTTCGGATTTTGTCAAGAAAGCTTCTTTAGTCCCGACGAGTTCGCGCCGATAGATCTTTGTCCAACCAGTCGGCGAGCAAGCTATGTCTGACTGGCATCTACCTCATAGGGAAGAACCTGTCATGGCTGAACCTGATGCACAACTTGCACCTCGAGTCCTGATCGCTGTTGGCGATCCACTACTTCGTCGTGTTGCTTCTACCGGTCTTCGTGACCGCGGTTTCTCGGTAAGTGCAACGAACGAAGAGTCAGCAGCAATCGTGCTGGCTCGCTCGTTCACCCCCGACGTGATCTTGGTGGACTTGCTCCTCCATGGCCCCGGCGGCGGCACCTTGTTCGATGCGCTGCGCGCCTCGGCTGATTGCTACGTGGTGGGCCTTGCTCCACCAGATGCCGAAGACGCTCGCATTCGTGCGCTGCGTGCCGGCGCTGACGATGCTGTCTCGCTGCCGATCTCCGCCGACGAGCTCGCAGCTCGATGCCAGGCACTCCTTCGCCGGCCTCGTCAACTGCACGCACGTTGGGACCCAATGGCGGCCTCGATGGTTCGCATCGGGCCACTCCAGATCGACCTTGGTCGCAAGGAGTTGCGTGTTCGCAACCACGATGTGCCTGTCACCCGCATTGAGTTTGCTCTCTTCGAGCAGCTGTGCCGCAGGCCATCAGAAGTGTGCTCACGTGTGCACTTGCTCGAGCAGGTGTGGGGCCCCAACTGGGTTGGCGACACACATGTGGTCGATGTTCACTTGTCGAACCTTCGCCGCAAGCTGCAACAGAACGCACCCGAACTTCGGTTCATTCATACGGTGCGCGGCATTGGCTTCAGGTTGAGCAACGACTTGCTTCGTGCAGAGCGCGACCGGCGCGAAGACGATGCACTGAGTGCCTCAGCCTGAGGTGCAAGAACGGAGTTACGAGTACACAGCGGTGATCCACCACTGTTGCTGCTCGACCACGACCAGCAGCGCCTCGCCGCTGCTGGTCGTGAACTGAAATCGGGCCATGCGACGATGCTGGCGGGAATCCCACCAGCGTTCGTCGATGGGCCACGGTCCGGCCCACGCCGCAATGGTCTCGGCGGGCCGACCACGCACTGAAACCGTGTGCGGCGCCGCACTGAGCACACCGCGACCGTTGACCCTCACCACATGTCCGGCCGCATCGAACACCTCGGCTGGCACTGACTCGGCCATCACGGTTGCCGGAGATGGTGCTGGCAGGTGACCCGGCCACGGAGCCTCAACCACGGCAAGCCGTTCGGTTGGTTCGGTGACATCGGCGGTGTCTATACACACCCACGTATAGGCATCGCCAGGCTGACGCCCACCGCGCCACGCGGGAACAAACACCTGTTGT
>CANNMD010000148.1 GCA_947505655.1 Acidimicrobiaceae bacterium | reverse complement strand
TCGCCAAGTGCTCACCGGCGCGACTGGTGTGCAGCACGGGTGCAGCACAGGGCAGACAATTCTGATTCACAGCACGGTGTCGCCACAGACCATCACGTGGGCCCGCGAAACCGCCGCTGCGTGGGGTGTCCACCTATTCGATGCATGCGTGGCCGGCGGCGGCGATGCCGCAAAGGTCGGCGAGCTCGTGATCTTGGCTGGCGGTGTCAGCGAGATGAGCCAGCCCGTGATCGATGCACTCAACACCTATGGATCATTGGTCATCGATGGCGGGCCGGTGGGTTCGGGTGCCGCGCTAAAGATCGGCGTGAACACGATGACCTACGCGCAGTTTGCTGCGGCATCGTCGGCATTCGACATGGTGAAAACCAACGGCGGCAATCCGCAAGCACTCATGCAGGCATGGCGCCACACCGGCCAACTCGGCAAGCTCACCGAGTCGTTCACGGGCTTGCTCGGCATTCCTCCAGCGCATATTCGCGGCGCGTTTCGTGACTCACTGCTGAACACCGTCTCGATCGCCACCAAAGATCTTGAGCTCGCCGAAGAGCTGATGAACAACGCCGACCCTCGGCACGCGATGATCACATCGCTACGCGAATCAATGACCGCTGTCTTCGGACTCGAAGAGAACAACCAGTAACGAAAGAGACCTCATGTCTGAGTCCACGCCTGACCCCCAGCAACAAAGCGCCTACGAACGTGGCGCCACAAAAATGGCCGAGGTATACGCCGGCGATGTTGTGATCCTCCCCGAGGGGGCGATGCCTTTCAACGACGTGATGATGCGTACGTTGTTCGGCGAGATGTGGGCCCGCGATGTGCTGTCGGTCAGAGATCGGCGACTGCTGCTCATGGGTGTCATCGCCGCCAGCGGCTCGGTCGATGTGTGGAAGATTCAGGCACGCGCCGCGCTGAAGAACGGCGAACTCTCCCCCGCCGAACTACGCGAGACCCTCATCACGCTTGCCCCCTACGCCGGTTACCCGCGAGTTGCCGGCTTAGTGGTCGAATGCGAAGGCGTCATCGCCAAGTGGAACAAAGAGCAGCAAGCCCCCGGCTAGAACGCTGGCGCCTTGCATCACGTCTCGCCGTCGACGTTGTGCCCTTCCCAGCCCGGCAGAAATATGAGAAAGTTTGCGCCGTGAGCATCTCGGTTCTGGGCCGCGTACGACTGCGCGGACAAGATATTGCATCATCGCGACAGCGCCAGCTCGTCGCCGCGCTTGTGCTGCACCGCGGGTCCGACATTTCGAGCGGGCGGCTCGCTGAATACATCTGGGGCACGAAGCAACCAGCAGACCCAGGCGCCGCGCTACACACGCTGGTTTCGCGTGTTCGCACGATGCTGCCCGATACCGCAATCATCGAATCGTTGCGAGGTAGTTACCGACTCGTTGCCGCAACTGGCGTGATCGACATCGACCGAGTGCTTCATTGGCGAGCCGCAATCGCTAATCTCAGAACCGCAGATCAGCCAGCCGCGATCGACGGGTTCCTCGCGTTGTATACGGGCGAACCATTCGTCGACCTTGATGACATCGACACCATCGCGGCACGAGAGCAGGCCCTCGAAATTCGAGTGGGCTTACTTGAAGCTCGAGCCGAATCAGCGATCTTGGCCGGGAATGCCGACGCCGCAATCATCACGCTGCGCGAAGTTCTCATCGAGCGACCCGACCGCGAATCGTCCGCAGCGTTGCTGATGGAAACGCTGTACCGCAGCGGTCGGCAGCCCGAAGCACTGGCCGTATACGCCACCCTGCGCGAGCACCTGCTCAACGAATTCGGAGTGGATCCAACGCCTCGGCTGTCCGAGCTAGAAGTCGCGATTCTGCGCCACGACCTCACGCCCATGGCGCCTCCCGCTGACGCGCCGAGGAGCGGCCGCCGAGCCACGATGCCGCATCGGGCGAGCAGCTTTGTGGGCCGCGGCCACGACGTAGACGGACTGGCTGCATTGCTCACCCGGGTCAGGTTCGTCACCGTGCTTGGCCCAGGCGGCATCGGCAAAACCAGCCTCGCCTCTGAGGTCGCAACGAAAGTAGAGGGCGCCGGCACCCGTATCGTTGTGGCTGAACTCGCCGACATCGCTGAGGGTACCGACCTTGCTGCAGCGGTTGCTGGTCGAATCGGAGCCCCAACCCAAGCCACAGAGTCGCCGCAGGATCCCCTTGCCCACTACCTCGCTAGCGCTCCCACTCTGCTGTACCTAGACAACTGCGAGCATCTCCTTGAGAGCGTGGCCGATCTCATCGCAACCCTGCTGGGGAGGTCACCCACACTGCGCATCCTCGCAACCAGCAGAGAACCGATCGGCGCCGAGGGCGAGCACCGCTGGGTGATTCACGGCCTGCCAATAGCCGACGCCGAGCAGTTGTTCGCAGACCGAGCAGGTGCTGCACGTGCGGAAACAGAGTCGTTGCGCGGCGACGCACGCGTTCGGTTGCTGTGCGAACGACTTGATGGCGTTCCGCTAGCACTTGAACTCGCAGCCCGGGCATTGGCCTATATGTCCCTCGACGAGATCATCAGTGGTCTCGACAATCGATTCGAACTACTCAACCGCAACCGACGCTCTGCTCCCGATCGCCATCAGAGTCTGGAGGCAACTCTCGATTGGTCGTACCAACGACTGCAACCGTTCGAGCAGGAGGCCTTCGATCGGCTGGGGGTGTTTGCCGGAAGTTTCAGCGCCGCAGATGCGCGTCAATTGGTTGGACCGCATGTTGCCGATGTCATTGCGACTCTGGTCGACCGATCGCTGGTGGTTGTCGATCCTCTCGCAAGTCCGGCCCGATACGAACTGCTCGAGACGATGCGCGCATACGCCCGACGCAATCGGGGCGATCAGCTCGACATCGATCGGTCCGCGCTCGCCCTCTTCGTACTGGACTATGCCATTACGGCCTCGGCACACACGACGGGGCCCGATGAGTCGAAGTGGTTCAACGACCTTCGAGCGAGCATGGCCAACCTCCGACAGGCGTACCAATACTTCGTCGAGACGCGCAACGACAACCACCGCGTGCGCCTCGTCGCTGCGCTCGCCATGTGGGCATGGCAGTGCGACCAAGCCGAAGTTCTGGCGTGGGCGTTGGAGACCGAACTCGAAGTATCCGTTTCCGACCCTGAACTTGCGGCGTACGCATTTGCCGCTGCAACCATCACCCGATCTCGATCGAATGAATTGCTCGAAGGTGCCGACACAGCACAGCGAGCCGCGATCGTCACGCAATCAACAGGCGGCGTGGCAGCAGCGCTGAGTTTCTACGCTGCGGCCGAAGTCGGGCTGTTTCGCGGCGAGTTCAGCTCGGCCGAACAGTCGGCGCTTCGCGCCCACAGCTTCGGCGTGGCTGCAGGCAACGCCCCGGGGGCGCGGGCCGCCACCTTCTTCGCAGCTATTGATGCGGCGTTAGCGATCATCTATTCGGGCCGCTCCGCAGAGGCCGGAATCTGGATCGACACAGCTCATCGTTTGGCAATCGAACTTCACAGCGCGGGCGCTCATGCTTGGGTCGAATTCACTCAGGCCGACGCGGCATTCAGCAGTGGAGACATCGACCGAGCGCTCGAAAATATGAACCGTTGCGTCGCTCTGATCGACGGGTCACAACACTCGTTCCTAGCCGGCGTGGCCGACCTCTCGCTTGTGGCGCTCGCTTCGGCGCAGAACGGCCTGAAGCCCGGAACCGTCCGGCGCGACCTGCTCTTGTCGGTCTTTGAGCGCTGGCAAACCACCATGTCGTGGGCCCAGGCAACGCTCGGCCTGCGCCTGCTCGCTGCGGCGTTGGCAGCCGAGGGGCAAAGCCTCAACGCTGCAGTGATAATGGGCGCGTTTTTCGCCTCGGCCGTAGACCCCAGCGACGCGCGAATCCAAACGGCG
Organism: Acidimicrobiaceae bacterium; assembly: GCA_947505655.1. GTDB lineage: Bacteria > Actinomycetota > Acidimicrobiia > Acidimicrobiales > Ilumatobacteraceae > WLMZ01. Next base: position 2,447 of record CANNMD010000148.1, on the reverse strand, counting down.
GAGACGTTGTCACGGTTGAGCGCCGACCTGTCCGACGTAGAACTGCAGCGCTTGCTTGCCCAAGGAGGGGCCATGTCGCTTCACGACGCTGTGCAGCATGCGATCGAGATTCTGACCGACTCGCTACCCGGCTAAGAGCTACGCCAGAGGCTGCTGAAAGGTTGATGAAAGGTCTGTTGATGACAATGACCACAACACCCCACCAACTATCGGAGGCGCACTCATGGCTCTATACCGCAGCTCACTGCCGCAACTCGGCGGCGAAATCTTTCTCATCGACGGCGGTATTGAGACATCGCTCATCTTTGACCAAGGATTAGACCTGCCCTTGTTCGCGGCATATCCGTTACTCGACACCGTTGAGGGCCGTGCCGCCCTGCACATTTACCTCGCCCCCTACCTCGAGATCGCGAGCCAACACGGCACGGGCTTCATCATCGAGACACCCACATGGCGGGCCAACGCCGACTGGGGCGCCCAGCTCGGCCACGACGCTGCTGAACTCGACCGCATCAACAGGCTGGCCGTTGACGTCGCCCTCGAAACGCGCCACTCGTGCGACGTCGTGGCACCGGTGTTGATCTCTGGCCTGCTCGGCCCACGTGGCGACGGCTATGTCGTTGATCAAGTCATGACCCCAGCCGACGCCGCCGCGTATCACCGCGCGCAGATCGCCACCTTCGCCGATACCGAAGCCGACCTCATCACCGCGATCACGATGACCACAGCTGAAGAAGCCACAGGTGTCGTACTCGCTGCCAAAGCGTTGAACATGCCTGCCGTCATCGGATTCACCGTCGAGACCGACGGACGTCTGCCTTCAGGGCAGCCATTGGGCGACGCCATCACTGCAGTAGACAACGCCACTGATTCATGGGCTGCGTACTACATGATCAACTGCGCTCACCCAACACACTTTGCCGACGCTCTCGATACAAGCGAGCCATGGACCACCCGCATCCGATCCATTCGCGCCAACGCTTCGATGATGAGCCACGAGCAACTCAACGAAGCCGAAGAGCTCGATGCTGGTGATCCCGCCGACCTCGCTGCGCGATACCTCTCGCTGCGCGAGATGCTGCCGCGAATCAATGTTGTGGGCGGCTGCTGCGGCACCGATCATCGACACATCGCAGCGATCGCCCAGGCACTCGCGCCTATCTGAGAATTCGGGTCTTGCCGAAGATGGTTCCGTACAGGATGCGGCCGTCATCGTCGATGGTGATTCCGCCACCGAGGGTGTTGAACTTCGAGCCACCGACAACGAAATGGAACGCCGATTGTCCGGTGCTCCAATCGATGGCCTCAATGGTCCATTGACGATCTCGCGCACCGCACGTGTACACCAGGTTCGAGGCTTGCGATACGAACGGCACCGAGTTAGGTGATGACACGTTGGTGCACACCCATGCTTGCTCAAAGGTTCGCGTGGTGGGATTCCACTCGTACTTATGTAAGCCATGCGGCGTATAGGCCGGGTCGTGTCCGAGGAAGAAACACAGCAAGCGAGCACGCGAACCTTCAAGGCCTTGCGGCACGGTGACGGCTTCGTTGTTCACCGTCATCGCGCCATAGCCGCTCACCGTGATCGACTGTTCGGTCTGGATGGCGGGCAGATCGCGGTTGCCCATGTTGGCTGGGCCGATTCCGGCAATGCGTCGCGACGGCGCATTCGGTAACTGCTGCCAATCGTGGGGAATCTCGTCGCGCCAGAACAGCGTGATGTTGACGACATCGTCGCCATCGCCAATCACAACGAAACGATCTTCGTCGGGACCGAATCCCATCAGCGAAGGCGTGGTGCCCGAGCCCCACCCGTTGCCGTTGCGGTACGGGGCCGACCACGCACCATCGGCCTCATCGAGCGAGAGTCGCTGGCCAGTCCACACCACCTTGTGGGTGTGATCAACCGAGCTCACGTAGATGCCGTTGCTGTCATCGACACACAGACTGGTGCGAACCCAGCCGTAACCCTGCCGGCCGCTCGCCAACATGTGCGCCCAATGAGCGGCCGCATGTTCGGCAGCGCCGGGTAGTTGAATCGCGGAATAGTCGCTGAAGTCACGAGCCAAACAGATGATCCAGCCATGGTCGGTAGACACAACGATGCGGCCGTCGAAGGTGATGTTGACGCCAACGATGTTGCCCTCAATGTGCGCTGGTTTATCCCAGTAGCCGCGCTCGATGATTGGCGACGACGGATCATCAGCATCGGTGTCTCCATACGCCACGACTCCGCCCTGACGACCGACAAACAGCGTGTGGTCACAGTCGAGCAGCGAGTACACGCCATCGAGCCCGACCAAGAAGTTGAGTGCCAGCGTGATGGCGTGCACGATGGCATCGTGATCGCGCAGCGAATCGAGCTTGCCGACGTGGTCTTCAAGTTCGGCGAGCTGCGTCGCCGGTAGATCGCCGATGGGAAGCGTCGCCAAGATCTCGAGCGT
>CANNMD010000147.1 GCA_947505655.1 Acidimicrobiaceae bacterium | reverse complement strand
GCGGCGACGATGCCAGTGACAGCAGATGCCACGAGTGCCGCGTCGGCGATTGGTGCCGCGCCGACCAGTGGGAAACCGCTCGTGATGAAGCCGCCGGTCATGCCGCCCATCGCGTACATCACGCCCTTGGGCATGCCGGTGGTGCCGCCGGTATAGAGCATGTAGATGTCTGACTCGTCGCGGGTGATGCGTGGCATCGGGTCGTAGCCGGCGACGATGTCGTCGTAGCGACGTGCACCTTCGACCTGCCCGGTGCCGCCATCGTCGACTTCGACCAGCAGTTTGATCTTGGGCAGGCGACCGATGATTCGTGCAACGCGATCGCCGAGCGACGAATGAAAGACAAGCGCTTCTGAATCGCTGTTATCGAGCAAGTACCAGAGTTCTTCGTCGAGGTAGCGGTAGTTCACGTTGACCGGAACGCCGCGCATCTTGAATGCGGCGTATTGGGCTTCGAGGTATTCGTTGCTGTTGTAGAGAAACAGGCCGACCTTGCTGTCGGGCACAAGACCGGCGTCGACATATGCAGCAGCGACGCGCGCCGAGCGGTTGTCGTATTCGGTCCATGTGCGGCGTGTGTCGCCATGAACAATCGCCGTAGCGTCACCGACTACATCGGCGAGGGACTCCCACACTGTCGCAAAATGCATTTCCATGCGTGCAGCGTAGGCCGTTTGCGGAACCTGCGCTGCTATTGCAGCGACGCTGGCTGAGCCCGATCAGTCGGTGGCCCAGACCAGCAGTTCGGTGCCGTCTGGCCCAGCTGTGATTGTGATGGAGTCGGCGTCGGTGAGGCGCACAGCGGCTCCCTGATCGAGCGGGTAGCCACCCTCAAGAACGGCGGTGCCCAAAGCGACAAAGGCGTGCACGTGTGGGGTCGTTGGAAGTGCAACCGTTTGACCCGCGGTGAGCCGGGCTCCCCACAGCACGGCGCCGCGCTGGTTGATGGTGATCGCCGCGTCGTGACCCTGACCCGATGCAATCGGCACGAGTCCGCCTTTGGCGAGCTCGGCGTTGATGTCGAGTTGCTGGTAGCTCGGCCGGATTCCTTTGGTATCGGGGTGCACCCACATCTGTACGAAGTGCACCTCGGTGTCGGGGCTCGGGTTTTCTTCGCTGTGGCGGATGCCGGAGCCAGCAGACATTCGTTGGGCGAGGCCGGGGTACAACACGCCGTGGTTGCCTTCGCTGTCGCGGTGCTCGAGCGTGCCGCTGAGCACCCAGGTGAGGATCTCCATGTCGCGGTGGCCGTGCATCCCGAAACCAGTTGCAGGTGCAACAAGATCGTCGTTGTTCACGAGCAGTAGGCCGTGTCCGTTGTGGTGTGGCGAGTAGTGCTCACCGAAGTTGAACGAGTGCTTCGATTTCAACCACCCGACGTCGGTGGAGAAGCGGTTATCGGCCGACTGAATTGCGATTGTCATTGGTTCATCAAACATCGTGTTGGTGGCTGCTATTCCCCGAGGCCGCGATTGCCTAGCGCGGGCCGCCGTCGATATTGAGTAAGGCACCAGTGGTGTAGCTGCTCGCTGCGCTGGCGAAATAGAGCGCTGCGCCAACTACCTCGTTGGGCTCGCCGCCGCGCTGCAACGAGAAGCCCGACTTGGCGCTGCGGCTGAATGCCTCGAGGTCCCATGCTTTGCTGATGTCGGTGAGGAACGGCCCGGGCACGATGCAGTTGACCCGAACCTTTGGGCCAAGGGTGCGCGCTAAGCCAAGCGTGAGGTTGTTGATGCCAGCCTTCGCTGCGCCGTAGACCAACTCGTTGGGAGTGGGCCGGTGCGACGCAATCGATGACACGAAGATGATTGAGCCGCCGTCGCCTTTGGCCATCTCGGTACCAACAACTGCCGAGAGACGAAACGGCCCCTTCAGGTTCACGCCCACGACCTTGTCGAAGAGGTCTTCGGTGATGGCGTCGACCGATGGGTACAGCGGCGACATGCCTGCGTTGTTCACGAGGATATCGACATGCCCGAACTCGGCGTAGGCGCGCTCGGCGAGTTGGTCGGCACCATCCCATGACGCGGCGTGATAGGCAACAGCGAGGGCCCGCTGTCCGAGTGAGCGCACTTCGTCGGCCACGGCCTCGCAGTTCTCAAGCTTGCGACTGGCGATGACCACGTCGGCTCCGTTTGCCGCAAACGCCAGTGCCATCTCTCGGCCCAGCCCACGGCTACCCCCGGTGACGACAGCAACTTTTCCCGATAGGTCGAACAGTTCGGTGCTCATCAGCGAATGCTGCCACATCACCCGCCCGAGTCGTTGTCTCGCTGGGTGGCTGGTTTATGAGAACCGGGTGACGAAGCCGCGGCGGCGAAAGACGTGCAGCATCCACGCCGTGAACGCAAAGCCGGCGAGCAACATCACGAACGCGCCGATCACGCCGAGTGCAATCTCGTTGCCGGGTAACGGGTTGCCGTCGAGTACAGCGCGCAACGCATTGAAGGCGTGGGTGCTGGGCAGGATGCGGGCGATTGGCTGCAGGGCGCCCGGCAGCGCGTCGACGGGATTGAACACGCCGCTGAACGCCATCAGGATGAAGTTGCTCCCCCAAATGAGAATCTCGGCACCTTGCCCGAACCGCAGCACGATGCCGATGTTGGCGATGCCCGCCGACCACCCGACGATGGTGAGGATGAGCGCGATGGGCAGGATCGACCAACCGATCGAGCTCAGCTCGAAGCGGAAGAATCCAAAGGCCGTGATTGACAATGTGGCGAGTGCGAACAGCACCTTGAACAAGCCGAAGGCGGCCGTGCCCGCAAGGTATTCGAACTCGGTGACTGGCGTGGTGAGCACGTTGAGCAGGTTGCGGCTCCAGGTCTCCTCAAGGAACCCAGTGCCTACCGCGATCTGGCTCTGAAACAGGATGTGAAACATCATGATTCCAGCGATGAGGTACGGAGTGCCGCTGGTGGCCGACGTGGTATTGCGGGCCACGTAGGTGCCGAGGCTGCCCCACAAAATGATGTCCATCAACGGCCAAAAGCCGATGTCGAACCAACGGTGCGGGGCGCGCCACAACACATAGGCGTGTCGACGCACGACGACTCGGATGCGATGCCAACTCACGCGCGCCTCGCTTCATCGGCGAGTTGCATGAACACGCCTTCAAGATCGTCGTAGCCAAAGGTTGCAGCGATTGCTGCGGGGGTGTCGTTGGCGACAACCTGCCCGTTTGCCAAGAAGATGACTCGCTCAGTGAGCATCTCGACCTCGCGCATGTCGTGGCTGGTGATGAGCAGTGCTGCTCCGGTAGATGCACAGAACTGAAGCAAGCCGGTGCGCACTCGGAGGGCTACATCGGGGTCGAGCGATGCTGTTGGCTCGTCGAGCACGAGCAACCTCGGATTGTGCAACGTGGCTTTCACGATGCCCACGAGCGTGCGCTGCCCACTGCTCAGTGCGTTACACAGTCGATCGGCGAGATGGGTGATCTCGAAACGTTCGAGGGCCTCGCTCACCGCTTGCTTCTCGTTGCGCACGCCGTACCACCCAGCGAACACGCCGAGCGCCTCACGCACTTTGAGTCGATCAGGAAGCGGTAGATAACCGGCAGCGAAACCCACACTCTCCATCGCCCGTGAGCGGTGCCGCGGCAGACGGTGACCCACGATGGTGACGCTGCCGGTGTCGGGCAAAATTGCGCCAAGCAGCATCAGCAGTGTTGTGGTCTTGCCCGCGCCGTTGGGCCCGAGCAATCCAACACGTTCGCCTGGCGACACCGTGATGGAGATGCCGCGAACGGCTTCCACCTTCTTGAAGGTTTTGCGCAGTTCGTGAGCGACGAGAACGTCGGCTTCCTGTTGCGTCATGGCGCAATTCTGCCCGACTCCCCGTCTGCCCGTCTGCATGGGCGCGATTTGGGACACCTGCTGTCCCAAATCGCGCCCATGTAACTGGGTTGGCTGAGATGGGCTGGGTTGGCTGGGATGGGCGGCGGCAACTGGGGAGGGTGGGTGGAGGCCGGCCGGGCGTTAGACGTTGTCGATGACCAGCGCGGCGCGCCGGCCTTCGAGAATGGCTTCGTACATCGTGCGTGGCGCCACGCAATCGCCGGCCTGCAGTTGTGCACCGGGCAGGGGCTCGGTGGGCAACCGGAAGCCGCAATCGACAACGGCAGCGCAGGCGATGTCTCGCCGCTCCGCGGTGAATCGGTCTTCGACGACAACGTGTCCTTGATGTACTTCGCGAAGGAGCGACCGACGCTCGATGTGCACGCCACGTTGGGCGAGGCGCACGTTGGCTGGAGCCAGATCGCCGGTTCGGCTGAGTTCGTTGCCAGCGATGTTGTCTTGCGTAATCAGCACAGCCCGCTCGCCAAGTTGCTCGGCGAGCGCCACTGCGATTGGCCCGCCAATGGGATCGAACAACACGATCTGGCCCTCGCTCGGCAACGCCGACGAATCGGCTATTGCGAGCAACACGTCGAGCACCATCTCGGATGAGTGCACTGCATATGTGCGCACGCCGGGCAACGATCCGGTGGCTTGCACAACGACCTCGTTGGGGCGTGAGGCAAGTTGCTGATCGGCAGCGGTGTTGAGTTCGATCGAGACGCCGTTGCGCTCGCACTCGGCAATGAGCCAATCAACGAGCGGCAGAGCCGGGCCCGCAACACTGGCGACGCCGCCGAGTCGTGCCGAGCGTTCGACAATGCGCACGCTGTGTCCGCGCAAGGCAGCTACTCGGGCCGTCTCTAACCCAGCGGGGCCGCCGCCGACTACGACGACGTTGCGCGGGTGACGCGAGCGTTGGTACCAATCGGGGTCTTCGGTTTCGCGGCCGCTGGTGGGTTCGCCGACACAACTGACAATCGGGTTGCGCGCGTCGCGTACCTGACAGCTTTGGTTGCACCGAATACATGGTCGGATCTGAGCTGCCTGATCGTTGGCAAGCTTGCTGACCAACGAGGGATCGGCGATCTGGGCGCGGGTCATCTCGACGGCATCGCACACGCCATCGCCCAACGCCCATTCGGCTTGACCCCAATCGACAACGGAGCCCTGCAAGATCACCTTGGTCGCAGGGCTGCTCTGCTGCACGGCATCGCGAACGCTGCGGCACACATCGATGTTGAAACCGGTTGGCTCATGAAAGTCGGGTCGGGTCTTTTCGATGCTGAAGATTGCGCCTCGCACCACCACGAGATAATCGAGCCCGCATGCCGCGAGTTGGGCGGCAATAGATGGAGCAGCATCTGGAGTGATGCCGGCCCAGGGTGCAAGCTCGTCGCATGACAAGCGCAAACCAAGCACGCGATCAGTGCCGAGGTTTGCTCGCACAGCGTCGATGACTTGGCGGGCAAGGAGCAGGCGGTCGGTTCCCCATTCGTCGCCGCGTTGGTTGGTGAGACCCGACAGGAATTGGCGGATCAAGCTGTGTTGCCCGGCGTTGATTTCGACACCATCGCAATCGGCCTGGGCAGCAACTAGTGCAGCGGCACCAAACCCGGCGACTACGGCAGCGATGTCGTCGGCTTCCATCCACTTCGGCACTTCGCGACTGTTGACCTCGGGTACCCGTGACGGTGCCCAGAGTTCGCGTTGGCTATAGGCCGACGAGCCTTGGCCGCCAGCGTGATCGAGTGAGGCAATGAACAGCGAGCCGTGGTCGCGGCACGCCGTGGCGGCGAGTTGCCAACCGGCGCCGCAAAGCTGAGCCAACGGCGAACGCTCGTAGGGCCAGTCGCTTTCGTGCACGCTGGCGCCTTCGCCCACCACAATTGCGCAGCCGCCTTCGGCGCGCCTCGCAACGTAACGAACCCAGCGCTCGGGCAACGCGCGCGAGTCGTCGGCAAGGTTGGTGACGTGTGGCCCGAACATCACGCGGTTCTGGGCAGCCCGTGGTCCGAGCTGAATCGGTTCGAGGAGATTCATGGCCTACTGATTCTTGCCGAGGGCGAGTTCTTCGCGCCGTATCAGCCGCTTGATGTTCTCGATATGACGCGCTAACACGAGCATGCCGAGGGCGACGATTGCGCAGATCTCCCAAGCTGGTGCTCCAACGATGGCTGCCCCGACGGGCAGCAACACGATGATCGCTATCGAGCCGATCGATGCCTTCTTGGTGAGCTTGCTGACAGCGAGCCACACCGCAGTGAGAACCACCGAGACAAGTGGCTGCAGCACAAACATGGCGCCGCCGACGGTGGCGACCCCTTTTCCGCCTGCAAAGCGCTTGCCGCCGAAGCGACGCGCTATCGGAAGCATGTGCCCGAGCGTGGCAGCGGCGACACACATGTATGCCGTGAAGCGACCATCAATGAGCCAACCGCCACCGGCTGCCACGGCGCCTTTGGCTGCGTCGAGTGCAAACACGAGGACGCCGCGTTTCCAGCCGAGAACACGGCTCACGTTTGAAGCACCGGGATTGCCGGAGCCATGGGCAGTGATGTCGACGCCGCTGGCCCGCGCCACCATCGCCGCGCTGGGGAACATACCCAATAGGTATGCCACTGGCACGAGCAGCATGATGATCAATGACACGTCTTCATTGAACATCATTGCGGCGGCTCAGAGCGTGAGCTCAGCTGACAACGCTGAGTTTGCGCGACGCCGATAGCGACACGGATACAGGCTTGCTGTGGTCCATCGCAGGCTTCGG
>CANNMD010000146.1 GCA_947505655.1 Acidimicrobiaceae bacterium | reverse complement strand
TGCAGGCTCTGCGTGCCACCCATTACTGCCGCCATCGACTGCACTGCAACGCGGGCAATGTTGGCTTCGGGCTGCTGCGCGGTCAGGGTCGAGCCGCCAGTTTGGGTATGGAACCGAAGCAGCTTCGAGGCTTCTTTCTTGGCGCCAAAGCGCTCCGTCATCAACTTGAACCAAATGCGTCGCGAGGCCCTGAACTTGGCCACTTCTTCGAAGAAGTTGTTGTGGGCATTCCAGAAGAAGCTGAGGCGAGGGGCGAAGTCGTCGATGTCGAGTCCGGCGGCGAGCGCAGCCTCCACGTAGGCGATGCCGTTTGCGATCGTAAAGGCGATCTCTTGCACTGCGGTAGAGCCGGCCTCACGGATGTGATAGCCGCTGATCGAGATCGTGTTCCACCGTGGCACGTGCTGGCTGCAGTAACCGAAGATGTCGGTGATGATGCGCATGCTCGGCTTGGGCGGATAGATGTACGTACCGCGGGCGATGTACTCCTTGAGCAGGTCATTTTGAATCGTGCCGCTAATCGCGGTTGCGGGCACGCCTTGCTCTTCGGCGACCAACTCGTACATCAACAACAAGATCGCGCCAGTCGAGTTGATGGTCATGCTGGTGGTGACCTTGTCGAGCGGCAGGTCGGCAAGCAGCATGCGCATATCGGCCATCGAGTCGATCGCCACGCCTACCTTGCCCACTTCGCCTTCAGCGCGGGGATGGTCGCTGTCGTAGCCCATTTGCGTTGGCAGGTCGAACGCACAGCTCAGACCGGTCTGGCCAGCCTGAAGCAAGAACTTGAACCGCTCGTTCGTCGACGACGCCGTGCCGAAGCCGGCGTACTGGCGCATGGTCCATAACTTGCCCCGGTACATCGTGGGATACACACCACGGGTGTAGGGCGCCTCACCGGGCGCTCCGAGTTGGGTCGTTGGATCCCAGTCGGCGAGATCACTCGCGTCGTAGAGGGCCTTGATCTCGATACCCGAGTCCGTCATCTTGTTGTCGCTCACGAACCATGAGCGTACGGCGCAACAGGCGCCGTCGCTAAACCGCGGCGATCACTGCGATTTCGAGCCGCCACGCCGGACGGGCCAAGGCAGGCACCGTCACGAGGGTGCTGGCCACGCGCCGCCCGTCAAGCACACGGTCGCGCACGGCCATGATGTCGGCCAAGGGCTCGCTGTTCACCACGTATGTGGTGATCGAGACAATGTCGTTCACGGTCATCGAGGCTTCCGTCAAAATGGCCACGATGTTCGCCCACACCACTTCGGTCTGATCATGAAGGCCCTGAGGCACCGAGCCATCGGGAGATACCGGCACCACGCCCGATGTGTACAGCGTGCGCGTCGGGCTGTCGACCAACACCGCATGCGCGTAGTGCGCGGCAGGTGGGGCGATCGTCGACGGCGAAATCTCTGTGTTCATGCTGCGATCCTCGCGTACCAACGCCCTCCGTGGGCGCGATCAGCGCGAGTTGTGGTTCGAGCCGCAGCGCCTCGGCCAACATGCGTATGCTCGCGACATGGCCATCACCGAAAACGGAAGCCGTTCAATCGACGGCGTAGAGCTCACCCCTCGACAGGTTGGACTCAACTTGTTGCCTCCCACCTTCGCCACGGTTGAAGAAGAGCGTGCCGAGCGCAAGCAGAAGCTTGCTGGCGCATTGCGCATCTTCGGACGACTCGGATTTGGCGAGGGCGTCGCCGGGCACATCACCGTGCGCGACCCAGAGTTCCCCGATTGTTTTTGGGTGAACCCGTTCGGCAAGAGCTTCCGCCACATGTCCGTGAGCGACCTCATCTTGGTAAATCACTCGGGCGATGTCGTGTATGGCAACTCCCCCGTGAACCGCGCGGCGTTCGTGATCCACGCAGCAATCCATGAGGCCCGTCCCGATGTCATCGCTGCGGCACATAGTCACTCAGTGCACGGCAAGGCCTTCAGTAGCTTGGGCATCAAGCTCGACCCGATCACCCAGGACTCGTGCATTTTCTATGACGACCACACCGTGATCTCCGAGCAGGGTGGCGCCGTCGTGTTCGAAGTGGAAGCCGGTCGCGAGTTGGCCACAAAGTTCCCCACGGGCAAAGCAGCCATCCATCAAAATCACGGTCTGTTCACCGTGGGCCAAAGCGTCGACGAAGCAGCGTTTTGGTTCATCAGCATGGAGCGCAGCTGCCAAGCCCAGCTACTCGCAATGGCCGCGGGCACGCCGCGCCTGATCAAGCCCGAGTACGCCGAATACACGCAGAAGCAGACCGGATATCCATTGGCCGGATGGTTCAGCTTCTCGCCACTGTGGCAAGAAATCTGTCGTACCGACCCTGATCTGTTCGACTGAGCGACAGCTCAGCAAACGAAGTGGCTCAGTGCGTCCATGGGGCGCACAGACCGTCGAGGTCGCGCACCTCGATCTGATCGCGGTTAGCCCAAGTGACCCAGTTGTTGGGGTCGGCCTTGAGCTTGAACGTGCGGAAGCTCATGTCGGTGGTGTCGATGGCCAAGATGCGACCCGAGAGGCCTTCGCCCAAGTTGAGCAACAGCTTGATGACCTCGAGCGCCTGGATTGAGCCAACGATGCCGGGCAACACGCCGAGCACGCCAGCTTCGGCACAACTTGGTGCCAATTCGGCGGGCGGCGCCTCGGGCACCATGTCGCGATACGTGGGGCCGTTTTTTGGATCGAACACGCTGACCATACCCTCGAACCGGAAGATGCTGCCGTGCACCACGGGGATACCAAGCTTCACCGATGCGTCGTTGAGCAGGTAGCGGCTGGGGAAGTTGTCGGCGCCATCGACAATGACGTCGTACCCGCTGATGATGTCGATGATGTTGCTGGCTTCGAGTCGGGTGTCGTAGGTAACGACGTTCACGTCGGGGTTGAGCAAGGTAAGGGTCTTCTTCGCGCTGTCAACCTTGCGATCGCCGATGCGGTCGAGGTTATGCAGAATCTGGCGCTGCAAGTTCGAGGCGTCGACTTCGTCCATGTCGACAATGCCCAACGTGCCAACGCCGGCAGCAGCGAGGTACAACGCGGCTGGCGAACCAAGGCCGCCAGCGCCCAACATGAGCACCCGCGAGCTGAGCAGCTTGGCCTGACCTTCGGTGCCGACTTCGGGCAGCAACAGATGGCGCTGATACCGGTCGCGCTGCTCAGGGGTGAGCACAACCGGCTTCGACCACGCACGGCCTTCGTCTTTCCACTTGCCAAAGCCGCCAGCCATCGACACGACGTCGGTGTAGCCGAGCTGCTGCAGCGTGCTGGCGGCAAACGCCGAACGCACGCCGCCGGCGCAATACGCAATCACCGGCGCCGTCTTGTCGACGATGCGGTTTTCGATCTGTGCCTCGAGATGACCACGAGGAATATGGATGACGCCAGCAAGCGCACCCTGATCGAACTCATCGGGTTCGCGTACATCGAGCACGGTGACCCCACCGGCAGCGATACGCGCCTCGGCGGTGGCCGTGTCGATTTCGTTGATCTCGGCTTTGGCCTTGGCAAGCAAGTCACGGAACGTAGGCATGGGCGAAAGCCTACCAAAATGGTCGGGATTTGCTACCGGGCGAAAGCGTCGCTTATCGCCCAGAGGATCAACAGCGGCTCAACCCGGGCCGATCAGCGAACCGAGCAGCTCAGCGATCGATCCGAGCAAGACCGCGTCGGCGTAGTGATCCATCTTGGTGGGCTCGCCGTTCACGATGATGATCTTCGAGCCAGCGGCGCGAGCACGCGGCACCATGTTGGCCGCAGGGAACACTTGGAGTGATGTACCGATGGCCAGCAAGACATCGCAGTCTTGGGCTGCTTGTAACGCTGCGTCGATGACCTCGGGCACCAGCGCTTGGCCAAAACTGATCGTGTCGCTCTTGAGCACGCCTAATACGCCGAGCTCGGTACACAACAAGCAATGAGGATCGTCATCACCGGCACGCACACGCTCGAGCGTTTCGAGCATCGGTCGGCGATCGCCACACGTCCAACAGATGCTTGCCCGCATCGTGCCGTGGACCTCGAGCACCATGCGCGGCGCGTGGCCGGCCCGCTGATGCAGCTCATCGACGTTTTGGGTGACAAGCCGAAGCAATTGTCCGCGCCGCTCGAGGTTGACCAATTGGCGATGCCCGCCGTTCGGTTCGGCGCTCCATGCAGCACTGTTCAGACGGCTCTGCCACGCCCCGCGGCGCACTTCGGGATCGCCAAGATAATGCTGCAGCGTGGCCGCCTTTTCGGCCTGCGGGTTCTTGGTCCACACGCCGTTGGGACCTCGAAAGTCAGGGATGCCTGAGTCCGTTGAGATGCCTGCACCGGTGAGCACCACCACGCGTCGCGCCAAGGTGAGCCAAGCAGTGGCGCGAGCAAGGGTGGACGCGGGCGAATCGTCTGGCGATGCGTCCGGAGTATTCATGAACACAGTGTGGCGGCCCGGCCTCAGGCGACGCCATGTCAGAACGCGATTTAGTGCTAGCCAAACTCAATATGAGGAACTAGGGTCGCTGTTGTCCCCCCAAGACAAATTGAATGTTCGCACTAACGGCTTTGCAGCCACATACCTCGGGGGTTATGAGATGCACACGAAGAACGTTCGAATCGCAGCGGGCGTGCTCAGTTTGGCCGCGCTGCTTGTCGTGGTCGTTGGGCCCACCAGCAATGCAGCCAATGTTCGTGCTGTGTCCGTTTCCCCGCCAGGGCCGTCCACGTCGTTAGGCACCTCGAACTCGGCGTTCACCGCGCTCACCGCTCAATACATCGTGCGGTTCAAGACCGAACGGGGCCTCTTTCAAACAGTGGCCGATGAGTTGCGCAGTGGCACCGACGTCACCGATGTGTGGAGCCAGGCCATCGACGGCTTTGCCGCCACGCTTTCGACAGCCGACCTCGCTCGCCTCCGCAACGATCCCGATGTCGCCAGCATTCAGCCCGACAACGTGGTGAGGGCCGCAGTCGATCAGATCGGTCCGCCGTGGGGCCTCGACCGCATCGATCAGCGCAACCTGCCCTTCAACGGCGGCTATTCATACACCACCGTCGGATCCGGTGTCACCGCGTATGTGGTTGACTCCGGCATCAACACGGCGCACACCGACTTCGCTGCCCGCATCGTGCGCAGCGCATTCGTCGACTTCACTGGCGTGCCCGGCGCGTCGGCGTCGGAGACGGCCGACATCGAAGACTGCAACGGACACGGCACCCACGTTGCCGGCACTCTCGGCGGCACCGTGTACGGCGTCGCCAAGGATGTGTCGCTGGTTCCCGTGAAGGTGTTTCAGTGCGATGGCACTTCGAACGATAGCGACATCATTAACGGACTTGATTTCGTGCTCAGCGATCACGCGGCCCATCCCGGTCCAGCGGTGGCAAACCTCAGCCTCGGCGGTTCGCTCTCGCCCTCGCTCGACACGGCGGTGGCCAACGTGATCGCAGCAGGCATCACCGTGGTGGTGGCTGCCGGCAACGACAACGTCGATGCATGTACTCAGAGCCCCGCCAATGTCACCGCTGCCATCACCGTGGCTGCGTCAAATATCATCGACCACGCAGCCGCCTTCACCAACCGCGGTTCATGCGTCGACATCTTTGCCCCGGGTGTCAGCATCTTGTCGGCGTGGATCGGTACCTCTACTCCAGCGACGGCGGCCAACGTGGTCAGCGGAACATCGATGGCCGCCCCGCATGTGGCTGGCGTTGTGGCCCGGCTCCTTGAACTCACACCTACGGCGACCCCCGCCGAAATCTGGACTGCACTCGACACCACCGCAACTGTTGGTGTGCTATCGGTGGGTGCGGGCGACCCGAACAAGTTGCTCTATCGCCTGCCACCGATCGTGCCGTCGCCGTCGTTCTTTGTGACCATTCCAAGTGCTCCTCGCGCCCTCGTGGTACGCCCACTGAACGAATCCGCCACACTCACGTGGAACATGCCAGCGCGTGACGGCGGCTCAGCCATTCTTGGTTACACAACCTCATGCGCCGCGCCTGGACAATCCACCGTGGTCAACACGTTGACCAGCAGTCCATGGATCGTGATCGGCCTCACCAACGGCGTCGAGTATTCGTGCATCGTGTTGGCCGAGAACGCGTTGGGTGTTGGGCCCGCTTCCTCGGCCAAGACCGCGACCCCACGCACCACGCCATCGGCGCCCGATGCGCCGCTGATCGTGACCACAAACCGACGGCTGAACCTCACCTGGTCAGCACCTTCGAATAACGGCGGCGCACCGATCAAGGGCTATGTGGTTTCGTGCACCGACGGCACGACGGTAAAGATCAAGAAGACATCGCCGTCTACCACGACGGCCGGACTGATGGGTCTCACCAACGGCACGCAGTACTCATGTACCGTGGCCGCCAAGAACGCCGCCGGACCCGGCACCGAGTCAAGCGCCACACTGGCGACACCACGCACCGTGCCCAGCGCGCCCATCAGCCTCGGCGCTTCAGCCGCACCGTCGAGCGCCACCGTCACCTTCACCGCTGCAGCCTCGGACGGCGGATCGGCAGTGACCGTCTACACCACGACGTGCGTGTCCACGGCCGCAGGAGCCGCTACACCCGTTGTTGCGAGCGGCGCGTCGTCGCCGATGTTGGTGCCCGGACTCACACCCGCTAAGCGGTACACCTGCAAAGTGCAGGCCACCAACGC
>CANNMD010000145.1 GCA_947505655.1 Acidimicrobiaceae bacterium | reverse complement strand
CGCGAGATCGTGCGCTTGGCAATCGTGGTGCCCGAGAACAAGCCGGTGAGTCGCCTGATGCGCGAGATGCAGGCACAGAAGTTTCACCTCGCATTTGTGGCCGACGAGTATGGCGCCATCGCTGGTTTGATCACACTCGAAGACTGCCTCGAAGAACTCGTCGGCGAGATCGTCGATGAGCACGACACCGAAGATGTAGAAGTCGAACGCCTCAGTAATGGCGACTATCTGGTCGACGGCGCCATGTCGGTCGACGATCTCAACGACCTGCTCGAACTCAATTTGCCCGACGACGACTGGGACACCATCGGCGGCTTTTTGTTCGGCACGCTCGAGCATGTGCCCGCCGTGGGCGAGAGCGTCGACTTTGCTGGCTGGCGGTTCTCAGCGTTCGAAGTAGAGGGCCGGCGCGTGCGCCGCGTCGCCGTCAGCGTGCTCACGCATGACGCTCCAGAGCAGTTCGGCGGACTCGCCTCCGACTAACTTGCGGGCATGGAAATTTCGCTTGCAGGCAAGGTCGCGCTGATTACCGGAGCATCACGAGGCATTGGTCTGGCGATAGCCCAGTCATACGCAGCGGCCGGCGCACAAGTAATGCTCAGCTCGCGCAAGCTCGATCAGCTTGAGATCGCGGCAAGCACGATTGCGGGCGAGACCGCCGTGTTCGCTGCCAACGCCGGCGATCTCGATGCTGCGCAGCGCTGCGTCGACGCAACCATCGAGCGCTTCGGCAAGATCGACATCTTGGTGAACAACGCCGCCACCAATCCGTATTACGGGCCCACACTTGGCGTAGATCCGTCGCGTTACGACAAGACCTTCGACGTCAACCTACGCGGTCCGCTGTTTTGGACCAAGGCCGTTTGGGAAGCCTCGATGAAGGACAACCCCGGTGTCGTCGTGAACATCGCGTCGGTTGGTGGCCTCCGCGCCGAAGGCGCGCTGGGTGTGTACAACCTCACCAAGGCTGCGCTGATTCACCTCACCCGCCAGCTCGCAGGCGAACTCGGCCCCACCCGTGTTGTGGGTATCGCTCCCGGACTGGTGCAGACCGCTTTCGCTGCGCATCTTGTCGACAACTTCGGCGACACGCTGGCCGCAAACCTGCCGTTGCGCCGCCTCGGTGTTCCCCAGGACATTGCCAACTTGGCCACGTTCTTGGCGAGCGATCTCGGCAACTGGATTACCGGCGAGACCTATGTCATCGATGGTGGCGCTGGCGTTCGAGGTTCGGTCAACTAGCGGCAGGCGTTGGCGTTGCAGGAACTGCCGCGTCGATTCGTTGGTCGCTGAGCAATCGGCCACCGAAAGCAAACGCAACGAGTATCACCGCGCCGCCGACCACAAAGGGTGTGCGCAGATCGAAGTAGTACGCGATCTGGCCACCGATGAGCGCGCCGATGGCCGCAGATCCGGTGCCGATCCAGCGATAGACGCTGTTGATGCGACCAAACAATTCGCTCGGAATGATCTGCTGGCGCATCGAGACGGACACCACGTTCCACAGGATGGTGGCCACCGCTTCGACGAACGCGAAGGCGGCAACGAACCAGTAGTTCGGTGAGAGGCCTGTGCCGATTGCGGCGAGGCCGAATGCGATGAAGCTCACACGCAACGATGCCGAGCGGCCCAAGCGGCGAACGACTCGGTCGCCGATGAGTCCGCCGAGAATTGCTCCGAGGGCCATCAGCGCCAACAGAGCGCCGTACCAGTGCTCGTTCACGTGCAGTGTCTCCAGCGCGAACTGCACGAAGATACTCACGCCTAAGGTGCCGCCGAGGTTGGCTGCGCCAAGCATGATGGCCATTGTTCGGAGCAACCGGTGCCGCCACAGCCACCGCACGCTCGCAGCGATCTCGTCGCCGAATGACTTGTTCGGCGCATCGGTTTTCGGGGTGGGAAGGGCTCCGGGGCGCACTCGAATCGAAGCAACAAGAACGGCAGCTACTGCGAAGCTCGCAGCATCGAGTCCGAACGGAATTCCGACCGCAAGAGCAAATAGCACTGCGCCAACTGGTTGACCAAGAAAGAAGTTGGCGATGGTTTCGGCCATGTACATGCGACCGTTGGCCTTCGGTAGTTGCTCGGCATCAACGATGGCTGGCAGAAACGCCTGGGCCGAACTGTCGAACAACACTTCGCAGATACCCACGCCGAGCAGCAGCAGGTAGAGCAACCAAATATTCAAGATGCCCGTGGCCGCCGTGATTGCGAGGCCCACATAGAGAATGCACCGCACCGCGTTGGTGGCAACCATGAGCGTCTGGCGGTTGTAACGGTCGACAACAACTCCGACCGGAAGTGCCAACGCGAACCACGGCAGCGAAATGGTCAGGGCAACGCCCGCGATGAGTCGGCTGTCGTGGGTCAGCGATATCGCCAAGAGCGGCATCGCCGCAGCGTTGATCCCATCGCCAAGATTCGAGATCGTGCTGGCGAGCCACTGCCGCCAATACGCGTGCCCCAGTGTCATAGACCTGAGTTGTCGGCCAGCCGTGCAAAGGCGCCGGGCAGATCGGGATAGCGCTTCGTGGCGGCGCCGCCGTCGACGCTGTGAAAGCCGGCGCTGATGAAGCTCGACTGGTCGCTCGCCAAAAACAGCGCAAGGTTGGCGATGTCATTGGGCTGTGCGAAGCGACCAACAGTGGTGTTCTCAACGAACTCGTCAACGATGCCCGGCATCATCCAAAACGCGCCGGTGGCGTTGGTCTCGACGAGCCCAGGGGCAATGGTGTTCACGCGGATTTGGCGATGCCCGAGCTCCATTGCGGCAACCTTGGTGAGCATCGCGACGCCCGCCTTCGCCGAACAATATGCAACCATGCCCTCGGCCGGTTGGATCGCGTTGAGCGACGCGATGTTGATGATTGAACCGCCGTCGCGCATGACTCGGCCCGCATGCTTCACCGTGAGGAAAACTCCGGTGAGGCAGAGATCGATGATCTCGCGCCACGACTCGAGCGAGTGTTCTGTGATGAGGCCAAAGGTGCCCTTGCCGGCGTTGGCAACGGCGATGTCGAGGCCACCAAAACGGTCGACAGCGAACTGCGCTGCTGCCTCAACATCAGATTCGTTGGTCACGTCGCAGCGAACGAACGCTGCCTGATCCGCATCGAACTCGGCCAAGAATGCTGCGCCGGCTTCGTCGATGTCGGCAACAACAACCGCAGCACCCTCGGCAATGAAACGAGTAGCGATCGCTTTACCGATGCCACTCGTGGCGCCCGTGACGAGCGCTACTTTTCCCGAAAGTGTTGGTGTCATTGCTGCCGAGCCTAGCTGTGGGTGTTCGCCGCAAATGGGAACTGCTGAGCGCTCGGCGCGTTGGGGTGAGGCGTCGGGGGTGCGCGTGGATTACGGTCTCTTCCATGATCCGTGTAAGCGTTCTCTATCCCGGTGGCGACGACATCAACTTCGACCACGACTACTACAAGAACACCCACGTTCCGCTGGCGTGCGCGTCGTGGAATGTTGCTGGCGAAATCGACAAGGGCATCAGTGGCCCATACATCGCAGCCGTGCACTTCTTCTTCGAGTCAATGGAGCAGTTCCAAGCAGCGATGGCATCGCCGGCCACCGGCGCCGTCATGGCCGACGTGGCGAACTACACCAACACAACGCCAGCGATGCAGATCTCCGAGATCGTCTAGTAGCTCGTCGCTGCTGTTATGGCGTTCGCCGGTTTCTCCACCGAAGCCATCTCGTTTTACGAGGGTCTCGTTGCAGATAACTCAAAGGTGTATTGGCAGGCCAATAAGGCCACCTTCGACGAGCACGTAAAGGGCGCGATGGTGGCACTGCTTGAAGAACTCGACGAGTTCGGTCCGTTCAACATTTTTCGCCCCTATAACGACGTTCGTTTCGCCAAGGGTCGGCCTCCGTATAAGGAGGCCATCGGTGCCGTTGGCGAGCGCGAGGGTGGCGCCATCTTCTATGTGCAGTTCTCTGCTGCTGGCCTCACGATTGGTTCTGGCTATTACGCCATGGCCACTGATCAACTCGAGCGTTTCAGGTCGGCAGTCGACGACGAATCTCGCGGTGCGGAGATTGCTGCGATCTCGGCCACGTTGAGCAAGAAGTACACCCTCGGCGCGATCAGCGAACTGAAGACGGCGCCTCGCGGCTACCCCAAAGATCACCCGCGTATTGAACTCTTACGGCGCAAGGGTCTCACGGCCTTTATGTCGTGGACCCCTCAATCGTGGATGCAAACCAAGTCAGTGGTGAAGAAGGTTCGCGACGGTTGGAACGGCGCCAGCGAACTCAACGATTGGCTCGATGCCCACGTGGGCCCAAGCACGCTTCCGCCGCCCGACTGGGATCGCTAGGCGGGTGAGGCGTTGTCGCTGATGCGATACGCGCAACGAGCGTCGCCGCTGAGTAGATGCTCTTCGCGGGCCACCGTCACCGACGCGCCGAGCGCAGCCTGAAAGACCTCGAGCTCGCTGCGGCACAGACCCTGGCATGCAGTGGCCGCGCTGCAGATGGGGCAGTGATGTTCGATGAGTAGCAGGTCGTTGCCGTGGCTGATGACCTCGGCCAGGTATCCCTCGGCGGTTCGCTGTTCGCCAAGCGCCCGCACTCGTGTTTCAGTTGAACCACTGGGAAGCGCCGCTTGATACGCGGCGAGTTGTTGTGCCGAGCGGTGGTTGATGACCCGATCAAGTGCATCGTTGCCGAGTGTGGCGCGAATCGATTCGACGAGATCGACCGTGAGCTCGCTGTGGCGGTCGGGAAAGAGTTCGCGGGCCAGTGACGTAGTGCGCCAGTGCAACGCTGGTCGTCCGCGTCCAACATTGGTGCCCTCAAAACGCTCGACGAGACCCGATTGCTGCAGCGCTTCAAGGTGCTGGCGAACTGCAGTAGTGGTGGTGCTGAACTGATCGGCGAGCTCTTGCGCGGTGCAATCGTCGGCGCGCTTGAGCGCTTCAATGATTCGGCGCTTGGCGTCGGTGAGCTCTGACATCTCGGCCAGTCTAACGGTTTTCGTAAGTCATCTCTTTGCTAATGGTTGGCTCGCCCGCTCGCGACGGTGTTGAGTCACACAGATCAAAGCGCGCAAAGGTCGACGTGCTTTGACAGAATGTAAAACGTGACTCACGACTCCACCCCCGATACCGGCAGCGACGCGCAAATGCGTGACGCGCTCATCAACCAATTCGGCCTGGCCGATTCGGTTGTCGATTCGGATTCGTTGGCAAACAGCGTTGCTCGTTTCCGCGAACAGGGAATTGTGTTGCCCACGTTCGCCGAACTGGCAGATCCAAGCCGTATCGACCCCGCCCGTACTGCGGGGGTTGGCAAGAACGACGCCGATGCCCGCAACTTGTTCCGCGTGCACTGGTACAACGACATCAATGGCGACCGAGTTCAGGTGCCCGATTACGTGGTGCTTACCAAAGAGCTCACCGGCATCGATAGCCCCATCATCGTTGCGTTCGGCGATCGCTTCCCGATGATTACAGCGCACAAGGTGCTCGCCGCATACAGCTGCCTGGCGCCACGCGTGGTCACCGGTCAGTTCGACCCCACTCACCATCGGGCAATCTGGCCGAGCACCGGCAACTATGCGCGCGGCGGCATCGCTATTAGTCGCATCATGGCCAGCCGCGGCGTCGCCATTCTTCCCGCCGGCATGAGCCAAGAGCGCTTCGATTGGCTCGATGAGTGGTGCGCCAACCCAGCCGAAGATGTCATCAAGACCGTGGGCACCGAGAGCAACGTCAAAGAGATCTACGACGCATGCAACGAATTGGCCAAGGACCCCACCAACTTCGTTCTCAATCAGTTCTGCGAGTTCGGTAACCATCTCGGCCATTACGAGGTCACCGGCCGTGCATTGGGCCATGTGTTTGAACACGCAGCCGCTGCAATGGGTCGCCCCAACATGCGCCTCGCAGCGTTCACCAGTGCCACCGGATCTGCCGGCACGATTGCCGCTGGCGATCGTTTGAAAGACGACTACGGCACCAAGATCGTTGCTGTCGAGGCGCTCGAATGTCCCACGATGCTCGAGAACGGATTCGGCGAGCACAACATTCAAGGCATCGGCGACAAACACATTCCGCTGATTCACAACGTGACCAATACCGATCTGGTTGTCGCTGTTAGCGATCGCGCCACCGACGAACTCGATGTGTTGTTCAACACACCCGAAGGTCGCGCCTACCTTGCCGACAACAAAGGCATTTCACCCAAACTCATCGCAGCGCTCGAGCACTTTGGGTTTTCGTCTATCTGCAACACCTTGGCAGCAATCAAGACCGCCAAGTTGCTCGGCCTCGGACCCGACGACGCGATTATCACTATCGCCACCGACGGTGCAGCGTTGTATCCCAGCGAGCGTGCCAAGACCATTGCAAGTCGGTTCGGTAATGACTTCACCCGGGTCCACGCGGCCGAAGTGTTCGGCGAGCACCTCGCCAATGTCACCACCGACTCGATGTTCGAGTGCACCGAGCGCGATCGCAACCGCATCTTCAACCTCGGTTACTACACATGGGTCGAGCAGCAGGGCACGCCGTTCGAGTTGTTCGAGGCGCGTCGTTCGCAGAGTTTCTGGAAGGGTCTTCGTCGCTACCTTCCGGTGTGGGACGAGCTAATCACCGAGTTCAACGCACGGGTCTCGTCGGCCGGCTGAGTTCATGCAATCAACTGCTGTT
>CANNMD010000144.1 GCA_947505655.1 Acidimicrobiaceae bacterium | reverse complement strand
GACTCGGCTTCAGTCATGTGCGGCATGTAGCTCCCTCAACGGAGTCGGCCGGAAGACCGAACTACTTGAGAACCAAGGTATGCCTGAGGGTCTGAGGATGAATAGGGCCGTTCGTCACTTCGCCCGTGTGACTTCAGCCCACTTGTTCTGCTTAGGCGTTGAGGCTGGCCTCGATGGCAGCAACGAGTGTCTCATCGTCGGGACCAACCATTGGGCTGAACCGGGTGATGGCGCCGCTTGGTGCGATGAGGAACTTCTCGAAGTTCCAGCGGATGTCGCCCGAGTGACCCTCGGCGTCGGCAACGCTGGTGAGTGCTGAGTAGATGGGATGGCGGGTGTCGCCGTTGACATCGATCTTTTCCATCATCGGGAAGGTGACGCCGTAAGTGGTTGAACAGAAGGTCTCGATCTCTTCGGCCGAGCCTGGCTCTTGTGCACCGAACTGGTTGCAAGGGAAACCAACCACGGTGAAACCGTTTGCTGCGTACTTCTCTTGCAGCGCCTCAAGGCCGGTGTACTGAGGCGTGAGACCGCACTTCGAGGCGACGTTCACCGCAAGAATCGTCTTGCCCTCAAATGCTGACAACGAAGTAGCGGCGCCTTGGAGGGTGTGGATTGACTCGGTGAAGATTGACATTCGGTCAGTCTGCTTGACCACGATGCCTTGTGCAACTATGCAGCCCAATCGGTTTACGGTTTAGTCGCGCTGGGGTGATTGGCGGTTCCGAGAACCCCAAGTTCCGAGGCTCCATCCGATGATCGATCCCGTCATCGTGAAGGCTGCCACGAACGCCGTCGTTGCAACTGAGGCTTCCGCAAGCAGCAGTTCCTGTCGCTTTGCAGCGAGGCCGAGGAGACCGATCAAGACCACGCCTGACGCGCCGAGCGAGGCTGTGCGCGGCCATGCCCATGGCAAGCCTCGCCAGCCGGCCACGGCACCAATGACCACCATCGCAATTCCGAGGATGGGCAAGAAGGCGAGCGCCTCGAGGCCGTCGTCGATAGTGATCGACCTGAGGTACACCCATGTTGCGAGGCCCGCGAAAACTGCTGCGCCGACTCCGGCACCCGCCGGCTTGATCCACGTCATAGTCAGAAGTAGAGCACAACGAGCGATGGCGAATCTGTCAACGGCGCCCCGAGCGAGACGGGTGGTGATACAAAGGACAAATGGCTGCAGGGCGACGAATGCAAGACATCGCCGACAGCATCAAAGCGCGCATCAATTCAATCGACCCTGACGCTGTTGCCAAGGCGATGATGACCGGCATTGAGACGGCAACGAGCGCCCGTTGGGAGGCAGCCGTTGCTCGCGCCGCGGCCTTACCCGATGGCATCCGTCCTGAGAAACTCAACGCCGTGTCGGCGTCGTTCGCGCGTGAGCTTGCCGCAGTTGGCGCTGCCGCGGGCATGGCGGCCGCTGCGCCGTTGGTGGGCACCGGAGCCTCGCTGATGGCGGCCACGGTTGAACTTTCGTGGTTCACGGCTCGTGCTGGCGATCTGATCTTGACCATCGCTGCGTTGCACGGCCGTCCCACACCAACCGTCGACGAGCGCAAGGCCTGGGTGATGGCCGTGTTGATCTTCGGCAGCACCGCGCGTCAGGGCCTCACCGGAGTGGCCAACGAACTCGGCGCAGGGCTGAGCGATGTGAATCCTTCGAAGCTTTCAATCGCCACGCTACGCGCGGCGAACAACATGATGAGCCGATTGGTCGTTCGTCGCTACGGCACGCGGCGCGGCGCCATCGCGTTGGGCACCGCGTTGCCGCTTGGTATCGGGGCTGTGGTTGGGGCTGGGGCCAACTATGTGGCTATCAACCGGCTTGCGCGCCAGGCCGATTTGTTCTTTTCGCGTTTGCCGTACTCGTCGATCGATGCCACTTCCACCGAGCTCAAGCCCTGAGTCGGGAAACTCCAAGCAAGCCGCACGCGATACGCCGGTCTAATCTGCGCAACGTGACAAACAGATTTCAGGCAAGGAGTAGCTCGTGACCGATGCTGAGTTTCAAGGGGTCATTGGGCGCACGTACGAAGACTCCACTCCATGGTGGCCCGAGCTACCCAAGGCGCCGAAGGATGCACCCAACATTGTGATGGTGCTGCTCGACGATGTTGGCTACGCCCAGTTCGGTTGCTACGGATCAGACATCGCGACACCAACGTTCAATCGTCTGGCTGGCGACGGCTTGCGCTACAGCAGTTTTCACACCACCTCGCTGTGTTCGCCCACCCGCGCCTGCTTGCTCACCGGCCGCAACCACCACAGCAACGGCATGGCGCGCATCGTCGAGTTCGCGGCTGGATTCCCTGGCTACAACGCATCCATTCCGCACGCCAATGGCTTCTTGTCAGAGGTGCTCGTGCGCAACGGTTACGCAACGTTTGCTGTTGGTAAGTGGCACCTCACGCCTGCAACTGAAATGACCATGGGCAGCCCACGCGACCGTTGGCCGCTCGGGCGCGGCTTCGAGCGGTTCTATGGCTTCATGGCCGGCGAGACCGATCAGTTCCACCCCGACCTCGTGTTCGACAACCATCAAGTCGATCCGCCGGCCACTCCTGAAGAGGGCTATCACCTCACCGAAGATCTCGCCGACAAGTCGATCTTGTTCATGAAAGATCTCCGCGCAACGTCGCCCGATAAGCCGTTCATGTTGTACCTCACCCCGGGTGCCTGCCATGCGCCGCATCAGGCACCGCGCAGCTTTATCGACAAGTACCGCGGCTGTTTCGATCAAGGCTGGGATCAGTGGCGCGACGCTGTCTATGCCCGCCAAGTTGAGTCGGGTTTGTTGCCTGCGGGTACCCAGCTCAGCGAGCGTCCGGCATGGATTCCTGCATGGGATTCGTTGTCGGCCGACGAGCGTCGCCTCTATGCGCGCATGATGGAGGTCTACGCCGGCTTCCTCGAGCACACCGATCATTGCATCGGCCGGGTGCTCGACTTCATTGAAGAACTTGGCGAGACCGACAACACCATCGTGATGATCATGAGCGACAACGGAGCCAGCTCAGAGGGCGGGCCCAACGGTTCGTTCAACGAGATGTACTTCTTCAACTTCGAGCCCGAGAGCCTCGAAGAGAACCTGCGCCGCATCGACGACCTCGGCACCCCCAACGCGTACAACCATTACCCATGGGGTTGGGCATGGGCGGGCAACACGCCGCTCAAGCGTTGGAAGCGCGAGACCCACGAAGGTGGCGTCACCGATCCGCTCATCTTCAGTTGGCCAAAGGGTGTTACCGCCACTGGCGAAACGCGCCATCAGTACGTGCACGCCATCGACGTGTTCCCAACGTTGCTCGAGCTCATTGGCATCGTGCCTCCCACCGAAATCAACGGTGTGGTGCAGAGCCCCATCGAGGGTGTCAGCTTTGCTTCCACCCTCAACGACGGCGCGGCGCCATCGAAGCACATCACCCAGTACTACGAGATGTTTGGTTCGCGTGCGCTGTATCACGACGGATGGAAAGCCGTTGCGTTTCACCCGTTGCTTACCGTCGACTACGGCGATGGTCTCGATTCGCATGCACCGTTCGATCTTGATCAGTGGGAGCTGTACAACGTTGCCAACGACGTGTCTGAGACAACCGACGTGGCGGCCGACAATCCCGACAAGCTGCGTGAGCTGATCGAGATGTGGTGGCAACAGGCCGAGCAGTTCAAGGTGCTGCCGCTCAACAACCAGCCCGCCAAGTTCGGCGACACTCGCTATCGGCACGACACCTACGTGTATTACCCGGGCATCGGAAGTATCCCCGAGAACATCGCGCCAAACCTTCGCAACCGCGGGTTCCATATCATCGCCGAACTCGACGTCACGGCCGACGCCAATATCGACGGCGCCTTGGTGTGCCATGGGGGTCCATCAGGTGGCTACGCGGTCTACATCCAGAACCGCCGTTTGCACTACGTGAACAATCGCCTTGGCGCGGAGATCACCACGATCTCGGCCAGCGTGCCGTTGCCAGCGGGTCGCATCTCGGCACGCGTGGTGTTCACCCCGACGGGTCGATTCACGGGCGATATCGCGCTGTATTACGACGACGTTCCGGTGGGCGAGGGTCACATCCCACGCACCACGCCGTTTAGCTATGGCGTCGATGGCTTCACTGTCGGTCATCAGCGCGGTGCATCGGTTACTCCGGCCTTCACGCCGCCGTTTGCTGCTGATCACTCGGTGTTGCGCCGCGTTGTCATCGAGGGCATCGGACGCGCGTATCGCGATCCTGTGGCCGAAGAGCGTGTTGCAATGGGCCAGCAATAACCACATCACAACGACAATCGGCGTGTAGACGCCGGTATCGCAACGCCAGTTACTGCTGAACGATGCGGCGAACCGCCTGGATCTTTTCGAGGCTTGGCATTGCGCTGAACCGCACCGGGGTTCCGGTGCGAGCCGACTGAATCCATGTCTTGCTGTCGACCGCCACGCCCACGTGACCGATCACTCCAGGGGATGCTGACGAATACATGAACACCAGATCGCCGGCCTTAATGGGTTCGGTTTTCCAGTCGACTGCTTTGCCATAGGTGGACTGCACCAGGCTCTGATGCGGAAGTGAGATCTTGATCTGACGGTATGCAGCCGTTACGAGTCCCGAGCAGTCAAATGCGTCAGGGCCTTCGGCATTGAACTGATAGGGCTTGCCTACCTGAGCCTGCAAGTAGCTGAGCAAGGTGGTGATCGACTGCGGTTGATCTGCTGGTGCCACGGTGGTTGGGGTCGTAGTAGCAGGGGCAGCGGTGGCTGGGGTGGTGGTTGTCGGAGACGTGGTGCTCGGAGCGGTAGTGCTTGGAGCGGTTGTCGGCGTGGTGGTCGTGGTGACGGCCACCACGGCTCCAGCGGGGAGGACCAGCTTCGAGCCGGGCATGATCACGCTCTTCACGGTCATCTTGTTGGCCTTCAGTAACGCTGAGAGCTTCACTCCATGCTTCGTAGCGATTCTGCTGAGCGAGTCGTTGCGCTTCACCACGTACACGGCGCCAGCGGGGGCAGCAGCCTTTGCTTCGGGAGTCGTTTTTGCAGGGGTCTTTGCGGCAGGAGTCTTTGTTGGTGCCTTCGCTGCGGGCGCAGTTGCATTTGCGGGTACCAACAGCGTGTCGCCGGGGTGAATCACGCTGGTGATCTTGAGGTTGTTCAGCTTCAGCAGATCGTTGACATTCGCGCCAACTCTGGCGGCGATACCGGTGAGGTAATCGCCAGAGCGAACGACGTATGTCGCAGCAGGGGCAGCCAGCGCTGAGCTGTCGATAACGCATAGCGAGAACAGCGACATCGTTGAAAGAGCTGTACCTGCGAGGGTCAGGCGGAACCGGGACATACTCTTTCTTCGGCACGAACGGCGCTCACCTTTACTGTTTCGTGAAGATTTTGTTCGCCGCAGTTGTTCTCTGTGAAGCGTGAGCGCACGGTAACCGTGCGCTCACGCTTCACAGAAATGCCATGTCAATTGGGGTGGCGCAGGGCTAGTTGACGCCCTTTTGATGGCCGGTCCAGTAGGGCTCGCGGAGCTTGAATTTTTGTAACTTTCCGGTGCTCGTGCGGGCGAGGACATCTCGGAACTCGATGCGCTTCGGGCACTTGTAGCCGGCGAGTTTGGTCTTCACGTAGGCGATGAGGTCGGCCTCGGTGAGCGTGGAATCTGGGGTCTTCACAACGAGGGCCATCACGAGCTCGCCCCACTTCTCGTCGGGCACGCCAATGACGGCAACCTCAGCGACCTCGGCGTGGCTGAACACGGCATCTTCGACTTCGATGGACGACACGTTTTCGCCGCCCGAGATGATGACGTCTTTCTTGCGATCGGAGATGGTGACGTAGTGATCGGCGTCGAGGAACCCGCCGTCGCCGCTATAGAACCACTCGCGGCCATCGTCGCCGCTTCGAATGGCGGCTGCGGTCTCGACCGGCTGCTCCCAGTAGCCACCCATGATGACGTTGCCCCGAGCCATCACTTCGCCGTCGGGCGAGATAGCGACTTCGACACCGAGTGCGGGCCCGCCAGCGCGGCCGAGTCGTTGGGCGCGTTCGCCGGGCGTTAGCTCGTCGAACTCGGCGCGTCCGCGGTTGAACGTGAGCAGTGGCGAGCTTTCGGTGAGGCCGTAGAGCTGAATGAACTCCCAGCCCAGCAGTGTCTCGGCCAACTCGATGGTTTGGGTGGGTGGAGGGGCGCCAGCAACAACCACGCGCACTGTGCCGCTGCCAGGTATCGGCCCGTCCCATGCGCGTGCGGCCTCGATAACCATGTTGAGTACCGCTGGAGCGCCAGCCAGAATGGTGACGCCGTATTGCTCGATGCGTCGCAGAATCTCGGCGCCGTCGACCTTGCGCAACATGATGTGCTGTGCGCCCATGCCCGTGGCTGCATAGGTAAGGCCCCAGCCGTTGCAGTGAAACTGCGGAAGCGTGTGCAGATAAACATCGCGGTCGGAGAGACCGAGGTGCAGACCAAATGTGGCGGCATTGATCCACAGGTTGCGATGGGTCAGTTGCACACCCTTGGGCCGTGCAGTGGTGCCGCTGGTGTAGTTGATGGTTGCTGTGGCGTCTTCATCGGGTTCCCACGGCAGAGGTTGCGTATCGAAGCGCATGAGCAGGGCATCAGTCTCGGATCCGATGATGAACTTGCGCTCGCACTGCACCGAGGCCATGGCCTCTTCGAGCTCAGGGTCGACGAGCAAAATACGCG